>PSPW01000041.1 GCA_004195615.1 Methanobacteriota archaeon | reverse complement strand
AGGGTTCCGATGCGATCGTGATGGTGGAGGACTCAACAACCCAGAATGGCAGCGTTGCAATCAACGGTCCAGCCAGACCAGGATACATTCGCAGGAAGGGGGAGAATCTCCTTGAGGGAAACGTAGTCCTGAATTCCGGCAATCTTCTCACTCCAGCGGCGATATCCCTCGCGGCAACAATGGGTCACGGTGATGTGAGTGTGGTAAGGAAACCTAGGATAGCCGTGATAGGAGTGGGGGATGAGTTGACTCCTCCTGGAGAGCCACTGCCCGAGGGTGCAATATACGAGTCCAATACGTTCGGAATCTCCTCGCTCGTCGAGAAGATGGGCGGCATTTCGCAGAGATTTGACCTAATCCGTGATAGTAGATAGTATTGACAACCTAAGAGACGCACTCGACGAAGCCGCGGAATCCTGCGATGCCATCATCACCAGCGGAGGAGTTAGTATGGGCAAGTGGGACATCGTCAGACGGATTATGGAGGAAGAAGGAGATGTTCGATTCTGGAGGATAATGATGAGACCGGGGGGGCCCCCACTCTTCGGTTCTTGGAACGGAAAGCCAATATTCGGTTTGCCCGGCAATCCAGTAAGCAGCCACATTGTCTTCACAGTCTTGGTCGCCCCTTGGATGTCCAAGAGCATGGGATCCGACGAAGCTTCTGGTCCCAGACTGGCAAACAGAGTCAGAGTCCTGATGGAGGAGTCACTCAAAGGGGCTCCCGGCAAATTATGCATGAGGAGGATCTCAATCAGACAAGAGGGAGATGTCATGGTCGGCTCCACGAGGACCCACCAGGGAAGCGGCAACATTCACAGCATGGTCGCGCACAATGCACTTTCCCTGCTCCCCCCTGATACCGATTGCGATAAGGGTGAGACTATCGACGCCCTATGGCTATGCTGAGCCATTAACCCTAAGGGCGCCCGATTCTGATTTCCCCCTGTGTTCCCAGAGTGTATCGAGTGTAGAGGTACGAAGGGCATGTGCGGAATTTCTCCATGTCCGCTTCTGTCTGAGATCAAGCGCAGACTCCCGCAGAATGAGATTACCGCTCTAGCCCACATGTCAGGACCCAGCCCCCCTTCTCTTTTCGTAGGGAGGTTTGGCTATCCAAATGTCAGAGTCGGACCCAGCGTATCTTGGGTTCAAGGGTCAGATTGTCAAATGCCATCCAGCGGCGACCCAGCAGACCTCTTCGGCGACCCACTGGAGGAAGTGGCAGCTAGACACACTAATCTTGTAACAGGGGGTAGAAAAATGGCAACAACTAGCCCAAGAGAACCCGATGAGATCCTCGAGACCACCCAGATTATCGCAATGTCCTCTGGAGCAGTGGATGTCGAGCTTGACTTCCATCGCCCGGTTCCGATAGGCGGGTCTCCCACCTTCGACACGATGAGCACTCCTCTCGGTCCATCGGGCGATTTGGTCAGTGCCGATGTTGTCAGTCATGCCAACATTTCCAGGAAAGTTGACTCAGTCGCAAACGAGACCGATCTCCTTGCAAACGAAGCAATGGGAGAGCTAACATCCTCCGGAATTGGAGAGGCACACATCTCTAGAATCCTGTCTTCTGGTCTCCTAGGAAAGGAGGACAATAGGAAACTGGTTCCAACCAGATGGGGGATTACTGCAACCGACGACACACTCTCTAGACAGTGCTGGGCGAGGGTCAGGGATCTTCCATCACTGGACAAGTCCATGGTTTTCGAGGCTAGCTATTTGGACAACAAATTCCACATCATCCTCGCCCCGGGACTATGGGCGTTCCAGATGCTGGAAGCATGGTGCCAGGGCTCGGTTTGGGGATCCACAGGAAATGTCCTTGATGATTGGGAGGAGATGGAACCGAGGTCGGAATATGCCAACTCGATCACAGGTGCCTACTATGCTGCCCGCCTAGCTGTACTAGAGCACATGGAGGCTATCGGAAGGTCAGGGGCATGCATGGTCTGGCGAGATATCGGACCTGGATACTGGGCACCGGTCGGAGTATGGCTAATCAGGGAGACTGTTAGAGAAGCGATGAAATGCAAGCCAACGGTTTTTGACACATTGTCTGAAGCGATCTCATATGTATCCTCTAGGGTTTCGTCCCCGGAGGAGGCCACGCAATCTTGGTTCGCAAACAGAGGGAGGCAAACCACTCTCGATGTCTTCTGAGAAGATTGCCCGGGCATGGGCCGAGGTGATGCGATGTCTGACAGGAAGAAGAACGGATTCTCCAAGCATGGTTGGATAGAGGTAAAGGGGGCTCGAACTCACAATCTCAAGGATATTGACGTCAGCATTCCGAGGGGGATGTTCGTTGTGATCTCCGGCGTTTCCGGCTCCGGTAAGTCAAGTCTGGCATTCGATACCCTCTACGCAGAGGGTCAGAGACGATACGTGGAGAGCCTCAGCTCCTACGCGAGGCAGTTCCTCGGACAGATGAAGAAGCCGGATTGCGACTCGATAGAAGGGCTATCACCCGCCATCAGTATAGATCAGAAGCAGGGAAGCCACAACCCGAGGTCCACGGTCGCCACAGTAACCGAGATGATGGACTACATGCGACTCCTTTGGGCGCGAGTCGGCCTCCCTCACTGTCCCGAATGCGATCGTGAGGTGAGCAGGAGAACTGTGCAAGAGATAGTAGACGATGTCCTTTGGCGCTTCGAGGGTCATGGGATAGCTATCTGGAGTCCTGCAATTAGGAACAGGAAGGGAACACACGCCGATCTGTTCACCGCCTTGGTCGATCAGGGATATCTAGTTGGCAAGGTTAACGGAAGAGAAGCCAGTTTCGAAGACCCCCTTAGGCTGGAGAAGAACCTGAGGCACGATATCGATGTACGAATCGACAGGATGCTCTTGACCCCAACCAACAGACAGAGACTCACCGAAGCAGTAGAGTCTGGTTTGAGGCTGGGGGCAGGGTCTGTTGCAGTGGAGAGCCTCAGCTCACCCAAGCCCGGAGAAGACAACTCGGAAGAGCAGCGATTCAGAACAGAGGAGGGCGAGGTAATCGCCTACTCAGAGGAGTTCGCCTGTCCAACCCATGGGGCTTTCCTCCCGGAGATGAGCCCTAGGGTTTTCTCGTTCAACAACCCCCTGGGGGCCTGTCCGACTTGCCAGGGTCTGGGTGTGGAGCGTTCATTCTCCCACGACCTCGTCATCGACAGAATAGCAACAGTGGGAGAGGGCTGCATCAGGCCATTCCGACGTTCCATGATGTCCGGATGGTATCGCAGCCAGATGACTCAGACATGCGAGCACTTCGGAATCCCAACCGACATTCCCTTCGGGGAACTAGACGATGACAGCAGGGACATAATGCTCAATGGGTCCGGTGGCGAAGCGATCAACTTCGAATTCAACTCCGAGAAGGGCTCGTCCTACACCATGTCCAGACCATGGGAGGGGGTGTTCTCACGACTCACCCGGACATACAAGGACACAAGCTCGGAACGCACTAGATCCCGACTCACGTCCTTTATGACAGATGAGCCATGCACAAACTGTCTCGGTGACAAACTCAATGATGCCGTTTGCAAGGTTACAGTAGGTGGAATAAACCTACCAGGAATCTCCAAGTGCAGTGTTTTAGAAGCCCTAGCAGTAGTCCAGAATTGGAGACTAGGTGGCCTGGATGACACATGGGGAAAGTTAGACCGAGAAGCACCATCCAGCGTGACAGTAAGTGCAACGGAGAAGTTGGATGAACGATCCATGTACATCGGTACGGAGATCATCAAGGAGATTGAATCCAGACTCCGTTTCCTAGCACTGGTCGGTCTGGATTATCTGACATTGGATAGGAGGGCGAACACCCTGTCCGGTGGAGAGAGCCAGAGAATTCGGTTGGCAACCCAGATAGGAACCCGGCTTACGGGAGTGATGTACGTCCTCGACGAACCCAGTATCGGACTTCACCCTCGAGATAACGGCAGACTTCTCGAGACCCTGAGGGAACTCACAGATCTTGGCAACACGCTACTAGTGGTAGAACACGATGAAGCTACCATGAAGCAGGCCGATTGGCTGGTCGACTTGGGTCCTGGAGCTGGGAAGGACGGAGGGAGATTGATTGTCAACGGGACATACGACGAACTCCTAGCCAACGAGGAGAGCATCACTGCAGCATACCTATCGGGAAGGCAAAGCATCCCAATTCCCAATGACAGGGTCGATCCGGTTAAGGACAGGTGGATCACAATTTCCGGGGCCAGGCAGAACAATCTCCAGGACATCGAAGTCAGAATACCGCTGGGTTGCATGGTAGCGGTAACCGGAGTGTCAGGATCAGGCAAATCGTCCTTAGTCACAGAGACCCTCGCACCCGCTCTCTTGAGGGAATTGCATGGATCCGACTCCACCCCCGGAGCGGTAGATTCCATTACGGGTTTGGAAATGGTGGACAAGGCCATCGTGATTAACCAATCTCCCATAGGACGAACCCCGAGATCAAACCCTGCGACATACACAGGGGCATTTGGACCGATCAGAGAACTCTTCACCCAAACCAAGATGGCCAAGGAGAGGGGATACCAACCCGGTCAGTTTTCGTTCAACGTGAGGGGAGGCAGATGCGAGGCGTGCAGTGGAGCAGGCTCGACAAAGCTGGAGATGAACTTCCTTCCAGACGTATGGGTGACTTGCGATGTCTGCAAGGGCAAGAGGTACACGAGGGAGACCCTAGAGGTCAAGTGGAGGGGCAAGACAATCCACGACATCCTGGAGATGAGCGTGGACGAGGCTTGCGAATTCTTTGAGAATCAACCCAGAATCCACAAAATCGTGGAGACAATTCGTGACGTCGGTTTGGGTTACATTCGCCTCGGACAACCCGCGACGACACTCTCGGGCGGCGAGGCTCAGAGGGTCAAGCTCTCCACTGAGCTGCATAAAACCCCTAGAAAGCACACTTTTTACATCCTCGACGAACCGACTACTGGTCTTGCTCTGTCGGATATACACCAACTCATAGAGGTCCTCCTCAGGTTACGTCGCAATGGACACACGGTAATCATCATCGAGCATCATCTTGATGTCATCAAGTGCGCAGATTGGGTAATCGACCTAGGACCAGAGGGGGGCGAACTTGGCGGCGGCGTCGTGGCAACGGGAACTCCTGACGAAATCGCCAGGGAACCCGGCAGCTATACCGGGCAGCACTTGATAGCGATGCTCTAACAGATTTCAGGCCAACACTTGAGAAGGGCACCGCTAACCGAGTTCCAATGTACCGCTCAGGAAACCCCGCACTAAACGACTCGACTTTCGAGAAGTCTGCATACAAGGACGCACCATGGTGGGAAGGCTACGAGTCGAACATGATGACGATAGAGGGAGTGTCAGAGAAGACCGGAATCCTGCTCCTAATCACTACCACCACCGCCTTAGCTACTGCATTCTCCATGCCCGGGTCCGCCCCCCTGATGCTTCTAGGGGCATTGGGTGGCTTCATAGTGGCAATCATAATCATGTTCTCCGGGTCAATGAATCCAATCCTAATCTGCACCTATGCAGCACTACAGGGGTTGTTAATTGGAGGATTTACTTGGTATTTCGAGGTCCCGCTTGGACTAACAGGTATCGGATTAGTCGCCGCCATCTTGACTTTCATGATCCTCGGAGGAATGCTCGCAATATACCGAGCCGGACTAATTAGCTGGGACAGGAACCTAGCAATTGCAGTCTCCTCAGCTGTATTCGCAATCATGATGATTTACATCGTTTCAATGGTGGGAGCGATAACTGGTTGGTTCCATGTTCCATACATTCACGGTGCTGGCCCATGGGGAATTGCATTCTCACTGTTTGTCGTCGGCATCGGGGCCCTATGTTTGGTCGCAGACTTCGACTTCATCGAGAGAGGTGTTCAGAGAGGGGCTCCGAAGCAGATGGAGTGGAGAGCTGCCTTCGGACTAATGGTCACGCTAATCTGGCTCTACCTAGAGATTCTGAAGTTGCTGGCAAAGATTGCCATTGCAACGAGGCGCTAGAACATGCAAACTGACCTAATCCTGGCTCTCGCTGCGGCGGGGATCGCTCTCGGTCTCTTCGAGGGTATTCGCCCCGGACCACTACTTACGATGGTGATTCGCGAGACTCTTACTGGGGGTTGGTCAGCTGGAGCCAGAGCGGCTTCTGCACCGATTTTCACCGATGGCCCACTCATCATCGTCAGCGTCTTACTGTCAGCTTGGGTCGCAGAACAACCCTCGATTCTCTTCGTGATTTCACTACTTGGAGCCGGATTCTTGGTTTGGTTCGGAATAGACTGCTTCAGGATCGAGCCGCCCGATCCAGACATTGCCCAGAAGGAAGTGACAGGATCCTTCAGGAGAGGGGTGATGACCAACCTGCTCAACCCCAACGTGTACATCTTTTGGTTCCTAATCGGAGGGCCACTGATGGCTTCCGCCGCCGACGAGGAGCCACTCGCTCCGGTCGCCTATGCCCTCTCCTTCCTGATCTCCATCATCATCGTGAAGGTAACTATCGCATACTTCTTCGATCGTACTAGAGGCAGACTCTCACCCCGTGCTTATCGAATTGCACTCGGGATCTGCGGTTTGGGAATGTTCCTATTCGCAGCCGGCTTCGCATACCAGGCATACGGGCTCGTCCCAGATATATTCTGAGCCCGACTCACAGTGTGCTCGGTCCGCCTATCGGCATCTCCTGCACCGTCACACCATCTCGGAGTGAAGGCCCCACTGCAATCGTCCCGTAAATCCCCTGGTCGACAATGTTGTGAGAGAGGCCGAACCACGGGCGACCATGCTCATCGACTAGAATGTCGATGAAGTCACCGAACCCTCCACATCTGTTGAACCCACAATCTGCTGTGGTGTCCAAGGGGTCACCTACCTGATTGACCTGGACGGTGGTAATCAGTGGGTTGGTGCTGAACGCATCGGTAATCATGCCGATGTATCCGTTCCAATTGTCCCCTCCGGAATCACCAATATACGCGAATGCCACCATCCCTGCATCGCCCGCAGCAATGGCCGGGAAGCCCGTTCCATTCAATCCGGCAGGCGGCGCAATCATCAGCGGCGCGCTCCAACTGCCCCCTTCGTCCGTGGAATAGCTGTAGTACGGCATGTTGTCCGAACCCATCCACATGGCGTGGACGTTGTCATCTTCGTCGGGATACACCTGTGCTTCCTCAAAGTTCCAAGTCTGGGCAGTCCCGGTGGTTTCGGTCGGAAGCGGATGTTCAGTCCAAGTGAGGCCCCCGTTGGTGCTCCTGAATATCGAATATCCCTCCCCGTTGCAACCTGGGTTTCCTCGGTAGAAGTTTCCGTTGTTGGAACCAATCATGTGACCGGTCAGCCCCCCGCTGTTGCAGTCAGTCGGCGCGCCGGGAACCTCCGGCCCCCAAGTAGCACCACCGTCGTTGCTGGTCGAGCAAACGGGATAGGGATAGTTCCCATTGACACAGAACACCCATGTTGTTTCGTGCAACAGCGCATTGTAAGGGGAGGAGGCGATGGTCTGATGGTCCTGCACCGACCAACCGGTCGCAGGAGTCGGGCCTATCCATGTCCCCCCCTCGTTGTCAGACCATTCCACAGTCATCCCGAGTAGGGCATGCATGTCGAATTTCATGATGCGATCCGTCCAACGGTCAACGTACACATACGGGTCATTGCTGTTGGCAACGG
>PSPW01000040.1 GCA_004195615.1 Methanobacteriota archaeon | reverse complement strand
CCACTAGTTAGGGGCGCTTAGATCAGCCTGGAAGATCGTCTGGTTTGCAACCAGAAGGCCGGGGGTTCAAATCCCCCAGCGTCCACCATTTCAGGCAGCCTGACTAGCGGATGTGATGGGTTAAACTAAAATTAAAAGGAAATTTCATCTATCATGAATGTGCATATTCCTCCAATATTTTTCGTATTTGAAGTACTCGCCTTATCTCCTGTAAAATGAAATAAATATCCTCCCTCAATACTCGTAAACATTAGAGTATTTATTTCTGCAATCGGGTTGGCCCTGTGTCTTTCCCAATCCTCAAAGTTTTCAGTTTTTGCAATGCCCATTTTCCATTGCCCTCCATGGTTCCTTGAATATCCATGATATAGCATGTAATATTCGTCATCTATCTTTATCAAATCGTCAGGAACTACGCCCGACTCATCTCATGAGAAAATTGATCCATTTGTAAATATTGGAGTATTATTTTCATTTATCCGACTCCAATTATAACCATCATTAGAATATGCAAGACCAATATTCCCCCTATGTACCCCTCCTCTGCCTTCATATAGCATATACCATGTTTCATTTTCTTCTATCCAAACAACTGGCGAACTAACATCTTCATTTTCCCAATCATTAGGTGCGCCGCCACTCTTCGTGTCAAATACATCTCCATCATCTGTCCAGTTCAAACCATCTTGTGAATGATATTTTCTGATATTTCTAAAAGGTAAATCTAGTTTATCTTCAGCAAATAAATGATAAACTCCGTTTTCATAAATCACATATGGATCTTCTAGAGGTCTATTTATGATTAATTCATCATGTTTAGTCCAATCTACGCCATTTGACGAATAAGAATATCCAATGTACGTTTGATTTCCAACGTATTTATCACCCGAATATACTGTATAAAATACCTCATATGTTAATGTTCCATTTTTTTCTACAACTATGACATTCCCTATTTCTCTAAAGTTTGTATCAAAATCATTTATTGTACTATTCGAAATCATAGTATCTGAGCATAGTAAAATCTGATTATAAATTTCCATAATGCCAGTATTTTCTCTTTCCACCTGAGCTTCGGAATACTTGCAAGAACCATTATCTTCTGTGGCTAATGGATTAAAGTTCAGAGCATCTGAATACATGCAACCAAGTATAGTATCACTGAGCTGTTGGTACTCACAAGAACCACCATCCACAATAGACGATGAATTATCATTAATCGCATCCGAATAAGTGCACCCTAATCCTTCATCAACAGTTTCTTGTGAAATTGACTCTTCATCCCCCGTACATCCGGCTAGGAAAGTTGACGAGACTAAAATAATCATCAATATTAGGGCTTGCGACAAAGTGGTCGAAGGTTCAAATCTCCCAGCATCCACCATTAAGATCCCAATCTTTCTCTCATCCAATTTTCTAGATTTCTGCCAATGTCACTACGGTTTAGGCCATGATCAATCTGCGATTTTAGCCATGCCAGCGGATCACCACTATCGTACATTTTCATTCGGTCTAGTTTCACTGCTTGCAGACCCCCGTTTTCCACTAGGTGATTAAGCAGTTGAATTGATTGCATCTCGCCGAATTCCGAAATCGGATATTGTTCTAGAATCTCACGAGTATTTCCCGGCATGACGTATCTGCCACAAAGAACGTATTCGCTTGGAGCCTCTTCCAATGAGGGCTTTTCCATTATCTCAACTACCATCCTATCAGACAAACCTACCACTCCGTATTTGCTGATCTCATTGGATTCAACCGAGCATATGCCGACGTTCGGCAGACCCGTATCCTCAAACATGGAAACTAGCCTGCTAGAAGCACTCGAAGCGAATTCTGGACCGGAATACTTCGGACCCACGTGCTCATCCATAAGCAACATGTCTCCAAGCAAAACTAGGAATGCCCCATCAATCCGACTAATCGCCGTAGAGATTGCATCTGCCACGCCCCCAGGGTTTTCCTGGATGTGAGGGATTATTCTTACTCCTTCAAGACCCAATTTAAGAGATTCTCTCGGGAGTTCAGTCCTTACTTTCGGTCCGTGCACAATTCCATTCTCGAGAAATTCATTGAGAATGTCTTTCTTCCTACGTGATAGGACTAAGTGAATACGAGAAACACCGGCCCTAGCAACTTCCCAAATTAGATGATTGATTATAGGCGTATCAACCAGGGGCAACGTTTCCTTGGGGGCGTATAGGCTTGCAGGGAGCATCCTAGTCCCGCCCCCGCCAGCAAGAATGATGGCGTCGTTTATCTCTGCCATATCCTCTCGCTGACTACAAGCACCTTTCAACAAAGCGCCAAATTAGCCCGATTATGGATACTACTGGAGTGGTAAAGTGAAAAGCCGAACTCTCTCGGTCTAGATTATGGGCGAAGTAACCATCATCATCCCAGTAAAGGATGAAGAAGTCGGCCTAGAATTTCTTCTAGATGACTACAGATCGTCTTCTCTGAAGGATCTTTATGATGTCACCTTCATCTTCGTTATTGACAAAAGAACTAGTGACTCTTCTAAGAAAATAGCCTCAGAATTCTCCGAAAATGTCATTGATCAGGAAGAGACCACTGGAAAGGGTTCTGCCGTCAGGCAGGCAATCGAAGAATGGAGAAAGAATCCAACGCAAATGATTGTCTTCCTCGACGCCGACGGATCCTATTCATTCGACTCCGTGAGTAAAATCTTGAAAGCTCTTGAGGAGGGGGCCGATTTGGTTTCCGGCTCCAGATTCTTGTCAGATCAGGGCAGACCAGAAGGAATGAACCGACTTCACAACTTCGGGAACAGAGTCCTTTCGACCATCTCTAGCGTTAGAAATAGGAGGAGAATTTCCGACCTGTGCACTGGGTTATGGGGCTTCAATTCTCAGGCTCTAATGAAAATGAATGTAAAATCAAGAGGTTTTGATCTCGAGGCCGAATTGGCAGGATTTGCTCGAAAACTAGGATTGGAGCACATTGAGGTACAGGTAGATTGGAGTCAGCGGAAGGGAGGTTCTAGCAAACTACGGTCATTGACAGACGGATTCATCATCTTGCTTCGCATAATCAGGACTTAGTCTCGAACCATCCAGTTACAGTTTCATTTGGTGAGACCATTGATGAGGGGGTAAGAATGGCCCCAGGATTTGTAACAACATTGCACCCTAGTTGACTATAGTCGCCAATAAGAGCACCCAATTTTCTAAGTCCTGTTTCGATCCTCTCACCATCCACCATTCTGACAATCACATCTCTACCATCATTCCTCACATTTGAGAGTTTCACCCCTGCTCCTAGATTTACTCCAAAACCGAGAATTGAGTCGCCGACGTAGTTGAAATGGGGTGCTTTGGATCCTGGTAGTAGTACCGAGTTTTTTATCTCGGATGAGTGTCCAACTAATGCTCCTTCACCAATCCAACTTCCCTTTCTCAAGTAAGCTGAATGCCTTATTTCTGCATTGGCACCAATGTAGCATGGCCCCTCAATTCGTACATAATCGCCTATCTTTGCACTCGGATGAATCATTATCCCATCGTCGGAATCTGCAAGTTTGGTTATTTGCCCCCCAATTCCCGTTTCAGACTGTGATAAGATAGACCAAGGTTCCTCAGTATTACTCCATGAGGGCATGACCTTTCCACCCAATTCAGGGATTCCCGGAAACAGCTCGCCTAGCAAACCCATCTTTTTCTAGGAATTGAGAATAACAAATAACTGTTTTCTGACTATTCACATTTTTTGGCATAATTAAGAGGTAGAGCCATTTTCGGGATTGAACTATTCTTCATGGGTTGTGTTCATAAATGCCTGTTCATCCGAACGGAATAATGTGTGGCATTTTTGGTTGCATCTCCGACGACGCTTCCAGTAGAGTACTTGAAGGGCTCAGGAAACTGGAGTACCGTGGCTATGACTCGGCCGGTCTGGCAGCTATTTTCTCTGAATTAGAAAACCCGATTGAAACTGAAAGGACCACTGGTTATGTTTCAGATTTGGTTCTCAAGGCCAATGGTAGGTTCGATGGCGCTAAGATTTCTATCGGACACACTAGATGGGCAACTCATGGCGGGGTTACTGATTATAATGCGCATCCTCACAGTAGCGAAGATGGAAAGATCACGATAGTTCATAATGGGATCATAGAGAACTCAGTGGATTTGTCCAACAGGATATCAAAACTAGGTTACACACTCTCCTCCGAGACAGATACCGAAGTTATAGTGCACCTATTGGATTACGAATTAAAGACTCAATCAGAAGGAAAAAACCATCTGGATGCGTTCTGCTCAGTCATCTCCCAATTGGAGGGCTCATGGGCCATTGCAGTCATGGCTTCTGGACTGGACGGAATTATGATTTCTAGAAAGGGGGCCCCTCTAGTCATAGGAAGGGGGCAGAAAAACATCTCAGTTTCATCTGATGTTCAGCCATTCTACGGAGCTTGCTCCGAAGTTGCATACATGAAGGACGGCGACAACTTCTTGATTTCTAGGGATGGGATAATTTCACAGACAGATTTTGAGATCCCAGAATTCGAGCCTCTGCAAGGGGTCTATGACGAGGAGGATCCGGGGAACTTCCCACACATGATGCTCAAAGAAATTCATGATCAGCCCACGTCTCTTTCCAATGCCCTCAGCGGCCGTATTAGCGCTGACGGCATTGGAACAGAACTTAGTGGGTTCGATCTATCTCCAGATGAAATCAGGAATGTTGAGAGGATCAACCTCGTTGCCTGTGGCACCGCATATTATGCATCAGAAATTATTTCATCATACATCAGAAAATTCACATCCATAAGATCCGAGGCTTTCATTGCGAGCGAATTTCCAGCCAAGTCAGTGTGTTCCCCAAACACACTGACAATCGGAGTCTCTCAATCAGGCGAGACTAAGGACACATTGGATGCTCTTTTCAAGGCAAAAAAATTCGGCAGCCATATCAGTTCATTCTGTAATGTGATCGGGTCAACAATGGCAAGGCTAACTGGTAATGGAGCATACCTGCATGCAGGGCCGGAATATGCGGTTGCTTCTACCAAGGTTTTCACTAATATGGTGGCAGTGGGCCTCTTATTCGCCCTCAATGTCTCGAATATACCAGACTCTGAACTGAAGAAAATTATACAAGAATTGAGGAAACTTCCAAACCTCATTTCAAGTCAGTTGATAGATATTGATGAGTCGATCTCCCAAGCTACTGAACTAATTACAAACTCAGATCCTCCGATCTTCATTGGCAGGGGGGGACTTTCTTCTTACCTAGCAAAAGAGGGAGCATTGAAGATGATGGAGGTATCGTATATCCCTTGCCTCTCTCTACCAGGGGGGGAGTTGAAACATGGCCCAATCGCCTTAATTTCTGAAGGATCACCAATTATCGCAATTGCACCCGCGGATTCGAAGTTGAACCTCATGGAGTCGAGTATAAGGGAATGCAAGAGCCGTGGGGCGAAGATAATCCTAATCACTGATAGTGAGGGCCCCATTGTCGAACTAGCAGATATCCTAATCCAGACAAATCGAACTCATCCTGATCTTTCTCCCTTTGTTAATTCAATACCGATACAACTTCTGGCGTACCACCTTGGAGTGAAGAATGGTGTCAACGTCGATCGCCCTAGGAATCTTGCAAAGTCCGTAACAGTTGTTTGACTCATCTTTTTGGCTCCCAATTGCAGTATCTCCTGCCAATCAATGCTTGAGAATGCGCGGCAATTGAGATTGCAGCTCCCCTAGCTAGAAATCTCCCTTGGGGAGAAAATAGGACGAGGATGATAGAAATTATTGAGTAAAACTGCCAGGTATTACCTAATTCAGGGCTCAATGAGAAGGCAACCACCGAATTTACAGCGAATAGTAGTGACGCCCATGGGAAAATAACGTAAAGAAAAAGAGCGTTGAAGAC
>PSPW01000012.1 GCA_004195615.1 Methanobacteriota archaeon | reverse complement strand
TCCAGCTCGGCTGCGTACGGGAACATGTCCTGTAGGTCGACCGCGGAGATCGTCACCGTGTTGTTGCCGGTGTCGAACTGGGTGTTCTCGTCGTACGAGAGGTTGAAGTCGGTCTCCTGGCTGCTGTCGTAGCTTACGCTCTCGCAGGGACCGTTTGAGTTGGTGCTGTCGGAGCGTAGGTGCCAGCTGATGTGTCCACTGTCCGGGTACCTGAAGTCGTACAGGTACATGTTCCAGCTGAAGTAGACGTCGCATGCCCATGGGGCGACCAGTACGTCCCAGTCCATCGAGCCACTGCCGTCGTAAGTGAAGTAGTGGTAGTTGGACTCGTCGGGGAATCCGGTTCCTGAGTGGTACAGGTACAGCCTGTAGTCCGCTCCGACCGTGAGGTTCTCGAATTGTATCTCGATGGTGTTCTCTCCCGCGGGCATGATGTAGCTGGACATCGCTGGGTCATCGTCCAGCTCCACTAGGTTGCCATCCGCGTCAGGGCCGTAGAAATTGACGTAGTTCCCGTCGCCAGTGGCGAAGTTGTCCTCTTCGCCTGGCAGGGGCTCGCAGTCGGGGTAGAAGTATCGGCTGTATCCCTCGATGCTGTTCCAGTCGTTGGAGGACTCGTCCGAGAGCACGTAGAGGGTCGACTCGATCCTGAGTTCGCATACGTCGTTGTCCGCCATACCCGACCAGAGATCGATATGCACGTCTCCTTCCGTGTCGGCGCTGGAGAAGTTGAAGCTCTCGTAGCGATAGTCGACTAGGTTCCCGTTCTCCCAGAACCTCATGTCGAGCGTGTACTCGTATCCTAAGTCCGGCAGGTCGTGAATGACCCAGACGAGGTCTATTTCGTCATCTATCTCGATGTCGTCGCTGTCCACCTCGTCTCCTTCGGAGTCGATGATCTCCATCCATGGATCGGAGCAGTCGGGCACGTGGAAGTACCAGTACTGGTTGTCACCGACCGAGGTCCCGTTGTCGTCGTAGTAGATGCTCGCGTACGCGTAGGGGTTGCAGTCGAAGGTGCTGACGTGGAGGTTCCAGTCCAGGTCGTTCGAGCCGTTGTAGGTGAAGTAGTCGTAGAACCAACCGTTCCAGCTGGACTCGTTGCTCCAGTACCACTGCAAGCGGTAGTCGACTCCCGTCGTCAGGTGGTCGAACGCCCAGGTCATGTCGTTGTCGCCCAAATCCAGTTGCATGCCGTGTTGGTCGCTCTCGGTGCCGTTAACTTGCAGGGCCAGCGGATCGAGGCATGGTCCCTGCAGGTACCTGGTCCTGCCTTCCATGTAGTCTCCGTTACCTGCTGAGTCGACTTCGCTCATGTTGTACAGTTGCGTGTAGAAGTAGGCATCGCAGTCCCAGAAGTCCATTGTCATGTTGAGTTGGATGCCATCGGGGACGCCATCGTAGAACCAGCCGAACCAGCCTTCACTATCCTCGTAGTACCACTCCAGCCTGTACTCGGACCCGTTGTCCAGGTTGCTGAAGTCGAAAAACAGGTGGTTCTCGCCGGGTGCCAAGGCGAAGTCTGGGTGTAGGGCGTCGACCGTGAAGTCGCCCGAAGCGTCGGTGGCCAGCACGTCGAACGGCGGGTAGCATGGCTCCTCGGGGTGGAAGCTGAAGCTCTCCACCTGCTCGTAGCTGCCGGTGACTTCCGACATCGGCCTCAGGTAGGCGTAGTAGTAGACATTGCACTCGTACTCGTCGATCGTCAGGTCGAAGAAGAAGAAGGCCGATTCAGAGTTGTCTGCGGTGAAGTACTCGAAGTGAGGTTGATTCCCGTCGCTCCCGTCCTGGTACCAGTAGAGCTCGTACTGGTAGCCGTCGACGAGTCCATCCAAGGACCACGAGAAGTGAGTAGTGCCCGGCAGCAGGTGGTATTCCCCTCCTTGTCCGGATTGATATGTCTCGATGGCTGCGCCGCCATCGTCCACAACCTCGAGGGTTATGTTGCCCCCATCGATGCACTCGGTGGCGGGGTAGGTGTGGGTGCCCCCGGTGCTATGAGACCCGGTCCACGGGCTCCAGAGATTGATGTAGCTGTAGATGCTAGGGTTGCACTCGAACTCGCTAAGGGACAGGGTCCACTCAATCAGGCCATCGTCGGCCGTCACGTAGTCGCCCCAACTCCAGCTTGGTGCGTTGAAGTAGAAGTATACCCGTTCGTCGTCCTCCAGCGAGCTCAGGTTCCAGTACATCTGGGTCTCGCCTGGCTCGATCAGGGTGTCGTCGTCGACTAGTGTCCAAGACCCGTCGATCTGCGCGTAGAGCGGAAATGCCCGCTTAGAATCGCCGTCGGTGTCGTCGCAAGGCCCATCCATGTCGTAGGTGTCGTTGCTTGCGATCTGTGTATTGCCGCTGGAGGTCCTCACGTACATTCTCGAGTACACATTCACGTCGCAGACGTGCCCAGGGATCTCGAGGTCGAACGAGAGGGTCTCGTCGGTCTCGTTGACCCCGAACCAGGTGGAGTACTCTAGGACGTTGAGGTAGCCATCGAAGTAAACCTTGGACTCCATGTAGTACGGGAAGTCTAGCTGGAGGTTCGAGGCCACCAGTGTGATGCTGTTGGTTCCTGCTACGAACTCGCTGTCCTCGTCGTAAGATGCGTTGAATCCGGGTTCCTGGGAGTTGTCGTAGCTGACGCTCTCACACGGGCCGTCGAGGGATCCGCTATCGGACCCGAGGTGCCAGCTGTTGTAGCTGTCGGGGTACCTGAAGTCATTCAGGTAGATATCCCAACTGTAGGATATGTCGCATGCCCATGGGGCGATGGGGAGGGGCATCTCCAAGGGGGCCCCCTCGTAAGTAAAGTACGTGTACTCTGAGTACGAGTCAAAACCGGACCCGGAATGGTAGAAGTAGATCCTGTAGTCGGCCCCTACTGTCAGGTTCTCGAACCTGAGCTCGAGGTCGTTGTCGCCAGTGGGCAAGTAGCCGGGCTCTTGCTCCCATGTACCGTTGACCAGTCCGTAGACGTTGACGTAGTGATCATCGGGGTAGACGTACTCGTCGCAGGGGAAGCTCTCGTAGAAATCACCGCTATCCATCTCAATCCAGTTATGGGTGCTCGAATTGGAGGAGTCGAGGAAGGTCCGCCAGTAGATCTGGGCGTTGCAAATGAAGGTGCTATTGAAGTCCAGCATCCAATTGAGCTGGGTAGTCAGGTCAGATCCTGAGAACCATGTCTCGGAATCGTACATGACGTAGTCGCCGTTGAAGCGGACCCTCCAGTCGAAGGTGTAAGTCTGGTTTGCCGCGAGATCGGTCAGGTTCCACGACATGTCGTTGGTGCCGTTCTCGAGGCCCATACTGTATCCGACCTCGTCGCCATCGATCTCTAGCTCGACGTCACCTGGATTGAAGCAGGGAGAGCTGAGGTAGGTATAGTCCCCCAAAATGTGACGATTGTTGGACCCGTTGAGGGTAATCATGTGCATGTGGATGTAGACCGAAACCTCACATGACCACTCGTCCACGATGATGTCGAAGTCTTTGTGATCTTCTTCGGAAGCATTCAACCAATCCGTTGGTGAGAAAGTACCCCAATTGAAGCTCTCGCAAACGGTAGTAGTGCATACATTCCCATTCATGGTGTAACTCTGGTTGGCATCCAATCCGGATAGGTCGATTCTGATGGTCTGGTTCCCGTTCTCAATGTAATCTGTCTCTATCCAGTCGACACCGTTGTCGTCTAGGACAAGGATGGGGGTGACGAGGAAATCCTTCCGGAAAGTGCATGATGGGTTGAGGGAAAAGCTTCCGCTTTCCACGGAAATAATTTTGCCACCGACTTCGACGCTCAGGTAATACTGGAGGCTCAATTCACAAGTGATTGCCTCTTCTATTTCCAATGTGAACTCGTGATTTGATTCCAAGGAGTCTGCGGTGAACTCGAACGAGTCATACTGCGTGAAGTCTCCGTTCCTGTAGGTCAACCACTCCATTGTGTAGTTGAAGTCGGTCTCGAGGTCGGAGAGGGCCCATCTAAGCTCGTTCGAGCCATTGTCTACGTTGTGATTTTGGTTTGTGTTGGTCCATCCATAGGTCCTGTTTGCTTCCAGACTGACGTCCCCGCCGTCGGTGCATCCGTCTGGGTTGAATGACTGGCCCCGTTCGTGGAACCTGACCCCGTTGCTATCGTAGACGTGGACTCTCACGTATACGCTACAGTCCCAAACTGTGGTGTTCAGGAGCCAATCGATGTCTGATCCATCATGGGTGAAATCGTGAGTGGCCCATTCTATATCGTGGGTAGTGGAGTACCAGTAGTAATCCACTTCGTAGTCGCTACCAACCTGAAGGTTATCGAGGTCCCATCTCATGTGGTTAGTTCCCAACTCTAGTGTGTCTGATCCTGCCCTTATGTACGGTCCACCGCTGTTTTGAGCGGTTAGCAGGACGGCAGGCAGTAAGCATGGCCCAACTAGGTTAATGTTGGAGAAGTAAGCCACCTGGTATCTTTCGTCGAATATCATCTCGTAGATTCTCACGTGGGCGTAGGCGAAGCAGTCTCCCTCATCGAGGGAGATGTTCCAGTAGAAGCCATCGTTTGTATCATTGACTGTGAAGGAATTTTCGTTGTACCAACCATTCCCACCGTTTTCGGAGCCCCAGTAGTAATCCACCTCGTAGTCACCGGGACCAAAGTCCGATATGTCGAACAGCATCTGCGTTTCCCCCACGGGTAGAGCTGTGGACATCGCGTCGGACCACCCTGATGCGCCGCTGTTGTCCGCGAAGAGAATGTCGAAGGATGGAACGCATGGCTCTTCTGTGTTGATGTTCACCCTCCTGATTTCCTGGAAACTGTTGTCAACGTATAACCTCAGGTATGCGTGCCCGTACAGGTTACAAACAGACTCGTCGATTGTGATCGGGAAGTACCAGGATTTGTTATTAGCATCCGCGAACCATTCGTCTCCGGCGTTCTGGTAGATAAGATCCGAGTCCGAATAGACAGAGAAGGAGAGTTGATACAACTCCCCTATGACCAAATCGTCCATGATCCAGTAGAGATCCGTTGTTCCAGAGGTTATTTCCCAGACGTCATCGAGGTCGTCCCAACCCAGGCTCGACGAGTATTTCGAGAGGGAGAGGTTGCCTGCTGAATCGCATGCAGGAGTGTCAAAGTAAATCGACTGCATATTGGCAAGGCTGTGCCATCCCCCGTTAGGAGTGATGTAGTAGACGTTGCCGTAAGCATATGCAGTGCATGTCCAATCGTTCACAGTGAAGTTAAGGTAGATGTCCTCGCCAAAGAAGTCGGAGTACGATGAGTAACTAGGGTTTGAGGGGTTTCCCACATTGAAGTAAGTGCTGAAGCCCACTGAGGAGCCTCCGTCGCTCTGGACATACGCGTTAACGTAGTAAGTCATGTCGTCCATAAGGTCCACGTTGCTCAAATCAAATCTGAGTTGGTTCACACCGAATTCCAAGGCTTCTGGATTCTGGTCCCAAGATCCGTCAGAGAGCTCCTTGGATACCGTGAAAGTAGGAGAGTAGTCGCAGCCGGACCGGTTCCCACTGTATCCTAGGTTTTCCCCGAGGTTTTCGACGTGTTGCCAGTGGTTCGACTCCTTGACATATAATTCCCCGTAGACGTACAGGTTACAGACATCACCCTCCAGAGTGAGTTCCCAGAGGCCGGATTCGTCACTAGCACCACCCGTGATGCTGTCAAAGTGGACTTCTTGCCTCTTGCCGTTGTAGTTCGCATAGAGGTGGATCATGTGTTCGTATCCCTCTATGGGGTCCTCAATCTCCCATCTGATGATGTTGATACCCTCGTCGAGGGCGGCGACCTCGTCAAGGTCATCCTCGGAGTAGTCGGAGTACACCACGGACAAGGAAAACTCAGGCTTGTTTTCGTCATCGACATCAATCGGGTCGTTGCATGGGCCGTTGATGACCGGGGTGCCAATCTCGTGGTCCTGGTGGTGGAGGGACCCCCTGTCACCGATGAGGTAGAGATCGTACTCGTAGTCGATGTGGCAAGACCACTCCGAGATGCTCAGCGTCCACTCAGACTCAAATCCGAGAAGCACCTCATCTATGGAAACCACTGCATTGCTGCCTCCACAATCTAGAATCACATAATCCCCAACGGCGTATCCACTTCCCGGGTTTACAATAGTTACAGAAAGTGCTGCTCCGTTGAATCCTGTAACATCTAGGGTAAGTCCTGTTCCGCTTCCCCCATATGGCGTGCCATCAGTATCGAATCCGTCATGGGGGATCGTGGGACATGCCGAATGGAAGTCATCGTAATCATTCCCATCCCCATTGACCTCATCGACTACAGATGCAGCCAGTACTGAGCCAAAGTTGCCGTCTGAGTAGTGACGTTGGTAAAGCCAACTGCTGTTTAGGTGCTTCTCATAGTTGGTTCTGAGCTCGTAGTCCTGGCTGTCATTGAGGCCGCTTACGACCCATTTCATCTGATACATGCCTACTGAGAGGTTTGTTGTGTCGTTGACCGGAATCCAATCTGATCCTTCCTTGTACTGCAGTGTAACAGGATCAAATGGTACGACGTCCGACCCATCGCAGACGGGATCCATGTCATAGGTGTTGTGCGCGACCTGGGTCCACTTCGTGTCGTCGTCCGCGTCCCACCACTCCTGCGTATCATCTACGTCTGCGAACAGGTACCCGTAAACGTCCACGTCGCACCAGTCCCCGGGGGCCTCGAGGGCCCATTCCAGGTGGGTGTAGTCCACAGTGGGGGTGAAGGTGATCGAGTCGTAGAACTCGCCGTATATCGTGTCCTCATCAGTCGCGGTGTAGGAGCTGGACCTGTGGGTGTACCACTCGAACATGTACTCTTCACCCACCTCTAGATCAGAGAGGTTCCAGACCATGTCGTTGGTCCCATCGACGAGGTCGTTGTCGGCGTTTGTCAGGTCGTCAACGTGGAGGCTAAGGTCCCCCCAGTCCTCGCAGACCGTGTCGAATGTCCCCGACCAGTGATCGATGTAGATGTTCTCGCCGTCAGGCATAATCATGTACAGGTAAGCGTACACGTTGGGACTGCAGTCGAAATCGGAAACGGTTGCGTTCCAGTAGATGTGCTGACCGTCGAAGATTTTGTCCTCGTCCATCACCTTCTCGTTTTCGTAGTAGGTGTAGAATCTCACTTCTGTGTCCGTAGCGGAGTCGGCTATGTCCCAGTAGAAGTTCTGTATCCTATTTGTCCCGTTGCCTACCCAAGAGCTCCCATCGAGCTCCACCCATGACTGCCCCCCCGCGGCATTGGTCACATTGCCATACAGGTTGAGCACCGAGTCCATCGTTCCGGACGCCCCGCTGCAATGGCCAATCGCTTCGATAACCTCTGAGCCGATGTTCAACCACCCGTGCGGTGAGAGTACGAACACATCGAAGTAGAAGTCGACATCGCAGACATGGTTTTCGAGATAGACCGGGATATTCACCTCGCAGTGGCCGCTGATGATGGTGGTGCACTCCTCGACAGCGAACATTGTGGGCACCCCGTCTAGGTATACTCTGCTTGCAACGGCGTAGGTGACATCGGACACTAGGTCTGGGATCCTGTACATGTGGATGTTGTTGAGTCCCATGTTATACGCATCATAGTCAAAGCCGTCCTTGATTTCTACGAGAATGCTCGAGGATTTGAAGAGCTTGAAGGGCTCGATCGATTCCTGCTTGCCGTCGTATCCCTGGCCGTACCCTATGGTGCAATCTGCTTGCCGGTCCCAGTCGTAGTACTCGATGATGTCGCCTGAGGACTCGTTCCGGATGTAGGAGTAAAAACTGACTTCGCATGTCCAATACTCATCTGAATGCATCTGGAACTCGATTTCTGATCCATCTGCTGTGAAAGAGTGGGCCCGGGACGAAGAGATCCCTAGGGGGGTCGACCATGAGTAGTACATGTAGTAGGACTGCCCTATCTCTAGGTTGCTCGTGTTCCAGAGCAAGTTGGAGCTCCCGTTGGGAATGACCTCGGGGTTCTGGGTCCACGACCCGTCATCTTCCTGAACGTAAAGGACGATTGGGTCACCGGCACAGATGTTGGGTTCACCGGCCGTCATCTCTTGGGGCTCATTCCAGTCCCATTCTCCATCACACAGCTCCCACGATCCGTCACGGGACGTCGAATAGTGAGATCCGTCTCTGCCATAGTAGTCCAGAGTGGTGATGGTGGTCGCGTTCTCCGTTGTGACGTTCCTTGTCGAGATTAGTATGGAATCGTCCTCTTCAATGCCGAAGGAGAAGTCCCCGTCAGAGCTACTAAAGTCCATGAAATCGCCTGCGGAGATATTGGTCTCGTTGTCGATAACCATGCCGGAGGACGTATCCCCGTCCCTAATGTGCCACCCTCCAAGGTCGCAAGTCTGGTTTCCGGCGTTGTAGAGCTCGAACCACTCATCAGAAGAGTAGGAGTAGACTTCGGTGATTGTCACGTTAGCGAGATCACAGTCCGGGACGGCGCTGGATCCGGTAGCGGTCAAGTATACCGGTTCGTCTACGTCGGAAAGTGCCCCGGATATCGTTCCGGTCTGTACAGTCAATGCAGGTGTTGAAATCATTAGCACAATCATGAAGAGGGCTTCTGCAATTTTTGAGGCACCGCGCGATCGAAGCATACATCACTGGTGAGGTAGAAGTTATCAATCATTGGGGAGTGATTCAAGTGGAGATTTTTTGCAATCTTTTGACATGTGAATCTTCTCAAATAATAAAAATTCACCATGACTGGGTCTCTAGATCTAGCTAGGCCCATTCCAAGGGATCAAAGTCCTTGCCGAAACCACCAGTCTCATCCGTATCAATCTCGGATTGCCTCGTTTGAGATTGACTGGTTGCTCCACTAGACTTCTTTTCTTCCCAATCATCAACGGGCCCTGGCTTCCCCTTTCCGTTTCCGAAACCATACTTAATCTGATGAATCAAAGAGAGTTTTGTCAGCCAAACCTTTCTCATACTTTGCATAAACTCATTCTGTGTTAGACCATCTAGCCAAACTGGTCTTGAAAGATTGAACGCCTGCAGTGGTCCGGCCACTCCGTCTTTGCTTCTCCCCAGATGGAGAACCCAGTCCAGATCTGAAGATGTTATTCTGATTCTGGTCTCGTGGAGCCACTCCTCCCAGTCCTCGGACACCTCTTTGGCCATCTCTCGCATAGATTCCTGCTGCCCCTCGTCAACTCTTGTAATCGAATACACCAATACGAGGTTTCTCTTCTTTGGAATTACAATATTGAATAAATGACCATGCTTTGTGGGAGGATACCTGACGTGGAGGTGGATGACTGCCTGAGGGTCTTTCACCTCCCTAGCCTCTAGTCTCTCCCCATTCAACCATGATCTGATTGAGTCGGCCGCCTCGCTATGGTTCACAGATACTGCAAGAAGCCGACCTATTTAGAGCAAGTTAAGGTTGATACTCACATCATTAATCAATTCAACAAGCCTCTTTCCTTGTTCAGAAGATTCTAATTTGGTCCTCTTCGAAGAGGTTGAGAAGTCGGTCCAACAATCATATCCAAACAGGAAGACTACGTTAGAAGCATGAATAAGGAAAATTATGACCAATGCTAGCCAGAGGTTGAATGGGATTGCATGAATAGAAGGTGGAATAAGCAGAAGGGACACTACAATAGCGAGAGGTGGCCAAAAGAGAACTGGAGAAAGCATCCCAACTAGGAAGTGATATGTGGTCCTAGCATCTACCCCCTCGTCTGTTCTATCCCCCATATACCATGCCAAGAAGGCTTGGATTCCAGTCGATGGTATTGTGACTGGAGCGGCTAGTGTCATCAAAAAAATCCCCATTACAGCCTTAGTCCACAATCTGCTTGTCTTCGGATTCCGTCCTCCCAATGAGCGCCCGTCCAGATCGTGGGCGTGTAGTATCTTGGCAGCCTCGATAGAAGGGGTCAGCAATCTCTCCGGAACCTCGCTCTCAGAAAGCGAGTCTCGAACATCTCTTGCTGCTAATACTTCATCCTTGAATGACTGGAGCGGTTTGTTGGCTACGTTTGCCCTGACGTGACCTATCAGATGCCAAGCTCGGTATGTGTCCCAATCCGGGGCATCTGGAGTAATCTCTGAAAGAGATGAGAATAGCCTGTCACGTAGAGAGTTGACTTGTTCTGATGGGGGTTCCTCCCATGCCCCCGATGACAATCTCTCTGGAGCGCCCGGAACCTCTGGAGCCTCGACTGGAATAGGTTCTTGGAACTCCACGAAAACGTCTGTCCTGAACCAATAGTGGCATCGGAAGTGGAGGCCTACGGGCTGTAGTGCTGGAGATGGGAGTCCCTTGTATTGTGCAATCGAGGCTGCATTTAGAGCGAACCTCATTGGACCTGTCTTGAATCTGTGGAGTCTTGAGTCCTGGTGAGATTTTCCCTCCGGCATTACTAGCGCATTGTATCCAGATGCGATGCAGTTCGTCATGGTCAACAGGGTCCTGTCGTTGATTTTTCTTGCGTACTCTTCATCCGAAACCCCGTTATCAATCTCTGACTTCCTGATTACTGGCTGAGATCCCATTCTCCTAGATAACCATCCAATCAGCGGCATAGTCATCAAGTCATGTCTGCCCATGGAAATGACTCTTCTATTCTGGGAATAGACCATTGTTGAGGGGTCAACCAGCCCATTTAGGTGAATGGCTGAGAGGATCCTGCCACCCTCAAAATCGGGAATCTTGTCGTACTGGCTTCTCCTGAAAATATACCGTAGGCCAACGCCCATCATTAGGAGGATTATCTGCCAGAAGAAAGGGCTCCCGGGGTGTCTACCGGTGTGATCCCAAGGGAGTCGGTCTAGTTTTTTTCTTCTGAGTTTCATTGCTCCGCTGGACAGCTCTGGTTCGATATTGGGCGCGCCCTGCATATCTGGCACGGAGTTCCGAAGAGGTTTGAGGTCTTGATTATTGAGAGTGTTTAATTCAATAATTCTCTAATTGATGAGGCCATAATTGCTGCTTCCTCATGATCTATTGATGTGGACTTGAATGGGAAAGAAAGCCCTCTGCCATCCTCCATCTTGGGGATGATGTGGAAGTGTACGTGGAAAACGCTCTGGAATGCGTTTGGGCCGTTGTTCTGAATCACGTTGAACTCTTCGGCTCCGGTAGCTCTCATTATTGCCCTTGAAATTCTAGGGAGCACCCTGCCCAACGCCTCTGCCGATTCATCGCTCAACTTGTCCAGTGTACTAGTCGCTTCCTTGGGAACAACTAGTGTATGACCCGGGCTGAATGGATTGATGTCTAAAAATGCGAAAACCAAGTCGTCCTCGTAAATCTTGTGACAAGGAATCTCTCCTTCGATTATCATCGTGAAGATGCTGGAATCTTCTTCCATCATATCACCCAGAGGTTAGGATTGACTCAGCAACTGAGGCCAAACCATGCAATCGGAGGGCCTCCACCATCTCGGTGTTCATGACTGCTGAGGTGTCGGTGAGCCTGATACCGGAATCTTTCATGCCTCTGATTTCAACCAATGCTGCCTCCTTCGAGGAAGATCCGGTCGAGATTGCAGAAGATAATTTGGAAGCGAAATTCCCAACTGTGACGCCCTCTCCTTCTCTAATTGAAGAGATTCTGTTCGATGCTTCCTGAACGGCTTGATCAATTTGAGTAGACCCCCCGAATTGGGCACTTGGAACCCACCCAGCAGCGTGGGTACCCGCGGCCTTTCCAGAAACTAAGTCATCCAGTAGCAGGTTTCCAGGGAGTGGAGCGTTGCCGTGCATTCCGGTATGGGCACTCCTACCAGCAGCATATAGCCCCGTGTGCCATAGCCCTGTTGATGAGCCCGCTGTGTTTTTTTCCTCGAAAATGACTCTTCCCTCTTGGTCACAGGGAGCTCCTCCTGTAGTATATGCTACACCCGGAGATAATGGGATTACGTCCCTTGAAATGTCGAGTCCTAATCTGTCTCTAATCCGCTGTGATGTCTGGGAGAACCAAGTTTTTGCATCGGGATTAATACCTCTCAAATCGAGCACACAGGGCTCTCCTTCGAGGGCCTCCTCTGGACCGACGTCGTCCCCGTTTTCCCTCCTGATCCTGCCACCCGAACCGAGAACATCCATGGGAATGTGGATTCCACAGTCCCTGATAGTTAGTGGGTGCCTAGGAGTGCTTTTCATCCCCCTCAGTTCTATTCCGGCGGATATTGCAAGTGCTGAGCCGGTTCCCGATCCCTCACTTGGGCTTGACCACAGCCCTTGATGCCCCTCAGTCGCCAGAATTACAGCCTTTGTCTGGAATGGTTCGATTTGTCCCGTAGATATATTCAGAGTGACTATGCCTCTAACCTGATTGTTGTCTGATACTATAGAGAGGGGCAAGTAGTCGGCAATCCTCTGGATCCCTCGCTTGATTGTTTGCTCTTCTAGAACTCTGGTAACTTCCCTGACGGTTGAGTCTCCGCAACCTGTTAGCCGGGGTACCTGGTGCCCAGGAGCAGGGGCGGTATGAGGCAGACCTCCCTCCCTACGTCTAAGAGCCAGTCCCCACCTCTCCAACTCAGCAAGTGTTGGAACACCCTCATTGCAAGTCCTAGAAACAGTAGATTCGTTGCATAACTCTCCACCCACTGCGAGAGTATCCTCCGTGTGAGCCTCCGAGTTCAATTCATCAATTGAGGCTGCGAGTCCAGCTACTGGTGGAGAACCCGAGGCAGAGCCAATGCCTAGTTCATCTATCATCAAGGGAACAACTCCCCCGTCTGCGCAGGCTATCGCTGCGCGAAGTGCCGAGGAGCCCGAACCAATGATGACTACTTCTCTGGACTCCATCTTTCTCTATGTGCCAGAGGTCCCAATCACAAGAACGTGACGATTATGGAGGTCCTTCCAGATTATCACTCCGCTACCGAAATAGCAATCCTTCTAACGGCTGCCGCGGCATCCAGCATCTTCTCAGTTGCCCCTTCTGGGTTGAATCCCGAGGAGAGGGTGGTCTGAACCACGAAAGATGCGAGAGTCTCCCCATTTGATTCTCTTAGGTTGACTTGTACTGGTTTGGAACCCGTTGACCCTTGTGGCCATGCCAGACCAATCCACAAGACCAAGCAGTTGTCGATTAGCCTACCTAGAACATCGACAATATCATTCCCCTCCTCCCCTATCTTCGCGGGTTTCTTGGGCTGTTTAGAAACCGGTGGGTTTAGTCTGAGAGTCTGATGATGGGGTTCCCCATCGGCAGCGATAATGTCGACCTCAACCTGTGATGGCTTGCCCGAATGATTGTGAACCATTACGAACAAATCACCCTGGCCTTGGGAGCATCTTGGAGGGAGATCGAGATCTAGTCTCCATGAGTTCTCAATTAGTGATGAGTGGCCTCTGAGTGCTGCATCTTCAAGTCGGTCTATCAGCCTGAAAAGGCCAGGTTGCCATGTCCTTGTGTGCGCCATTAGCCTTCGAAGGGTTCTGTAGCAGAACTTCGACTCTTCATTATTCAGATCGTCGATTGCAGCTACTCGAAACACCCTCTTGGTCTGGGAAATCAGCCTTTCATTATCCAAGAGACCTAGATGGTTGAGGTGAAGAACGCGCAGTAGGTGTTCAACTGCAGATTCTGGGGTCTGGTTGAAGCGTACCTTGTTCTCCAAGCCCATTACCCAATCATCCCATGCTCCAGCAGTCTCTGGATCCAAATGAGCAACAACCAAATCGGATAGTACCCAATCCAAGGTGCTCTGATGGAGTGTGGGGGCATGCATGGAAAGTAGGGGGAAGTCCGTGTCAATCATTGGAATTCTGCGCTCCAACTGAAGCGTGTTGATCAATGAAATAGAGCCCAAGAAAAAGGCCAGTCCGTAAAGTATCGATACCAAAACGGTACCAGTCTCGAAGTTGTCAACTGAATTGAGCACCCCGGCGGCAAGAGCTGCGCATAGAATTCTTGTCCTCTCCCTCAGGGTCCTCTCATGAAGGGTATTGAGGATACGTTCGACACCAGGATACGCCTCCATTGAGCGGTTGTTACCGATTTTCAACTGAAGCCTGTCCCTAGCAGACATCTTAGCGAAGGACGATGCCAACAGAGCAGGGAAGAAAAGGGTAGCTTGGATCGCGAAGAGTGCGACTCCCACTAAGAGGTATTCTTCACCCCACCCCGAGGCAAATAGAGCGGTAGCGAGTATTGCTGCTGCTGAGGTTGTTATCCTAGTCCGTCCACTCCATCTTATGGCGGTAATTCTAGTCCACAGAACTCGTTGTGAATCTCGAATTCTGACTCTTCGAGTGAGGGCGGTTTCGGTTGTCTGCCCAAAGGAAGCGTCTTCGCCATACGGATTGGGGAGGTCCGAAGTGTTACTCGCCACGTTCTCTCGAGGTGCTTTCTGCGCTTGATGGCATCGGATAACAGGCCGATTGGGATGTGTTTTTTCGGGGCACATTTCTTCAAGAGGGCGTGCTCGCGAGAGCGGGCGTGTAGCATAGCCTGGATAATGCACCGGCCTCCTAAGCCGGGGACCGCGGGTTCGAATCCTGCCGCGCCCGCCATCATGACATTGCCAAGCCATGGTGCTTGCCTGCGATTGCAGTTCGATGCAGGAACCTCTCAAAGTGGATTCGAGGGTAGGTGGATCGTTGCAGGCCTACATCGCACTCCGATAACGCATCGAGCATCTCCTCTCTGAGTGTTTGTGGGATACTCATTCTCCTACCTACTATCACACCATGAATTTGTGAGATGAGATCTGTGGCATCAAGACCATGGTTGTTCATGAGGTCATCGACCTCTGCCATTGCCCCTGAGAGGACTTTCTTGTTCCTGCCTCCGTGGTTTTCCCATTTCCATTCAACAACCTTGCCCCTGATGGCCAACTCCACCAGTCTCCTACCTGCTTGGAGAGTTGATGCCTGAACCATCTTGTGGACCGATGACCTATCCGAAACAAGTCCTCTGATGTCAAGTAACTCGAGAGTGAAGATGGCCTTCTTCAGATTTCCATCTGAGATGTATGCGATGTCTTCCAGGACTCCATCGGCGGGTTCGCAGTTATTCCTCTTGGCAATATCAGATAGGGTTGAAGTGATGGTTTCCCTTTCTGTAGAGGGGATTCTGATCATCTGGCTACGAGATCGGAGGGCATCGATGATTCTTGATGGGGCACGGGCAACCAGTACGAACCTAGAGGCTACGCCCACGGTTTCCATCATCCTTCTGAGGTATGCCTGGCGAATGTGCCCCAAGTAATCGGCGTCCTCTATGACAATCAAACGACTAATCGGAACGTCGCCGGCCTTGACTTCCACTTCTGAGCCGGCTGGGGCTACCTCTTTGGGGTGGGAGGTTGAAATGCCTCTGTCGAAGGCATCTAGGCTGGTCCTCCCTGCAAGCGTGTCCTTTTCGGAGCCGCTTGGCCTGAGGAACTCCTCGAAAGTAGCCATGGCACCCCTCTGTCTAACTAGGTTACGAGCCTGGAGGATGTGCGTGGTGGACTTCCATCCCGGTCCGAGGATCTGTCTCGCGAACAACTTCCAGCATGCTGACTTACCGACCCCGGCTGGACCGGTGATTAGCAGGTGTGGTGGATCAGCAGAAGTGCTGATGGATAGGAGGGTCCGATGAATCGCCTCCGGCACCGCCAGTTCTTCGAACCTAGTGGGTGCCTCTGTCTCAAGCCAGCTCGCCATAGATGGATGGGGGAGAGGAGGGACTTGAACTCCGCGATTGTCACTCGGCCTTCAGAACCTTGGCCATGCCATCCTTTCGGGGCTTGACGAATATCCGAAACCCGCACTTATGGCAGGACTTGCCTGTTGAGCCGGCCTCAGCCCAAGTCATGTGGCCGCAGTTTACGCATTTGTAGCGAATTTCGAGTGGGTCCATTGGAGAATTGCAATGGCTGCAATGCTCATCCGAAGTAGGGTTGTATGACCTCTTATCGGTTCTGTTGCAGTTCCTGCACTTGTGTAGAATGTTCTGATCGCCCTTCATTACTACCGAGCCGGCGACCTGCCGGGCCTTCTTCAACCTGTCCTATGCAGATTCGGAAGATTTGCATATCCTAACGAAGTTCTCAAAGATATTTTGTCCAAATTCGGTGTCATTGACCTCAGGATGGAACTGAAGCCCAAATCTGTTCAGAACCGCGTTCTGCATTGCTTGAACCTCGCAGGACTCACTTTTGGCCACCACGATGAAGCCCGGTGGAGTCACAGTAACCTCGTCGTTGTGACTCTCCCAGACGCTCTGCTCGGGAGTAGTTCCTTGGAAGAGCAGCCCCCCGTCGCCCACTAGGGAAATGGTTGCAGCGCCGAATTCTGGCTTGGGTGCCTCGCCCGCACCTCCTCCGTAGTGCCGAGCCATGAACTGGTGACCGGCGCATATCCCGAGAATCGGTATCTCCAAGGAGAGGTATTCAGCACAATTTCCCAGTTCCCCTGTAAGACCGACACGGGCCGCCCCCCCAGACAGGATTAGTCCATCGAGATCACGGAGTTCCTCGATTGGAGTATTGTTTGGAATAATCTGTGTATCCACTCCCAGATAACGTAGCATCCTCCACTCTCTATGAGTCCACTGACCCCCATTATCGATGACGTCGATGACGACTCGAGGGTCTCCCATGCATAGCCTGTGTGCGGCTGGGCCATCAATAATACCCTCTCAAACCTTGAAAAAGGGAGGCAAACTCGACAGGAGGCGGCCCCGATAGTGTAGTGGCCTATCATGCAGCCTTGTCGAGGCTGCGACCCGGGTTCAAATCCCGGTCGGGGCGCCACGCAGTCCTCCATCTAGAGGAGCTTTTTCTCGCTTATTCTGATGCTGGGAAAGATACGGAAATCATTCAGGAGAAATCCAAGCTTCGAAGGAGCATAACCTGAGAGTGCTGCTATAGTCCCTCTTGATTCTGAGCGAAGGTTCAGGGAGTCCCTGAAGGAGGTTTGGCAGTGCACGCTTAATCTCTTCATTGGTATCTCCGATCTCGCTCTCAGAAACTATCACCCGCCCCCTGACCATTGAAGGGTTAGACCGATCGAGGAGAGGCACCAAGGATGGGAGAAGTTCGATTGTTCGGTGTGGGAGGTTGACTATGACCAAATCCCAGCACCCAACCAGTGAGTGATCTTCATGGAGTTGAGAAGCATCGGCAATTCCGATGACTCTGTCTTCAAAGATTCTAGAAATTGGGAAAGGTTCTGATGGATAGTCCCTACGATCCCACCTCCGAAGGTTGTCCAGGAGGAGCCTCACTGCCTCGGGATTGAGGTCAGAAGCCAGAGCGTGCCCGACTAGATCCGGCTCAGAGAGAAGGGTAGCAAGAGCCGGCCCTACTCCACAAAATGGATCGCAGACACTGATGGGTCGATCGAGTAGTTCACGTAACTCCTTGGCCAGTGATAGGGTCTCTAACCTCTCTGACTGGAGCTTGGTGGAGAAGTAAGCCTTGTTTGGATCGCAGGCAATGGCCCTGCCAGACTCCCTAACAAGTACCCGTGTGCTGCTTACCGATTCTGGGATATTGTCTGTGACAATCTCGCCTCCCACCCTAGCACCTATGGGTGTGAGCTCGCGAATCCTTAGTTCTCCTTGGACACCTTCGTCATTGAGCACAAGTCTGATGTGAGGATGGGCCCGGAGTTTCGCCTCAGCTATCTGTGGTGTGTATTTCTCCAGATTATCCTCGATTCTGACAACCATCATGTCTGAAATGAACTCGTGGGAAGAAGGCCAATCCTCTCCGAATGCCGCTATCTCTTCCTTATCTACCAGCAAACCGAGGTGGTTCCACCAATCAGGGTCCACCCTGTTGTCCAACGATCCCTCGTGAAGGACTGTTTCGTGTATATCGAATGGAGCGGGCATTTCAATCGGAGCACCTGGGTCTAGGGGAACCAGTCGGTGCTCGCCATCTTCGTGAGAGAGCACCCTCATCCTTGGTGCTAGCCAGCCTCTGTCCCTAAGCAGAATCAAATTCTCCTCGACAGCGCGATTCGGGACCCTCAGATGGCGCATCACGTTGAAGTGCCGGTGGGCATCATCGCTTCACAATGACGGAGGCAGGAGGGCAACGATAAGGAGCGTTCTGATTTCCCGATTAGACGTTACTTGAAGTTCTACGCGCAATCAGATTGATGTGCGTTAGAGTACGAGAGACGGACGATGACATCCAAGGACGTGTCTCCCGGCCTATGGCTGATTGGAATTGGCCCAGGTGACCTAGATCACATTACGGAGAGGGCCAAGAGCATTGCAAGAGGCTGCAGCAAGAGGTACCTGGAGGGTTACACTGCAGTTCTCCCATCTGACCAGGAAGAACGGCTAGAGGAGGTGGTGGGAACCTGGAAGAGGCTGATGAGGCCATCTGTTGAGAGCCCGAAGAGTTTGTTGGACGAGGCTCGTGAAGAGGCCGTGGCACTTCTGGTTGTAGGGGACCCGATGCAGGCAACCACTCACATCGATCTAGAGGCAAGGTGCATGGAGGAGGGAGTGGGTTTCGAAGTGGTCCCAGGGATGTCCGCCACAGCACTAGCAGTCTCCCTGTCAGGGCTGCAGTCATACAAGTTCGGGAGGCAGGTCACACTGCCTTACCCCTATGGCGAATATCTGGCTACCTCCCCCCTCGAAATGATTGAGACGAATCGCAGTAGTGGTTTGCATACTCTCGTTCTCCTAGACCTAGATCCGACGGGCATGGGTTTCGATCTGCCTACACCAATGAGGCCGGAGCAAGCTGTGTCTATCCTAGATAGGATGGCGGAAAGAGTGAACGAAGAGAGAGATATATCCAACCCCACTACAGTGAGAGAGTGGGATGGGATACTGTTGAGCGACGTTGGCACAAGCAGACAGAGGGTGTCGTCAGGAAGTCTAAATGATGTCTCTAAACTCGAGGGTGGTTATGTGCATACTCTGATTATCCCATCAAATATGAGCGACAACGAGAAAGACGCCTTCCGCCGAAGGAACATGTCATAGGACGGCCCGACGAACTCAAGTCTGAGTCTCGTTTCGGGAGTGTCGATAGCATGGCCAAGCCACCTGCAGAAGTCCGTTTCCCCGGAGACAAGAACCGCAGGCAGAGGTTGAGGGTTAGGGGGATCAAACAGGCATCGAAAGAAATCCAGAGAAGACTGGAAAAGAGTTTGGAGTCACTTATCGATAACCCAGAAAGTTTTCTTCCTGAGATAGTGGGCGAGTTAGGAAGGATCTCACTCTTCGGTTCGAAGGACCCGATGGCCCTGACTCTAAAAGAGTTAGAAATCGTCTCCTCGAAGAGGAATGACGTCAGATGGCTCAAGAAGAGGATGGGAAAGAGGAGCGGGGGGGATGTCGCTCGTTCGCTGGCTGGAAGCCTATTGGCGGCGTCTGAAGAGGAACTGAACACCGTATCCGTGTTCAAGAGTGATGTCTACGGAAACGCTAGCTACCTGAAGAGAGGGAGTGGTCGACCGGGACACCTAGTCGGAATCCAGAACTTCAATCACCCCAGACTTAGGCTACTAGTGTGGGATGACCATGCCAAGGCCGGCCAGTACTTCTTCTCATGGGATGGGGGGTTCGTCTTCACCGGCTTCGATCCAGCCCCTCCCTCCGAATGGGTGAGTTGGACGCTCGGCAACACATCCGTGGATTTGGAGGGAGGGATTTGCAAGTGGTCTTCTGGTCTGAGTGAGGACATCGTCAACTCCGGTTCTAACACCACTGAGGGGTGGCTCAAACTGGACTTCTCGGACGGAACCACGGTCGGGCTCTCCCAAGCGGCTCTGGCGAAGACCGACGAGCCCCTGGCTCGCAGCATAGCAATCTCGATGATGCCACCGAACAAGCTGGGGGAGGTTTGCGAGGCTTCCTGGATGTGGAAGCCAGAGGGATGGCCAGAGGACAGGCCATTACCAGAAGAGGGCACGGAGAGGTTGGAAGAGGTCCTGAGCACATGGCTCAAGATGTCCCTCGAGGACGGTGTGGTTTCACGTGCATGCAGGGTCAGCATACTGAACTCAATCTCCGACGGATTCGTAGTCGGGAACAACTGGTTCTCAGAGGAAGACAGAACCGGTTTCCTAAAGCACATGGGAGGTACCGAGAATGAGCGGAGAGCACTTTCTTGCGTCCTCGACTCCATCGAGGGAGGAGTACACGTGAGGTCGGACGGAGTAGTCCTGAATCTCGAGGACAAGGTGATCAGGTTCGAGGACTCCTCTTGCCACCCAGTGCTCGTTTCCCTATGGGAGGAACACGGTATGGCTATCCTAGAGACGATGTACAACCTGAGCGGAGACGAGGCGGAGAGTGTCCACTCTCGCCAGACAAAGAGGAAGCAGGGGTTCGGGGCTTTCCTACGTGAGCTGAACGACACACTTAGCACAGCAATGAGGCTGGACAGGCTCCCTTGGGCGAGCGTTGACCTGCCAGACCCCTTGTCATTCGCTGACAGGCTAGTCAGAAAGGCAACGGACGAGGGGGTTGCTTCCACCGTTTCTATGACGAGGAAAGGAAGAGGCCTAGAGGCAGCTATGGGCTGGGCCTGGCTCGTTGTGCATGACAGGACCGAGTCGGACGCGTGGAGGTTCGACGAGGAGAGTCGTGACAAGGGTGGTGACTGGGTCCCTGCACTAAGGGCCCTATGGGATGCTGCCCAGACGCTGCTGCTCGAAGACGATCTATCGGCTGATACTGACTACCGTTCGTCCATGGATTGGCTGAGGGAAGTCAGCGGGGCAGGCCCTCTACCCTAAGAAATAGCTATTTTACACTACTAGCACACACTGGCATACTCTCAGAGAGGTTGCCCCGGTGGCTCTGGTTTGTATTTCTCTCTGGCTGGGTGGTTTGAAGAGCGGACAGAGGCTGGTCAAATGGGTCCGTTCCAAGGGCTAGGGCGTAGTTGTCTTCAGGTCAGGATCTGATTAATCCTGTGGACCTCTTCGACCTTACCCGTCTGAAGGTCATATGCAGATATTCTAGGTCGATAGGTCGGATCCTTGAGGACGATCCCGGTGTCGATTAAGACTGCGGATGGACGGCCGTCGTCCATGAGAATCTGACTCCTCCAAACACCCTCTTCAGGTGGTTCTACATCGAAGTTTGAGAGCATCTGGACGGGAGTGTGTCCGGCGATAATCTGCCTCTTCGGATCCAATGGGGAGGTCGCTCGAAATATCTCCCGGGATTTGAGTCGGTCCTCGTCCGATTGCTCCTCCAGAGGTATGTCTACCCTGTACCCCGAGTGAGCGAGTCGGAAGCGATCCAGGATTACCTCGGTGGGAAGGCTGTCTGTGAAATCTAGCCATCTTTTCGCTTGCTTCCTCTTCTCTGATTCGTTGGCGCCCATAGAATCGAGAGTCGCCCTGCCTCCCACTCTGCCGATCCAGAATTTCTCCCTGTGACTGTCCTCTCCGAGTGCCTCGGACATCAGTAGCTCGTGGTTTCCCTTTATCGAATAGACGTGGTCGCTCTCGCTAACAATCGAGAGGACCCCATGGCTATCCGGGCCCCTGTCAATCAGGTCCCCCACGCAAATCACCATGTCCCCCTCGGCGAGTCGAAGGCTTCCCAATAGATTCTCGAACTCTTCCCTGTGGCCATGGATGTCCCCCACGGCCCAAACTGAGGACCCTTTATCGAGTGCTTCTTGGAGTGCCCCCTCCAAGTTCGTGTCTCGGTGCGGAGGATGCATTCTACTCCTCTTCGTCCGACCGGTTAGGGATCATTGGTACCAACATAGCAGCGATTAACAATATCGGGATCAGTATGAAGATGGCTCCGAAGGCGTCTCCCGGGGGGCCTTCAGGTCTGGGCACTGCAGGCTCTATCAGCATCCCAATGACGAACATAGCTGCCATCAGAGCGGCTATTCGAAAGTGATCTGCCGTGAGTTCGATGGGCCCACTTCGAATCTGCGTCAACATCAGGAGAACCAGGACTGCCATTAGCACCATCATCGGAAGAGTTGCGAGCAGAATCCCCCCTTGTGGTCCTCTGCCCTCTTCTAGAGATGTCTCCATGGACATGAGGGCACGCAGAGAAATTGCTAGGATTACTACTGCCAAGGCGGCAATTATTGCCATCCGTCTGTTGCTATTATTATCTGGTGACATCAGTTTCCATCCTCCACTATCTCTATGCGCTTGCCCATTCCGTCCCTAATCCTCCTAATGTGGCCTTCTGCCTCCATGCGAGACAGCAGTCTGCTTGCCTTGGAGTCGGTGAATCCACTCTCTCGAACTAGTTTGGCCTGCCACATCGACCCATTGCTCCTGGATAGGATTCCAACCACGGTTTGCTGGTCACCCGAAAGCATTCGAGTAGGTTTCCCCGATTCCTGTCTTGCGGTTGTCTGCTGTCTGCGTGGGTCGTTTAGCCACATCAGTGAAACACCAATGATGACGCCCACGCTAGTAAGGAAAAGTGAGTAGATTACGTAGGAAGCGAAGTATCCTGACGAGCCGGATTCGAAGGTGAATGGCACGGCGATTAGAAGCAACAGCATGAATCCCCCCAATGACAGAGTAATTCTAGCGACCCTGTCCATGGGGACTCCTGCTGGAGCATCTCCCGAAGTTCCTTCCATGGTTCCCCGGGTACTGGTGAAGATGTGAATGTTGGGCGGCTAACGTTGTCGGGCATTACTCGGTATGGTATTCTTGCCTGTCCTCGTATCATATTCCGCCAGTTGCCTCGCATTCCTCTTGGTTGTCTGGGATTCTACTCCTCTTCCCTCTCATCTTGATCGGAGTTGTCCTCTCTTTCTGGCTCTTCATCCAGTTCGCTCCAATCGCAGTAGAATACACCATCACCGCGGTCTGCGGCCTCTGTCCAGACTCCCATCCTGGACTCGCACATCTCCTGGGTGATCTCTACGGAAGGGGGGCCGTCGTCCTTTTCACGGTCCTCACATCTGTCCACCATCTTGCAGAGCGCGCCGCCCATTCTGCCTCGAAATCCCTTCCTCATGTCATGGTCGCGATCGCATCTTCGATCGTCTGCGCACTCTCTGTGATGCTCTGCTCGCGAGAGCATGCGCCCTAGGGCGGTTTCTATTGTCTCTGAATCGGCCGAGCAATCCTCGCTCTCGATGCAGAAGGCAATTGCTTCCTGAGCGGCCCTGAGATGGGTTGACTTCTCCTCTGAGAACTCCATCCTCTCGGTCTCGTCCCAGTCCTTTCTCTCGTCCCAGTCCTTGTAGTCCTCAGAGGAAGCGCAGTACTCGCCCTTTCGATCATCGGTTGTCCATGTACCGCCTGCTTCCTCACAGGCAGCCTGGCTGCTGTCCTCGTCGTCCACGAAGTCGGTCGCGTCTACTTTGGCCTGCATGCCATCCACGGCCAAGGTGAGTTTCTCAATCATGTCTGAGAGTGATTCGGTATCGGCCGTGCACTCAACGCTGTCAAGACAGAATTGGAAGGCCGTGATTAGGTTGGTGTCGATCTCAGTCCTCTTCTCCAGGTGCTCGGTCCGATCCTCCATCCTGTCGTTCATCCGGCTCTTCATTGCCTTCCTGATGTGCTTGCCCATTGGCTTCTCGTCGGTGTCCTTCGCCTCCCAGGTGTCCTCTCCAGTCATATCATCGACTGCACCCTCGAAGGGGTCGGCCTCTGCGTACACCGGTGCTGCGTACTCCTCGAGGGTCGCTGCTACCGATGCACCGGCCAGCAGGGATACCACTGCGAGTGCTATTACACCCATCGAGACGTTCTTCCTGTTTTGCTCGTTCCTCTCACTCTTGTTTGGCTCCATTCCTGTTCACCTTGCAGTGCCAGTGGGTGCAAAACCATATCATAATCTAGGCCAAATGCTCGATATTCGGCGCAAAAAGCCGCAAAGGGTATGCTTGCAGGGTTCTGGTTATTCCAACTTGTTGGTGGGGACGCTACCATATGCGTTAACGTGAGGTTGACCAGCATCCAAGAACCATACGAGCATTAGGATGATTCCAATACAGGGGATGAAGAAGAGAAGCATCATCCAGCCACTCCTCCCGGTGTCATGCATTCGCCTCACGGAGACAGCAAGGAATGGGATTATGATTCCAAGTATGACTACGGCGAGGACAATCAGGATTGCACCTGCAAGGCTTTTGTTGACGTCCAACAGGGCTGCTGCACCAGCAAAGGCCACAATCTGGGCAATCATGGAGAAGATGGAGGTTCCTAGGTAACTCCACCAGTATTCCGACCGTGATGCTCTTCCGGAGAAAGTGGCGTAATTATTCCTGAAGACACTGGTAAGAGCATCCATGAAGCCCATCATTTCCATTGGTCGGGGGCTGTGTTCAGGTGTTGCAAATTGTTGTCCTTCGTGTTCCATATTTCTCAAAGAGTGAATTTTGGCATTAAGGTTTGTTACGGAAACATGAGGAATTTCTGGAGTTCAACTTGGATTGTATCGTCGGCCCCGGTTTCGATTATCGCCCCATTACAGATTGCCCATAATGGATGGGGCAGGGATTACCGGATTCAGGAAACCCGGTTCCGTTCTCCTAATCGTTATGAACGGATATGCTCCGGCGGTGGATGTGCCAGGAACCTTCGACCGAGCCAGAGGGCGTGCTTTGACTCGAGAGGTCTCACCGAAGTATGCTGATGCCGTATCCAAGTACTTCACCACAAAAGTGCCTGATTACGAGGCGGCAAGGGATTCACAGGAGGCGTATTTCGCGGCTCTCAGGGCCCACGGCTCCGAGGTCATCGTGCTACCCCCGCTAGAGGGATTCCCAGACTGCAGCTTCACCGAAGATACAGCTGTGATACTTGATGACTCGGTGGTGATTCCCAATCTGGGACATCCTAGCAGGGATGGGGAGCAGGCCTCGGTTGCTGATTTCCTAGCTGACGATTTCGAGATTCACAGAATGCCCGCCGGGGCGACTCTGGATGGGGGGGACGTCGTCTTCTACGACGATCGGTTCCTTGTGGGGGTCTCCACCAGGACAAACAAGGATGGGGCTGATTTCCTAGCTGGTCACGCCAGCGAAGTTGGCATGGACGTCCAGCTATTCGACGTCCCGGAGAGCACACTCCACCTAACCACGGTGTGCTCGAGCCCGAGATCTGGCACAATGGTAGCCGCCGAGGGCCATCTCACCGAGAAGGACCTGTCGTTCGCCGAGGAGGTGATCTGGATCCCAGAGGAGGAGGGCTATGCGGCCAACACGATTGCCTATGGTGACCGGATAATCATGGCTGGGGGATACAAGAAGTCCAGGCAGTTGATGATGGACGCGGGCTTCTCCATAACGACCATCGACATGACGGAGTTCAGAGAGGTGGATGCGAGTCTGACCTGCCTTTCCGTGTTCATCGGATGATTTGTTAAGAGACCCTGCCTCCTAGGCACATGCACTCCGTGGCTAAGTTTACCCTGATTTCAGGGGGGGTAGTCCTTTTGATCGGGATAGTGCTGACATTTGTTGCCGGAACCTCAATTGAAAATCTGGACGATGATTGGGTAGAGGAGGAAAACGATTGGAACGGAAGGGAAGGCTCCTACGTCCACATGAACGACGGCGAGAGCATGTACGTTTTCGTCCCAAAGGACGATGCCCCCAACTGTGATGATTTCAGCCTCAATATCACGAAAGTGGACGGTGACGATTCCGATGGTGAGCACAAGTACGCACACGACCGTTGCACAGACGATGGTGAGTTACCTGAGGGGTATGGAGACGATCCCTCGGATTATTGGCACTATGGCAGGATCTGGGGTCTGGAAAGGGGGGAGTCCTACCAACTGGAGGCCAATAGCGAGGTCTTCTTGATCAGCGAGAAGGTTTTGGATGCAAAGATCGGCGAGGCAATAGGCGGATTCCTAGGAATATTCGGCGGAGGCGGATGTGCCTGCTGCGGCGTTGTCATCCTGTTTCTAGGATTGATTATGGCCCTGACCATGAAGGAGGAAGCCCCCACGACTTACCAGATCGACCAGGAGGGTCGGGTAATCCTGAACCAAGGAGGGGAGGGGCCAAGTCCAATGGCCCCAGTATCTGGAGGCCCTGAGGAAGAGGTTGCGAACACTACTGAAGAGTGGTACAAACAGACTGGGAAATGAATGGGTTTGCGTCGGTTTCTGATACCCCCCACCGAATCCATTAACAATGACTCTCAGAGTCATTGCAACATGGCTGAGCGGCACGCTAAGACTCACTCACAATACGAGTGGGGGAGGTCAGCGATTATTCTGTCCGTCCTCTTCATGGTCCAAGCATTTGCACCGGCCGCAGTTTCCGATGTTGGGTTTGATGAAATGACGATCTGTCAAGACTCCCCCTCTACGTTGGGTGGTGTTTGCGACGACAGGACCGATGCCGACGATGGGACCACAGACGTCACCGACTGGGTCGAGGGGATGTTTCACTTCAACATGACAAGCCCCACTGAAATCCAGTTTCAAGCATCATGGGCAATCAGGGAGTGGAACAAGGGGGGTTTGGGTCTGTTCAACTCTGTGTCAATGACAACCGCCCTGCAGTCGGACAACATCATGTCAAACGATGGTCTGCCCGCCGATGTCCTTAGGTCTTCCTTCGACGAGAATACAGATCCCAATGACTCAGGTTCGCCGACGGTTCAGGAGTCGCTTCTAGCCGAGATAGACGGCACGATTTCCAGTTTCCTGTCAAACTGGGGTGGTTCTTCCACTCCCAACACAACATGGTCGGACAAGATATTCGTTCCCGACGACTTAGGGGTCGTATCAGCTGTGGACTGCGAGCTTGACCCTTTGCTAGACTCTGACGGTAACGCCTTCGAGCCCCCAATCTGCATTTCGACTAACGTTAACATCACCCTCCCCGTTTCCAGCACCTACGGACTCAATGGGGTGAGTGCCTCCAACCTCGACACAGCGCTAGAGGGGCTTCTGGTGATGGGTTCGCAAATCACAACGAATTTCGATGTGCGTGTGCAGCCCGGACACAAAGGAGTATATGCCATCCGACCACCATCTTATGCCACGGTTGTAGATGCGGGTGGATGGGCTTTCGGCGAGGAGATATCCGAAGCCGGTGGCGCCTACCAATCCGGGCTGTGGTCCGTGGACAATCGCAACGATCCCAATGGAGTTCTCCAAGCAGATCTGGATATGGGCATGGGTTACAGGCAGAGTGAAACCACCGGAGTGGTGGATGTAAGCCCCTTAGACAGAAGTCTGGATGTGAGGGTCTCGGTGGATCTTTCCGATGAGGAAAACTCATTCATCGAGGTCATCGTGGGGATTTACCAAATCCAATCCAGCTCCTTGAATAGTTGGGGCGTCCCACCGCTGATGCCCGCAGACAAGGCCACCATACCAGTAATCACATCAGACGGGATCAGGATGGCATACCACACCGGTCTGTTGGATCTGAGCGACCTGTCTAGCAACATCCCGATTTCGGGAATCGGACAGGCCCTTGCTAGCTCCAAGGAGGGTTTGAACGTCGCAATGGGCGAGTTCACATGGACTCACGTGTCTCAAGCACCGCAGGACCCTGGTGGTCTGAACTACACTCACAGCTTTGGTTGCATCAGGGGGCAGTATTACTGCATGGAGGGATCAGTGGCCATGGATGACTCGTACCCCGTCTACATGAGGTCTGTCAGTCACACTTTCCCCCTGAGTCTCGCTGATCTTCTAGGTGGCAACCTCGGAGACTCCGGCTTCATGAACTCCGTTTCTGGGGATGATCTTGGGAAACTTCTGAATTCAGGGATGGAGTTCACAACAGTTCTTAGCGATTCTACGATGGAGTCCTTCATCGGGGACCTCCTCCCTAGCGGCGTCAATGCAGATCTAACAATGTCGATTGTCCTACCCACGTGGGCTTCGACGATTGGGGGTGGCAACACCATCGATTTGTCTTACCGAGCCTCTGGGAACCATGATGGCGCCATCAGCCTAACGGGCTCGGAGGCTTTCTCATGGGATCATTCGATTTGCAGAGACACAGCGAACGAAGGTTGCTTTGACAATACTCCCGACATGGTTTGCCCGTCCACTTCGAAGAGCTGTGGATACATTGATGTCGATTGGGATTTGGAAGAAGCGTCCTTTGCCAGCCTACCACTCACCAAGGGGGGTACGGTGGAATTCGCTCTAAAGGTGGAGCTCACCATTCACAGGATTGCCGTTCCTGACGCCCTGTTCGAGTCATTGAGCACAGGTTCGACCACTTTGAACCTCGATGTGCTGCCGGCTGACCTTTTTCGGGCTTTGCTAGATATCGGCTCCAGGGGCGACCCCCTCGAAGTGGAGTTCTCCCTTTGCGACAACGGGAGGTCTTTCTGTGACCAGAAAATTCCCTTTACCAGCACGGGTCTACCGGCCTACGCAAACAGCCTTGAAGGGGATATCGAGTCTCTAATTAGTCATGCTTCTACAGAACTGATGGAGGATGAGAGCAACGGCATAGGGAACGTAGACATGTCTGCTTTTTCGGTAGATATCGAATTACCATACGACATGCTCATCGACAACGATGGGGTTGTTGGGGACGAGCGAGGGATAGTGCTCAGCGTAGAAATCCCAAGAGTGAGGATTACAACTGGCATTGACAACTCATGGTTCGAACTCATCAAGATGGTTCAGAGCGGGTCCGGCTCCCCGGAGATAGGAATAGTGGCAACTGATCCAGCAGGTGCCCTTCTGGCCCCCTTCCTGAATCCAATGGTCGCCGCAATGAATGGATTGACTGGTGCCCTCTCTGCTAGTATGGTCAGTGCTGATGGGTTAAGAACGCCCGAGTCAATCTCAATCGACTTCCCCAGCTCAAGGCTGTCCAACGTAGGCCCCGAAGAGATGGGTTTGGACCTCTTCGGGTTCGTGACCTTAACATTGCCATTGGGCATCGAACTAGAGGATTTGTCGTCCTCGATGGGGAGGGTGACATCCGAAATGGACAACTCTTCGCGACAAGTCATCACCTACAAAATCGCACCAGGCATGACTGATGACAAATTGGAGTTCAACGTCCTCCTGACTCCGATGTGGGTTCTCTCCCAGATTCAGTATTACCTAATTGGGCTGATTCTTTTTGCCCTTTGGAGAACGAGAAGGAGGATGACGAAGAGGAAACGAAAGAGGCGGGCTGCGTCCCTAGAGGCCTTAGAGGAATCTGTCGCTTCGCCGATGGGTTACATCCCACCCCAACCAACGGTCGAAGTTCTGCAGGTATCAGACAATGGCATAGTGGTCAAGAGAAGGCTGGTAGCCGGATAGTGAGGGTCCCATGCGAGCCTTTCTGATGGTTTTCATAATTTTGACTGCCCCGCTAAGTGGGTGCTTCGGTGAGAGTCGGGGAGAGGTTAATTCGAACGATCTCGAGGTTACTCCGGGAACTCTGATTTCGGGGGTTTTCCAAGAGGTTTCCCTAGAAGCGGGGCAGAGCATGTCAGTCTTCGTGCCATACCTAGTTAGAGACCCAATAACCGGTTTCGTTCAGAACTCAACCGTTGTCGACATCGTAAAGGGGGCGGCCATATCCCTCGACTTACTCTCTCCACCTAGGGTCTCCCTCCTCGTTATGCTAGTCGGTGAGTCGGGCCGGGATAATTGGCCTGTCAGGGCCGCTAACGAATCATGGGGTTCGTGGTTTGAGAGAGGGGGTGCAGCGGGCGAGGATGGCTTCGGAGTGAGCAGAGTCCGTGCCAATTCCTCCCTTGACACTCTGAACAGTAGTGAAGACGCGGGGGGTGCCGTCTCGGTTAAGACCGTGTTTTCAGAAAGAGTTTCGACGGTCGCTGAGGGCGAAGGTGGGGCACACTCATCAGGAGTAGTGCATGGGAGGGTAGTCTACGAGAGGCTGCACGAGATTACAGATCCTGCGAACGCACTGGATCCGGTAGATGGCAAGGCGGGGTACTGGGATAGGTGGGCCGGACAGGGCAACCCTGCATACGAGGACGCGGCCCAGTACCTGATATCCGAGCTATCCTCCTTCGGACTCGAAGTAATGACGCACCGGTTCGAGTTCACTGACATTTTCGGAATCCAGAATCCCGAAGCGTACAACATATGTGCCTACAAGTGGGGTAGTGTCTTCACGAACGAATGGCTAGTTTTCGGGGCCCACTTTGACATTGCTCCCCCAGCGAACATGGTCGTGCTGGATCCGCACGTAACTGGGTCAAGGACATATGGAACCAGGGTCGGAGCGTACGACAATTCCGCAGGAACCTCGATGGTGCTAGAGACCGCTCGAGCACTAGCTGACTTCGAGAGCCGCCGTACGATGGTTTTCTGCCTCTGGTCGGGGGAAGAGGGAGGAAAGAGAGGGTCGGACTACTGGACCGACTACTACGTCAAAGAGGACAACCCGGATGTCACAGTTACCAACTACATCAATCTCGACATGGCTGGGGTGAATTGGCCGGGAGGAGGAGGGGCCCCCCATGGTGATCCCGACCCGCAGATCGACGAGGGTGGTTACCCGAAGGACACTGAGGTTTGGCCGATGAGAGTCTACATCGGGCCCGGTCCGAACCACGACAGTCTCGATCAGCCGGGGATGGTCGGGTTGTCCAACTGGATTGGCTCAGACGCCCTAGGGCTCGAGGAGCAGATGGGTACCTTGGTGGGTTCCAACTTCTCAGTCGATACCTGGAAAACGGATGTCTGGCTGGACATGGGCAGACCAGAGATTATTGTCTACGAGGATACCACGGCTCGCAGTGACCACGCCAGCTTCCAGGACAACCTCGGTACCGTGACCGTGGGCTTCGGTGGCCTGGTTGATGGATACTGGTGCTACCACCAGACCTGTGACACACTCGAGGAGATGGAGCAGTGGATGGACACCACCGGCAAAGACTACGGCGAGGAGAATACGGGAGTAGCGAATCTCGTCAACAGCCTCGATATGATCACATGGTGGGCGCTCATGACCTTCTTCCACTGTGACGAGAAGCCGGTTCTGAACGCGATTCAGTGACTAGACGGAGACGCTAGTTATCGTAACGTATACCATTGCCAATGCGATGCTGAGACAGGTGTAGAATATCGGTTCCGACCAAGTCCTGATCTTCTTACCGTCCAATGGTCCGAAGGGAAGCATGTTGAATGCACAGAGAATCGAGTTTCCCCAGAGCCAGAACTTGATTACGTTGTTTATCCCACCAACCTCTCCGAGAACTATCCATGCTCCGTAACCCAATACCCAGAGTGCCATGTTTGTGACTGGTCCAGCCACGGCAATCTTGCCAAACTGGTTCCTAGTTGCATTTCCTGCGACCATGACCGCCCCGGGTGCCATGAAGACGATTCCAAGTATCGCGGCTAGAATTAGACCAAAACGTAAACCGGCTGGGTCCGCTCTGAACTCAGCCCAACATCCGTAGAACTTGGCGACGAACTTATGGGCAAACTCGTGAAGGAGGAATGCAGGAGTAAAGGATATCAAAGAAATAATGCAGTAGTACGGGAAGCTCGAAGATATATTCAGGACTCCTCCCTCGAACATCAGTGCTAGTGCCAGAGTGAAGGCTCCTGTCGCTAGAGCGAGGTGGCGAATCTCTGTTCTGGAGAAGTGCCAAATTGAGCCCTTGTGTAGATGGATGGGGGCCATAGCTCGGGGATCCCCGAAGAAGCTGGAGCTTCCTTTGCCTCCTTGGTCCATTTGGACCACCCGGATTCTCGGTTGTCGCCACGTGCCGTCGTCTCTAGCAGATGTGTGGCTGCTTGTCCTCTGTCTGGCTTCTAGGGGGTCGTCGTCAACCCACCATGCCCGGGGGTCCCTCTCCGCTGTCATCGAATACTGGTCTCTATCGTATGATATCAATGCTATTCGGGTTCAATCGTCCAGCATGTCCTCTATCTCGGCAATGAGATCGTCCCATGTCATTGGTGGTTTCGTGTCCCCATCCCGGAGTATCTCTCGCATCTCCTCCATCTGCGTTTCATCTGGTGGGTTCTCAGCCCACTTGTTCTTATTGGCCACATCTCGAATCAAGGAGGTCTTTCGAGACAGGCGCTGTCTTCTCAAACGTCTCTCGCCCCCAGCCTTCTCGGGATCGTGTTGATGCTCGCGTACCATTTCCGAGTAGGTTTGCATCCATTTCCCATGGATGTCGTCATCGATGTGACTGAAGGGATCTGTCAGCATTGTGACGAGCTCTCTCGCGAGCCTATGCGCCTTCGTCCTAGCCTTCCCTGAAGTTAGTCTGTCCCTAGCTCTGGTGTGACCCTTGATGCATTTCTTGCACCTGTTGGAGCCGGCTACGTCAGGTGCATCACACAGTAGACAGCATACCGAGAATCCCATCTGCTCCATGGCCCTTCTGGGAAGCGACATGTTGGACGCTATTCGAAGCGGGTTATGAGAGTCACTCGGATTCGAAGGCGGATAGAACCTCGAAGTCCTCTAGTAGGCTCGGACCGCTGCCAAGGTAGCAGAGAACGCCACGCCTGCTTCTGGAGTCCTCCGGAGTGGCGTTGCTGTCGGTGGCGCACGAGCCGGTGCATCCATCGGCGAAGGCGATGTACACCCTGCCCTCTCTGTCAATGTGGAGGTCGTTGAAGTCTAGGAGGTTTCTATTGGAGCCCCCAACGTCTCGACAATCCCCACTGTTCAGGCATATGCTCCCGATCTGAACCGGGTCAGCGGAAGCACGAACTGTGTGGAACACGGGGTTCGGATCAAGTGCGTTGAGGCTGTATGTGACATACAGGTAGTAGCTGATGTTGGCGTTGGCATAGTGCGCGTTGCCGTCCCACGGATCTCCATCGATGTTTGATTGATTCAACTCGCTACCATTCTCGCTTCCCAGATATGTTATCGCGATACGCCCCGGGTCGCCGGCATCGACTTGCGGGAAGGCAGTCGAGATCACTTGACTTGGACTGATTCGTATGCTGGTCTGGCTCCATGATTCGCCGGAGTCGGTACTAATGGCCATGTATACGCCCTCGTCGGCACCAGTCCAGATGTGATATGCATTCGACTGTGTGTCGGTAGCTACCTCCGAGTTCTTCCTTGGGTATGGGGTGCCCATATCCTCACCCATTGTCCGTTCGAACCACGTCAATCCGTTGTCCTTAGAAACGATGACAGTGGGAGTCTCGACCCTAGGTGTGACGAAAACCGTGCCATCGGGTGCAGAAGTGATGGCCCCGTGGAGGCCACCATTGGTAGTTGCTAGTCCGATGAGTTGCCCCCCAGCCTCGAACGTTGCCCCACCGTCGAAGCTAGTGAAGCAGAAGATACCGGCTAGTTTGTTGTAGCAATAGTACACGGCTTGATCGTAGAAGGTCTGGGATACCAGCCCTCCAATGCCATACCCACTACTGGTCCATGGACCTGATGCAAGTTTGATGTGGTCATTAATCGGGGTTGTTCCGGAGTCATGTGCATTGCCGACCCATGTGTCGCCATCGTCGTCGCTCCAGCAAATCCAAGAGGTCTCTAGGCCTTGCATCTGCACGTTGAATATTCGATCGGTCACTGGGTCCACCCACCCATATGGGTCATTGGTCTGGAATGCACACAACGGACCAGCTACGTCCTCCCATGAGTCTCCGTGATCGCATGAGCGCATGACCTTCTCGAAGGCAATGAAGAAGATGCAGCCGCTGGATGTCACGCCTATGCTGGGTTCGGCTCCGTCCTCACCTACATCACTGAAGTTGAATATGAGTGGCAGAGGGATTTCGTCGACTGGTTCGCCATCTGGTCCTGTGACGAATACCCCCGAAAGCGGTTTTTCTTCCTTGACTTCATTCGCCGGAGCATCGCCCTGCAGGCATCCAGAGAATGGCATCAGCATCAGCATCAGCACGGTAGCCAGTGCCACTCTAGGGCGTTTCATAGACCCCTCTCGAAAGGTAGACGGCTTGAAACCTGCTGATTATTAGCCCTTGTCCATTGGACGATTCATGGATCCGGAAACCATCCATCGGAGACGCTGGATAATTCTCGGAATAATGAGTTTGAGCCTAGTAATTACGCTTCTCAATAACGTCACTGTTAACGTCGCCTTGCCGGAGCTTTCCAAGGAATTGAGTGCTGACAACACCGAATTACAATGGATAATGGATGCATACGTAGTGGTGTTCGGTGGTTTGCTCCTTGTGATGGGTGCCTTTGGTGACAGGTTCGGGAGGAGACATGCGTTGCTGGCAGGGCTTGCAATCGTCGGCTTGGTTTCAGCGCTTACGGCCCAGTATGCGAGTACCTCGGAGCAAGTCATCGGTGCTAGAGCCATGATGGGTTTGGGTGCGGCTCTAGTCATGCCAGCCACTCTATCCGTCATAGTCGTGGTTTTCCCTCCAGAAGAGAGAGGGAAGGCAGTCGGCATCTGGGTAGGGATGGCAGGGGTTGGGGCCCCTCTCGGACTCCTGGTGGGGGGATGGGCAGTGGAGAGCTTTGATTGGAGGGCTGTCTTCTGGATCAATCCGCCCATTATCGCACTGGCGATGATTCTCAACATCCTACTAGTACCCAACTCGAGGGATGAGAGAGAGAGACCCATGGACCCCATTGGAGCAGTTCTATCGGTAGGGGCACTAGGTTCTGTACTCTATGCGATAATCGAGGGTCCTAGCTTGGGCTGGACCAGCCCCGAGATCTTAGGATTGGGAGCCATAGGAATAATCCTAGTGTTTGTTTTCGTGAGATGGGAGAGTCGGACGGAGTACCCCATGCTGCCAATGGAATTCTTCCAAAACAGGGGTTTCTCTCTTGGCCTCATAGCCATTAGTCTAGCCTTCTTCGTGATGTTCTCGTTCATGTTCACCCAAATGCTTCACTTCCAGTTGGTTCGAGAGAAGAGTGCTTTCGAGGCGGCGTTGCGTTTCCTTCCTCTCCCCCTAGGACTAATGCCTAGTGCAGCGAATAGCGACAAGTTATGCGAGAGATTTGGAAGCAACAACGTTGTTTCAGTCGGACTTGCGATTATTGGCACGGCTATGCTGATCTTCACAACTGTGGATATTGGTACAGCGTATGAGACACTTGCTCTCATATTCTTCCTGATTGGAGTGGGGATGGGGTTGACTATGGCTCCCTCAACCACCATGGTGATGGATTCAATACCCCATGACAAAGCAGGGGTTGGGAGCGCGACGAACGATGCAAGTAGAGAGGTTGGTGGTGCCTTCGGTATCGCAATTGTGGGAAGTGCTGTGAATGAGATATACCAGAGAGAGATGGTGGTCCCCAATGGTCTGGAGTCGTATTCAGGAGTGGTCTCCGAGTCTTTCCCAGCTGCAATTCGAATTGGGAATGAATTAGTCGCCCAGGGAAACATGCTTGGCATGGAGTTGATCGACAATGCGCAACTCGCTTTCGTTGAGGGGATGACTGGTGCTGCAGCAATCTCTGCCCTAGTAGCCATAGTCAATGCAGTACTGGTAAAGTTGTACATGCCAAAGAGATCTGTCTCGAAGGCAGAGGGCGATGCGTGATGGCAGTAAGAAGTACGACAGATTTGTTGCCATATCCTACAATTGGCTGACCCTCAATCAGAAGCCTATCTGATCTTCGTGGCCGCATTCTGGATGTGCGCAGATGACCTTGTACCTCTCCCTCTTTGGTCTCGGGATCTCCATCCTGCTACCACACATGGAACAGTGGTGGGTGTGGGTCTCTGGCTCCTTCTTCTCCGTTTCCTCGACGTCCGGCAGATCGCTTAGGACGATCTCTGATCCAGATGTTGTCCATCCTATCTGGTCGGTGTATGTGTCGGTCTCCTCTGACATCTTCTTTGCTCTCAGACCGAGTTTGATCCTGATGCGGCCGCCCCTCTTCTTCCCTATTGGGGGCTGCCC
>PSPW01000039.1 GCA_004195615.1 Methanobacteriota archaeon | reverse complement strand
GCGTGGGTCGCTGAAGTGCGGAGTCAAGGATGGCCAGTTCGGTATGGGTTACCTCAATGCAGATGGTACCTACTCCGGTCTTGACATCGAATACTGTAAGGCTGTTGCAGCCGCAATCGGTATCGATACCATAGAGTACATCCTAGCGACCGGATCGAACCGCTTCGAGCTTTTGGCTTCAGAGGAGATCGATGTTCTAATCCGCACCACGACCTGGACCACCACTCGTGATGCAGGCCTGAACGCGGACTTCGCTGGAATGAACTTCTATGACGGACAAGGAATGCTGGTCAACCTGGAACAATTCCCAGGTGCCACATCTGCTCTGGACCTTGATGGCGCTAACATCTGCGTCGGAATCGGAACCACCACTGAGGGTAACCTTCTGGATTATTACGACCTCCACGGCATGACGATGACCACTATCAACTCCGAGAACGGGGCTGCCGCGCAGGTGAGTTTCCTCGACGGTTCCTGTGGTGTCTGGACTGGTGATATGTCCGCAATGGTCGCCCGGATGTGGGGCCTGCGAGATGAAGGAATGGATCTTGCAATCATGCCAGAGCTCCTATCGAAGGAGCCTTTGGGAGCAGCTACCCGTGACAACGACGACGACTGGAACGATGTCGTCGCATGGGTCTGGTACGGAATGATCACCGCTGAGGAATTCGGCATCGACGGATCCAACTACGCAGACTTCGTTGCTTCTGAGAATCCTGGAATCAACCGCTTGCTGAACAGCAACCTCGGTCTTGGTACAGATGCTAACCCTCTGTCTGACACTTGGATGCAGGACGTACTCGGCGCAGTAGGAAACTACTACGACGCTTACGACCGCTCGTTCTGTGATGGTGACGGTGGGATGAACAACTGTCTCATCGACCGCACTGGCACCCTGAACGACCTAGTCGCTAATGGTGGTATCCAGTACGCACCTCCAATGCGCTGATTCGATAATTTGATGAATCGTATCTGGAACACGTAAACCCTCAGGGGGCGTTCAGTCCCCTGAGGGATACACATTCCCAATGGACTCTGTATCTGCTGAAGGCTAACGGTAGTGTGACTGATGTTCGAAAAAATCCGTTCCTTGAGTATTGGCGATGTCCGCCAATTCATTCAAGCCAACATATTTGCAATCATCTTTTTAGATGGAATTCTTGCCAAATCCATTGGCTTTGGCATCATCCATTTATTGGCGTCTTTCGCAACAAGTGGAGGTCTACTTTCTCTAATAGTGTGGTCACAGATTATTGGGGCGGGATATTTGCTGAATAAAACTGGTCAGAAGAGTACCCTTTCTACCCTCACGAGCATGCTGGTGGCGGGGCTGGTTGGGCATTTCTTCATTGGAATGGAAATTGATCTTATTGACGACATGTCGAAGTCGATACCGTACCTAGGAATTGAGCAGAACGCAGAATATTATCCCTTGCAGGATATATTCAAATTTGTAGGGACGATTGTCTTAGCATCGTTCATTCTCGTGCAGAATGAATTGGATGTTCTTTTCGACAACCTCAAACTCACAATCTCAAAGTTCAGATCGGATTCAGATGATATTTCGGATATCCCGGGAATCTGGCTGGATTCATGGTCAGATTTTGGCACAACATTCATCGCCATAGTCGCCTGGCCGGTTTTATATCTACTCGCATCGATTATTCCTTTTGAGGCAAAATCAGTCTCACTTCTCGTAATGGGAGGGGTAGTTTTCGTATGCTGGCTGATGCTGACATTCGAGCCGGGTTCACTTCTTCGGTTGAATAGAGAGTCATTGATGAAATTAGGATTGGGATTGACCGCATACCTCGGGTTGGTGATTGCTGATGGCATGCGACTCATCTTCAATCCTATATCGGGAGCTACCGTTGAGCCTACAGTAATCCTGATCCTAGCCTTACTTGGACTGACTGGTTTTTGGTCTTCTCAACTGAATCGAGGCATTTTCGCACCTTCAGTCTCACAGTACAGAAGCTCTGCATTAACATTTTTGATTGTCCTACCGTTCGTCCTTTATTTCGTATTCCAATTAATGGTTTTACTCAGAACCGATTCTTCTTGGAATTTTGATATGAGTTTCATGGCGAATCAAAGTGGCTTCGTAGTCAATAACGTCTGGCCCTATCTACTCGAGCCGGGTGAATGGATATTTCCTCAATTGGAATCTATCTCTGGTGTGACTGTATTGGGTGAGAGGTATATTACGGGTAATTCTCCAGGGTGGAGTCTCTTCCGCGCTGGCTTAATCGCTTCAGTTAGAGTGACGATATTCATCATCATCCTCGCGACGGTACTCGGCACCATTATCGGAGTATTTCGCCTCTCCAACAATAAACTTGTATCAGGCCTAGCCACAACTTTCGTCGAATTCTTCAGGAATATGCCTCTAGTTGTTCTGCTCTACATGACCGTCATCGTTTTTGGCAAATCGATGCCATTACTCTCTACTGAACGAAATCTGCTCGGGCTGATATTTTACAGCAATAGAGCGGTCTATGTTCCTGCTGTAGTTCTTGAGAATATTCTAATGCTTGTTCTCGGCATAATCATCTATCTCGCAGCGAAGCATTACACTAAGCATCTCGATGCCGATGGTTTTGACGATTCAAATGAAGGACTTTACCGAAGAATAGGCTTCTGGGCTGTTATCATTCTACTTCTGGTCATAGTTCTGTTCAATCCCTTCGCTTCGTCTGCCTTTTCGATAAGCATCCCCGAGATCGATAAGTATCGTGGATCCGTTGACATACGACCTACTGGGGCTTGGATCTATGTCGGGGGAATGAAGATTACTCCTCCATTCTTGCATCTGATGATAGGGCTCACGCTCTACACCAGCGCTCTCATTGCTGAGATAGTCCGTGGTAGTATACAAGCACTTGATAGGGGTCAAGTGGAGGCTGCTATTTCTCTCGCCTTGACTCCTTTCCAGCGCCTCCGTATGGTAATCCTCCCACAGGCTCTGCGCAGCATGATTCCATTGATGACGAATCAATATCTGAACATTTGGAAAAACTCTAGCTTGGCTCTGGTCGTTGGTTACAGTGATTTCTTCTCGGTTCTCTGGACCATTGTCAACAAGGAAGGCCAAGGTGTACCTGTATTCATGATCATTCTATTGACTTATCAATGTGGGAGTCTGCTCATGTCTGCAATAATGAATTCCTACAACCGTAAGGTTACGAGGGTGAAGATATGATTGAGGCATGGAAAGCGAACCCTGATCTCGCCCGCCGGAGGTTGATCGATAACCTCGTCGGCAAACCTCCTGCCTACCTAGCCCACAGGGGAGAGAAAGTCTCATTCTTCCTATCGATATTCCTTGGTCTAGCAGCTGGCGTATGGAGTGTGAAAAACATTTTCGACAGATATGGCGGTGGAGAAACACCTCAGATTAACGTCCTATTATATTCAACGATGATGTTCATATCGACTTCGATTCTCATCATGGTTATCTCGTTGGCCGTAATGCGTGGGAGCATCTTCCTCGGTCGCTTAAATGCCATTACCAGTGTCATCTCAGTTCTGGTTTTACAGAATGTAGTAGAAGCGATCGGCGGCTTTGTCTTCATCAATGCTAATTGGGATGTCATATGGGCAAATCGTCAATTGTTGATGTTTGGTCCACATTTGACAAGTCATCCAGAAGAATTATGGCGATTTTGGCCGCCGATGTATCTGCTTGCTTTGCTTATTGGGGGCGCTTATGGTAGCCTGGGCGAATCACCTAGGAAATTCCTCATTCCCTTCACTCTTTTCGTATTGATATCTGTCCTCATTCTCTACAATCCGAATCATCGAGGCTACGACTATGAATCCACCATGGTCAAGTTGTTAGGGGCATTTGCGGTAACCTACATCTCTTTCCTCATCACTAATAAAAAATTAACAGGTGCTGATGAATATATGATTGTCAGATTCCACCGTTGGCTGTCAATTACCGCGGTAATCACATTCTTTGTCGCTCTATTCACACTCGACCCACCTGGTGATGATATCACGTTCGCTTCGATGGAAATTACTGGCGTCGCACCCGCTCTATGGGGTGGATTCGTGATGAATGTCCTCGTTGCCACAGCTGGTTGCGTTCTTGGTTTTGGACTTGGGATAGTCCTCGCTTTTGGTCGGCGGAGCAATTTGGCAGCGTACCGATACCCGAGTACCGCAATTATAGAATTGATACGCTCAGGGCCTTTGGTTGCTTGGTTATTCATCGCATTTATTCTGTTACCCGATGTCCTGAATCCAATTTGGGAATCCGATGTTGTTATGAGAATGATTCTGATTATCTCAATCTTTGGTGGTTGCTATGGCGCAGAGATCATTCGCGGTGGCTTGCAAGCGGTACCATTCGGCCAAATCGAAGCAGCCACCGCTCTTGGTTTGAGCAACATGCAGACGAAATTACTCGTCGAATTACCAAATGCAATCCGAACCACTCTACCCACAATCGTCAGTCTTTTCATCGGTCTATGGAAGGACACTACTCTCCTTTATCTGCTAGGTGTTCATGAAATGTTCAATCTCTCAACCCTAGCCCTCACACAACAGAAGGAATTCCTAGGTTTAACACGCGAAACTCTAGTTTTCGCTGGAATGGCATTTTGGATTGTTGCCTTCTATCTATCACGCATCTCACTCCGAATCGAGTCCGGTTTAGGGCTCGGTCATGAGGGAGGAGGCGAAGCAACATGAGTGAAGAAGAAGTAATTATTGATGCAAAAGGCGTGCGTGTAAATTTCGGTGACTTTTGGGCATTGAAAGGAATTGATATCAAAGTGAAGAAAGGTGAGATAATCGTTATTCTCGGGCCGTCAGGATCCGGTAAGTCGACATTCATTCGTACATTGAATCGTCTCCAGCCACACAGTGGGGGTACTATCGTTATCGATGGAATCACAATCGATGAGGAAACCAGTATCGCAGACATGAAGTATGTTCGTTCCGAGATTGGTTTCGTATTCCAGCTATTCAATCTCTTTCCGCACCTGACCGTCCTTGAGAATATTACTCTAGCTCCTATGAGGGCGAAGGGGATGACTCGTGAAGAAGCCGAGAAAATCGCACATAGGTTGCTTGAGCGCGTAGGGATTCCTGAACAACATCACAAGTTCCCGAGTGCACTATCCGGCGGTCAACAGCAGCGCGTCGCAATCGCGCGCGCGCTGGCCATGGACCCGAAGATAATGCTCTTCGACGAGCCGACCTCCGCCCTCGACCCTGAGATGATCAAGGAGGTTCTCGATGTGATGATCGACCTCGCGAAGCGCGACATCACGATGATCGTCGTGACCCATGAGATGGGCTTCGCCAAGGAGGTCTGTGACCGAGTCATCCTGTTCGACGAAGGCCACTTGATCGAAGAGAACACACCTGACGAATTCTTCTCCAACCCGGAGCATGAAAGAACAAAATTATTCCTTGAACAAATCCTTTAGGATTTGATTAATAGTATTAACAGAAAGTTACCAAGTTTGTTTTGTTGCTACAGTCGTGGCATAAACCATCAATTGTAATTTTCGATTAATTCTCGAATTTCGTCAGAAATTTTTATCGACTTTGATGCTTCAAAATCGAAAAGAACGATGGTACATTCGCCACTCGCGCATAAGTCTCCTGCATCATCGTAAACGACATTTTCCATCTTAAAACTCGAGTTCCCAACATGGGCGATGTGGGTGCCAACGGTAACATTACCCGGATAGAATACGGGTTTGTGGTAATCGATTTTTAGACTTGCTAAAATTGGCCCTTGGCTCGAAGATTTCTCAACTCTCATCTCTAGCATTTGGAATAAATCAACACGAACAGTCTCCATCCATCGTAAATGCCGAGTGTTATTGACATGACCCAGTGCGTCCATGTCTCCCCAATGGACAACGAATTCTCGCATGACTGGAAATTTCTTCATGATTGGACTAGACGGTTCTCAGATAAGATGTTCACTAATTTGAGATGTGGAATTAGTATCACGTCAATTTAGTGAAAATGGCATTGGCTTACTGCTTTTTTTTATGATTAATTATGAATCCAATGCGCGACGCGGTCATGAATTGTACTTCTGAATGTCAGTAATTGCAAAGTTGGACCATCGAGGCTAACAGTAATTGTTGCACCTCGAGTGAAATGAGTTTCATCCCAACCGTCAGCGACGATGTATCCTCGATGCATGTCACTAG
>PSPW01000038.1 GCA_004195615.1 Methanobacteriota archaeon | reverse complement strand
CAAGACTCAGCGTTCTTCTCGGAAGCGGAGGCATTGCAACAGAAGCCCGGAGGAAGTTGTATCGAAAACTGGTCTCTGAGCACTTCTCGGGCTGCTCCGAGGTCCTATTCATCCCCTACGCTTCCAATGACCACTCGGCCTACACGGAGAGGATGGGGCAATTCCTTGGTGAATCTAATCCCAAACTAGTCGGGATAGAGGCGAAGGGGACGAAGAGGACCTGCTCGCAGGCGGAGAAGTGGGATCCGACCAGCGACGTGTACGTCTCCCTCCTGACCTCGGTGGAGATACCCCCACTCCCGAGAAGGACTCGCGTCGGTGTCTGGTTATCCATGATTTAGGCTGGGGCCAGTCAGACTTCAATGCGGCGCATGATGCTGGCGTAATGCCGATTTCTTTCGGGTCTTCATATACCTCGGAGAGGATTTGATGTACGACTGGTGAGGATAATCTAGGAGTTGCTGTTTATGTCACGTTGTGTCTGCTGTAATTCGTTAATAGATTCCAACCACATCGGTGCGATGATCAATTACGTCCCTCGCTCAAAGGAATGGTGCGACTACTGCAAAATAATGGTGCCTTGCATCACAGGACAACGGTCTGATGAGATAGCGACCAAGAAGAACATCGAGAGAACCAGGAGGTTTCTTGGGAAGCCGAGTACTAGGCCGTCGCAAATCTGGAACCGGATCAGGGACTGCGACGGGAAAGAGGCAGATTGGTGCTTGGATAGAACCTCAACTAGACAGGAGTGGATCACCGACCAGCCTCCAGAGTGGAGGTTGCTAGAAGAGGACCTTGAGTACCTCTCAAACCCCGAAGTGAGGGCCCCCCTAGAGCAGCGAAGGAGGCTCCAAATCGGAGGGGTGCTACCCGATGGAAGCCATCTTTCATGGGCCTCCGGAACCTTCTACCTAGATGGAGTGAGGATATCTGTCCCCTTCCGAGGTCTGAATAAGATTCTCAACAGCAAGATCGACCTCAGTGGGATAGCGTGGAAGAAGATTCTCTACTCGATCAGCCTGTCACTGAAACGCTTCAATGGATTCGAAGGGGGACCCCTTACAGAAAAGAGCTCCCTGATCCACCCCGTGCACCTGATGATTTTCGGCACTGTGAGACACAACCACTGGGCAGCGATGAGGGGCTGGCGATCGGGGAGAATACGTGACATCCCCCAAGATGCTGTTCGTGATACAAAGTGGATGAGAAGGTGGGATACATGGATCGACGAGAACAGGGAGCTTGCCAGGGCCAGCGAACATGATTCGGTGACCGTACCCCACACTCTGTTCATCAGCAAGGCAGGGAGGCTGCAGCTAAGAGTCAGGAGGGACCATGGGTGGAGGAAGCTGGAGGTCGGGAGTCACCCATTGACGTGGGCGAAGGTAGTCACATGGGCGCTCTCCCCGCCAGATCACTCCCAGAGACAGCGATTGACATGCATCCAACAGTGCGTTTTCGCAGACCCTGAGTCGCCGATGATAGGTCCTGACGACAAGAAGGGGATTGCCCTTCTGAGGAGCGTCGTCGAGTCAAGCGACAGAGCTGAGATGGTGTTGGAAATGAAATCGATCAAGGTAATTGGGACATCTGGTCTTGGGTACTTCGTGACACCTGGGAGCGGAGGTCACGGAACTCGTTTCTCGGTATGGCCGAGGACCTCGGATAGAGACTCTGAGCATAGCAGGAGGGAGGATCAAAACACGATCAGAGGGAGGAGTCAGGTACCACCAATCTGCATAGTCGAGAAGTATGAGCTGAAGAGGCTCGTAGTAGGAGATGCAGTTGCGAGCGTGGTGATGGCCCTGCTCGATGACATGAGCTCTAGTAGGAGCATCGACACCCTCCGGACGCATATATCGAGGAGTACGAGGAAGGACGAAGCACGACGGAACCCTGAAATCGCTGAGATGAACGAGGCAAGGTGGTTTCGAAGAAGGCTCAGGGATAACGGGGTAGCGGACAGGGTACGCAGGTACACCGAGTCGTTTCCCCTGCTATGGGGTGCCCTGCTAAGACTCCCACTGGGAGAGAGGATGCGCTTCCAAGCCATAAGGGGGAATGAGCCGAACATCTCCTTCGATGGGTGTCAGACCGAGTTCAGAACTAGGAATATGGTAGAGAGGAGAGTGGTTTACAGAATGCTGGAGGAGTCTGGGTGGATTAGGGACAGAGTCGAGGAGGAGACCCGCGGGGAGCAGCGGATATACATCAGGACGGGAACTGGGGACAGGGATCTTGGAGAGGGAGTGAGAGAGGTCGGCCAACTCCTTGAGCCGGAGCTGATGGTGGATGACAGGATTAGGCTGATCCAGAGGCAGTTGTGGACCTACTTCGAGAGACAGAACCCCGGTCCTTCTGCACTACTCCCCGGGATGGATAGGGAAATAGCATAGGCCCTAGCAAACGAATAGCCCTGAGCATCTCTCCATGAAGTATGACATTCCCGTAATCGGAAGCCTCTCGTACAGCCTCCTCGCTGATCTCAGAGGCATTCTCAGTTCAGCCATCGCCGTAATGGCGGCCTCGAAAGCCGTTCTGGTGGATGGCACGTTGCAGAAGCGTCCAGTGAGCCATTCCTGATTGGGGCCCAATGGCTCTCCCTCGTCCATCAGGATCTTCGTGGCGACTTCAATAATCTGAATCACCTCGTCCATCTTGAATTGCTCCTGCAGGAAGTTCCTCAGCCTGCTTATCTCATGTCTGAGTTGCCGTGATCTGAGGACGGATGGTTTCTCCCTGAGGGTGTCGTTCCCCCCTCCCATGTTATTCCTCAGTATCCTGATGGCTGATGCCAAGTCCAGATACACCAGCCCCCAGTCCCTCGCGACCTGTGGGGCCGTGTTGGACTGGCCATTGGAGTTGAGGATGTGAAGAGCAGCGGCGGCGAATGCCCTGGCCCTGTAATCCCTTGACTCCTCTTCGCCCATGCTCTTGGTTCCATGCCTCTTCTTCCTGATTCGACCTAGCTTCTCCTCGGAGTCGACCTCTATCAAGAGTGTCGCGGCACCCTCTGATGCTTTGCTCACCCCACACTTATCGACCAACTCCAGGATTACGAGGTCGATGAATAGTGGCTTCTTCGAAGAGGTCATGATGTGGACTTTGCGCAGCCTCGCAGCGACTTTGTCGGAAGACAGGTCTATCCTGCTACCAAGTGAGTTGCGGTCATTCGATTGTCTGAGTACCATTGGCTTCGTATCTCCTATGACAAATCCGGGGTCTGGCTCCAGTCGCTCTAGTTCACCTCCGCAGCCATCACACTCGTAGTGGGTTAGCCCTTCGACCTTCTTGGTCGAGCCGCATTCCTTGCACTTTCCGTCTCCTTCCTTGCTATTCATTTCCATTCACTTTTCCTATAATTCACCGTATTGTTTCCCATCGTTCCAGAGCGGGACTCCGAGCGGCGGGATTGAGGCCCTTCAAGGTTGCCCGTTCCCCCCTCCAAGAGAGGTGTGTTTCGGGACCCGAAGGAGCGTGTCGACTAGGCGTTCTTGTTCCTCCAGTCAAAGAGTGCCATGACGCCTCGGGCCATGTCCTCGAGATCCATTGCCTTCTCGCTTGACTCCATGGCCATGGAGACGAGTTTCTCTAGCTCATCGTCGTAGTCAGGGCCGACTATTGCCTGCATGATATCGGGGATGTCCATCCCCGTGCCATCTGATTCGGCCTTCTCGGCTAACCTCTGGAGCCTAGTTATTGCCTGTTCTAACCTGTCCGCCATACTAGACTTCCACCTCATTGTAAGTTCTCACTTTCTCCGAGGTCCACACAGACAAGGGAAGGTTTGTCCCGAGACGTTCGCATTCTCCCTCGGCCTTCGAAGTGGCCTTCATGTGGTCGTGACCTAGGACAAGTGCCTTGTCGAGTATCTGAGAGTAAGAAGCGAGGGTCGCTAAGTCGGTTGAGCTCCAATACGCATCCCACGGATGTGTGTGTATCCAGAGAGAGAATGGTATGGTCGCACCAACGGGGGGGCTAAGTCTCACCAGCCCCGCGGTCCCTATGTCGACCCATATTCTGTCGTCTCTGTCAAAGAGTACGCTGACCTCCCGGGAGAGCGAGTCAGCTACTAGCCAGAGCTGTCTCCACATGGCCTCGCTCGCTAGGGCGGCGATGGCCTCCAAGAGTACTCTGGAATCCAAGTCGCCAGAGGAGATGGCTGATTGGACGTCCTGTGGGGGGTGAAGGACTGGCGTCACGTTAGATTCTGTCTGCATCACTCGCCCACCTCCTCTCTATTTTCGGTCATGATTCCGAGGGTGCCAAGGACTGTCGACTCTGCACGGGATACTGGGATTTTCGCTCCTTCGTCGCCTGACATTTCTCTCAGGGAGCGGAGCACCCAGGTCTGTGCGACTGCTGCGACTGCCATGTTCCCAGCCTCGATCTTGCCCTCGGAGATGGCCCCTGGCAGCTGGCATGAGGCATCCTTCTGGGCATTCTTGGTAACCATCGATATTGCCTGCTCAGAAGATTCCTCGGTCAGGAACATGAAGGAGTCTCCCGCGCACGTGCAGATTGCCCACTTGCCAGACTTCTTCGATTTGGTGACTAGCTCACGTGCATCCGGGGAGTCGACTGCGACGACGGTGAGGTCCGCTTCTTCGAAGTCGGACTCGCTTCTCACGTCCCATTCGCACGCGACCAGGGCGATTTCCTCGCCTTGGAATTCTGCCAGTTCCCCGCACAGGGCATCGACCTTGGCCTTGCCCACGTCGGAAGGCCTGAAGTTCTGGTGGTGCACGTTACCCTCATCCACCTGATCGGAGTCGTAGACTCTGATGGTCAGGCTCGACCCCGTTGCCTGTGCGAACCGTCTAGCCGGTCTGACCAAGCCATGCAGGGCCCAGCTAGCGATCCCCCCGGCACCGATTAGGTTCACCGAGTACGCCTTATCTTTCACTCTACTATTCATTGCCAATGCCCACCCTCCCATGCCTCGTCTTCCAACAATCCGTAATCGACCTCCGCTGGTGGTCCCTCTCTGGCGTAGTCGGGGTCTGAGAGCTTCTCCTTGATTCTAGAGACCAGTGCAAGGACGTCATCAGTAGGCATGGACGACGTCGCCTCCCCGATGCTCTTGTATGCTATCTCGTATGCCATTAGTCTATGGATGGAGAGTTTCGACTCCCCCTTCAAGAATGCCATCTTGCTTGCTTCAGGGAGGCCGCCTCTAAGGGTGTACATCGCTGGCTCCAGCGCCGTGGTTAGGTCATCGTGGAGGCACATCAGAAGCGCGGCCACGCTATCTCCTGGCCACAATCCGAAATCGGCACCTGGGTCTATGCAGAGGTGGTCCCATTCACCGTCATTTCCTGTTCTGCAGACCTGGAACTTCAAGAATTCAGTGGCCTTGATGAAGCCTCTAAGAACCCCATCCGAAACTGGATAGGAGGAGTTCGCGTCCAAGACCTCATCGATGCGAGATGCCAGATTATCTGCACGGGTTGGGCTATAGATGATTTCGACTCTGTAGCATATGCCCGATTCCTTGCCTCTGAACGAGATTCCTATGCGCTTCTCCCCATCGTGGTGATCTCTGGTAATGTCCCGTACGCAGATAATAGAGCGTGCATACACCACTGGAGAGTTGACGACAGACGCTATGGTTGTGGTGTAAATGCAATTCTGATAATTTGGTTCGTCCGAGTTGAATATGTCAGTCAAGGATGCGATGCACATATCGATGGACTTGTTGTGGGCATCCAGACCTGGGTTCTTCAGGCTCCCCAGTAGGGCAATTCCATCCTCCAGGTATTTCTTTTCCTCGCTTTGTCTTTGGTCTTCTCTCTCTAGTAACATCATTTCTCTGTGTGCTTCCCATTCCTCTTCGCTCATCTCGCAAAACTTACAGCAGGGCCCCTGCTTCTCCTCAACGGGACCGGATAGCCCCGAGAGCGCCATACTCACCAAATCGGGGTTTCGGCACTCATGCACCTTGGTTTCTTCTTTCATTGTGCACCATGAGCACATGTCCTCCTTCGTGCACTCATGGGGACTTCGATGCTCATCACGCCCTTCGCCGAAGAGCGCTCTCTCTTCGAGAGATACGCAGGCCCAGCCTCCGGACTCATTGTTATCTTCATTCATTTTCATCACTTAATTTGCAAGTTTGTTTTTGGCTAGTTTAGTGTCATAGCCGGGACATTTTTCCAAAGGAACTGGGGAATCGGGGACCCCATCCTTTTCTACGTAATTCCGTCAGCACCCATCGGGTGCCTGTCTACTGACCGCCGACCAAA
>PSPW01000037.1 GCA_004195615.1 Methanobacteriota archaeon | reverse complement strand
TGGCATCTATCTCTATGATGAAAAATTTTGGGATATCATGGATGAAGAAATTGAAAAACGTGGGACATCCTTCACTATTAGTGATTTGAATCGCCGTTATGTAGTAGATTCTAAGGCGGTTTTACGCAACATTGACGATTATCAATGGTTTGACTGTGGGACGCCTGATGCGCTGTTGGAGGCTTCAGTTCTGGCGGAGAAAGGTATTCTCTCGCCTGAACCGTGTAATGTAAGGAAAGGCGATCCCCCGCCGAGTGTGTAGGGATAGGGGGCTGTATCATGAGTGAAGAATTGGAACTACGCGAGCAGAATCCTGAAATTTCATTTTTTGCTGGGCCAATTGCATGCATCCAAACAATGTTTAATGATTGGTACTTAATTCGTAATCTTGTAAAAAAAGACCTCCGCGCTAGATACAAACGTGCCGCATTGGGCTATGGCTGGACTTTTCTTGAACCATTCTTACTCTCAGCGGTATACTATGCATTGTTCACAATTCTTGCTGGCAACCCTGAGAAACTCTACTCAATGTGGGTACTGTTGGGGGTCATAGTCTGGGGCCATTTCTCACGTAGCCTTCAGGGCACGGTCGCCTGCCTTTCTCGAGGTCAAACAAGTTTACTTCCCGAGGGAAATACTCGCATTTTCTCCAGTCCTAGCCCAACTGGTAGTCGCAATGCTATCTCTCACAGCAGTAATTCCGGTGATGCTGTATCTTGGTGTCACCCCTACGAGCAGTCTCTGGATGGTCGCGGCTGGGCTGGTTCTCACAACAATGATTGCCATGGGTGTAGGGATGTTGGTCGCTCCATTGAATGCAATTTCGGAAGACGTAGGTCACCTGTTCCGATTCATCACCCGAGCCGGATTCTTCGTCTCCCCAGTCATGTGGACCTACGAGATGATGCTCTCTCGCGCATCTGGTCAGTGGGCCGATATTATAATGCTCAATCCTATGGTAGTGCCTCTGACCTTAGTGAGGCATGGCATTGATGGTACACCTCTCACCTTAGAAATGAATCATATTCTGTATAGCATCGGCTTTGCTGTTTTGTCACTCTATATCGGAGCCGCAGTTTTCAAGCGCTGGGAGGCACGGGTGGTGAAGTACTTATGAGCACAATTGTTCGTTTAGAAAACATCGCATTACATTTCCCTCGACAAAGAGGAATTCTGACAGGTATTCTTGACCTTCTCAGAGGGAAGATGAGCGCAGGGAAGGGAAAATTTACCGCCCTCCAAAATGTAGATTTGGAGGTTCAAAAGGGTGAAGTTTTGGGCGTCATAGGGCGTAATGGATCAGGAAAAAGCACTATGCTTCGCGTGATGGCAGGAATATATCGTCCTGATGAAGGAAGTGTGAAAGTCAGTGGACGGACCTCGTTGCTCGCTGGAGTCAGTGTTGGTTTGAATCAGAACTTGACAGGCAGGGAGAATGTTCACCTGTATGGAAGCATACTAGGCCACGACAAGGATACCATGGAATCAATGATGGGTGATATTCTTGACTTCAGTGAAATAGGTGAGTTCTTTGAACAGCCGCTAAGAACTTATTCTGCTGGAATGAAAGCCCGGCTTGGAATTGCTATTGCTTCTGCTATTGAACCAGAGATTTTATTGATTGACGAAGTGTTAGGGGTTGGTGACCCACAGTTCCGCGAGAAGAGCAAGCAGCGGATTCTTGATCTTGTTGATAATACTAGTACTGTGGTCTTAGTTAGCCACTCTTTTGGATTAATGAAGGAGATTTGTGATCGGGTGGTTTTGGTTCACGAAGGTAAGATTGTGATGGTGGGTGAACCAACCGATGTTATTGCAAAATACTACGAAATTACTGGGTGAATAACACACCAAAGCCTATGGCTTTGGGCCGCGACGGCATTATCGGGGTCGTTGACGTGGAATTCGGTGGATGGGCAATCACACAACAGTTGTACAACCTGATTCGCGCAATGCTCCCTGATGGCTCAGTCATTCTCGAGTTTGGGAGTGGTGAGGGTACAATAGCCCTCTGTCAAAACTACGAAGTTCATTCTGTAGAGCACGATGAGGAATGGGTTGGCCACTCTACTGAGGCAAACTATGTCCACGCTCCTCTGAAGAACTCTAAAACCCCTGTTAATCACATCTGGTATGACGAGGAAATCGTTCGCGCCTGGGTTCCTAGCTCTCTAGACCTTGTCCTTATCGACGGCCCCCCGGGTGTAATCGGCCGTGGAGGAATTCTCTTCCACATGGACTCGTTCGACTGTTCCACGCCAATCATCGTAGACGATGCCGGTAGGAGCGAGGAGCGTCGCATCTCAAATGAACTCGCAGAAGAATTGGGGGTCATTCCCATCATATTCACCGAAGGAAAACGCGCCTTTGCCCTACTGATGAATGAGAGCGATGAATCGATTTCGAGTGATTTCACTGAGGCGCTCGACGGCGCCTTGCATAGACTTCGTATTGGGCCTATTGCCGACCCCCTTATCGCAGATGCCATCAAGTCACAGATGGAGGATGACTTCGGTTGGATTGTCTACACTAGGCTGTGTGCGAATGGTGTTGGTGCGGCCATTGAACTTGTGACTGGAACCTTTCATGGGTTGTCAGCAGCGAAAAAAAGGGCGCTCACTCTGAAGTCCACTAATGATTGGGAGGTGGCCATTATCTCTGAATACGCTCCTCCTAAAGCTGAAATTGAGATTGCTTCAGAAGTTCAACCAAACAAGTCCTGGCGGCAAGAAGGTACAGTTCTCTACCTCGAAACACCCTGGACTGAAATTCACTTCGAGATGCCTGAGGGCTGGAGCCTTGAGATGACTCACCCTGACCTTCTGAAGGTCGCTGAGTTCGTACTTCTACACCCCTGGGTCGATGGTATCCTTGATGACTGGAAGCCATCAAGAGAACCTGGAAGTCGGCCAGGACTCGCGCTGTCTGGGGGGATCGACTCAACTGCTGCAATGTTGCTGATGCCTGATAATACAGCACTAGTCTACAACGAGAGAGATTTTGTATCGGGAATCAAGCACGAAAACGCCTTCCGACTGTTCAACCACCTCTCCAAGGAACATGGTCGTGAAGTAATCCGTGTTAAGTCGAACCACGAGACGATTCGAACCAATCACGGCAAAGCGGTTGGATTCAGTACCGATTACGCCTGCGCAGTGCAAGTAATACTGCTCGGTGACTTCCTTGACTTGGACAGTTTCGCAACCGGGATGCCACTCGAGAACTCATATCTCTACCATGGTTACCGTTATCGCGACTTCAAGCGTTCATGGTTCTGGCGCCTCTACGGTGCTCTTTTCCAGAGCATTGGGCTTCCCATCTTCCAGCCTGTAGCAGGATGTTCAGAAGAAATTACGAATCTTATTGTCCAAGAAAATGACCTAATCGACTATGCTCAATCCTGCATTCGCTCACTTGAGCCGGGCTCTGTCTGTGGTCGCTGTTGGAAGTGCTTCCGAAAGAACTCAATGTTGAAATCAAATTGGCAAGTAGGTACAGAGATTGATATATTCTTGAGAAAGGTACCACTGAAGCAGGCGGCTGCAACTATCTACTCCTTCCAGAGGATGGCAGACCGAAAGGGGAGAATCCCGAAATCACTAAGACCGTATCCTCAGGTCGAAGAGTTTTGGAATCTAGACCTCAGCTGGATGGACAGACACTTCCCCCCAGCGCTCGAATTGCTACCAGAGAGGTATCGTGATTCGGTTGAGAAGAAGTTAGCGGGATACTGTGAGCCGATGACTGAGCCTTACCCAATCATTGGATTCGACCTCTACCCTAACATAACAGACTAACCACCTCTCGATATCACCACTAGCGGTTTCTCGTTTATTATCGCCCCCAGTAATATGCTTTGTCGCTTATTTTTAACGATGAAAAACAGTGTTCCCTCGCGCGCCGGCGCGCGTAGTTATAAAATGGTGGCGGCGCCAGTGGCTATCCATGACGGAATTGGGGGATGGGTATCGCCGACGCGCATACGGCATCATGCCAGATGTCCGCGGCGCCACTATTCCTGCTGGAACCGTAATCACTGCGAAGCGAATTGCGAACAGAGTGGTGAGTGCTAGATTCGTACGAGAAAGAATTTCTGTTTATGGCTCCGAGTTTAAGGAAGCGAGAGATATATACCTCTCAGATATGACTACATGGCCAACTCGAAGTGAAGCTGAGGAGGCTTTAGCGAACGGATTCCCCTACACTGAGGGAGTAACTGAAACCCCATCCCCAATATCTGAACGCCCGGTTGTCACTACCGGCCCACCCAAGAAAGAGAAGCCCGTATTGCACGAACTGAAAATGAACCACGGGTTCAAGCAGACTGCTGCTCCGAATCTGTACTCCCCACGAACAGAGCCATCAGAAGAGGGAGGGGAGTTAACTTCTGAAGACAAGGGAACCCATGATTGGAAGATTGACCATGGAAAGGAGGGGGAACATCTGATTGACTGTTGTACCACTTCATGCTCAGTTTTGCCCGGAGGCTCCCTGCCAATTCTAGGACAGCACTCCAAGGGGAGTGAGGCGCGGCTAGAAGTATTCCGTCTTGGTTGGTATGCCAAGCGGGGGGCTGAACTTATGTCAATACACGATATCAAATTGAAGCGAGGGGTGGTTTACCACGAAAGCAAAAGAGGGAAGGTCCAGTTCAAGGATTCCCCCCAACCACCTCTTATCCACCTTCTTGAAATCCCAATGGACTGGCGCCCGGGCCTCTATCTTGCTAAATTAGTTGATGAACAGGGCTTCCAAGTTCTGCATCCATTCTGGGTTCGATCCCTTGTGAACAGCTCGCGAAGGTTACTCGTTGCGCCAGCACTCTCTCTCCAATGTATGAACTGGTGGGGGGGAGCGAACGCATTCGGAGTGGTTGTGAAGGGAACCATGAAGCAGTTCACTGACTCAAGTGGGAGATTCCCTGCGATTTCGAATTCCTCCCCTATGCCGAAGCAACACTCGTTAGGGCTCAATCGTCCCTTCTACAATGCGAGAGGCGGGGATGTTCTCCGCTGGTACTACCCACTGATTCGGTGGTTGGAAAAGGAGGGGATTGACTATGATGTTCAGACTGATTTTGACATCTCCTTAGATCAGTCACTTCTTGAAATTCACGACCAAGTCATTCTCTCACCTGGTATGAGATTCTGGACAGAGAGCATGGTTGATGGTTTGGGTGCCGCCAAAACACGGGGGGCTGACATCCTATCCTTAGGTGCAGCGGCTGGACAACGGAGGATTAGCCTTGATACAGAAGCAGGTATCATTGGTGTTGGTGAGAAATTCAGCGGGGGAAAGATACAGGGGAACCCGCTATTGAAAGCAAAAGATGGGGGTTGGTCGAAAGCGAAGCCTTGGGGTAATCTAGTGACGACGGGTGAGTTGTCTGTACCCGGGGCAGTGGAATCAACGCTGACGGAAATGCGTGGAAACACGTGGGATGCCCTAAATGAGGATGAACTCAAAGAGGGGGATATCATCAAGCCTCTCACCCTCAGTGGTGATGACGTTTGTAGCTACTTCATAGAGCACCCAGATAGAACTTGGACTTTGAATGTCGGTACCAACAATTGGTCGTGGGGCTTGGATGAGTTTGGTCAACATGGGAACGTGAAGAGAGATACTCGGATAGTTGAGATGACAAAGAAACTATTGCGGTTTGATGAGCCTCAGAAGGATGAGTATCCTGAAGTTCTAGTCTCAGTGGTTATGACTGCGTGGAACGTTGAAGATGTCATAGCCCCAACTATCGAGGCGATTCTTGCTCAACAGCACTCCAATCTGGAACTCATCATCATCGATGATGCTTCCACCGATGCAACTTACCAAACCATCCTCAAATACGCAGAACGAGATGAAAGAATCCGACCTTTTAGGATGGTGTCTAACCGAGGAACCTACTTCGCGAAAAATTTTGGATTCTGCCAAGCAAGAGGGGATGTAGTGACTACACAAGATGCGGATGACATCTCCCTCCCCACAAGGATTCTAGAAGAGTTGAATGCACTGCTCTCATCTGATACTGCAGTTGCAGCAACCTGTGACTATCTCCGTAGAGACTCCCGTGGAAGCATCATTCTGAACCGGGGACTCAGGCAAAGGCTCGCTTACATCGGCCTGATGTGGAAGAAAACTGAAGTTTTCAAAAAGATGGGATACTTCGACTCTGTACGCGCAGCGGCTGACGACGAATTCGTGAGTCGGTTGAAGTTGGTCTTTGGCCACGGATGCCTAATTCATTTGAAGCGACCTCTTTACGAAGCGTTGGACAGAGCGGAGTCACTGACTAACGACCCAAACCATAGAGCAATTCTCTCCATTGACCCAAGTCTGAAGGATGCTCACCTCTCTTCACCACGGAAGGCCTATGTTAACTTCTACAAGTCATGGCATGATGAAATCAGAGAAGGGAGATCCCCCATAATGCCTTTTCCGCTAACGAGACGGAAGTTCCCTGTGCCGGCTAGGCTGGCAATCCTTTCCGATTGCCAAGATGACACCGTTACTGTTTCGATGGCCTCATTCCCTCCGAGAAGAGAGAGGATGGTTAGGGTAGTAAAGAGAATTCTTCCTCAAATTGACCGTTTGAACATCTACCTGAATGATTACGAGGAAGTGCCACCTGAACTAATCAATGAGAAAATTACCGTAGTCCTAGGAAAGGATGCTGATGGTGATCTTAGAGATAATGGAAAATTCTATTTTCTCGATGAGGTCGAACCAGGGTTCCACTTCACCATCGATGATGACATTGAATACCCACGCGATTACATTCAAAAAATGATTCTAAAAATAGAACAGTATGGCAGGCACGCATTGGTCGGAATACATGGTGTGATTTTTGACCAGCCAGTTGAGCGCTTCTTCCTACGCCGAA
>PSPW01000036.1 GCA_004195615.1 Methanobacteriota archaeon | reverse complement strand
GGACTCGATGTTCTTGCACCTCTAACCAAGAGTGCCAGTGCCCGAGAATCAGGAGAGAGTACCCCTTACCAATCACCTTCGATGAATCAATGGGTAGTTTGACACCGTCTTCATGTGCACCAAATGTGCCGACTGCTACGTCGTGTGCGTGCGCCATCACGATATGTACTCCATCTTCATCCGAAACATCCTCTAGGAGTTCGTCTTGTGGCTGGATGTCGTAGATGCTCTTGACGGGAATGGAGTGGAGGAAAACCCCCTCAGAAATTTCTGTTTGAGTTTGTTCATTGTGTAGATGGAAGTGGTCAATTGCACGAAACTCTGGAGTGTTCCAAACCGAACTTGAACCATACAAGTCATGGTTGCCAGGGATGGCGTGAATTGGGACTTCACTTCTTTGCAGGACTTGCGCAACAGCATTAGTGGCTTCGGGGGACACGCGAGGAAATTCAAAGAGGTCTCCAGCAGCGAGAATCACGTCGACGTTTTCTTCTTTGGCCAACTTAAGAATCGTCTCAATGGTCTCTACTCTTGCAGCTGAAAGATACTCTCTAGCATCGGAATTTAGGCCACCGCCTACCATGTCCATTTGCCAGTCGGCAGTTGCCAGAATCTTGACCATTATATCCTCCTCACACTAGTGAATTACTTACCCTATTTTAACGAAGCGTATATGATTGAGAGGTGAATGTAGGCATTGTCCAATGATTGAAACCATTGTTCACACCACTGTATTATGTGGTTTGACTCAGAGGGTAGTCACTGCGCATACCGTTTGCGCTATCTGCTAGAGCCACTGAACCCATTGTACAGATATTGGGCAAACAAAGGGTTGCTCTGCTCCTTCAACTGTTTTCATCCTCGTTTTTTTCTGCTGCAGATTGAGCTCTGGCCTTGAAATCTTGATTTGTATCGGTCTTATCAGCGTGAGCTTGTATTCGTGATGCACTCTTCGCATCCATTCTCTGACTCCATCGTCCCGAACTGCCGGATGATTGTCTTGAAGAATCGTGAGCCGGATTGTTCGGGTTCATCTGGTTGGAGCGATTATCATTTCCACTTTTGTGGGCTCTGTTGTTAGGATTCATGCTATTGGACCGTTGAGAATGCCTCCGTGAATTTCCTTTGCCACGCGATACTCCTCCTTTGCCCGAACCTTTTGACATATCATTCCCTCATTCAATCTTGGTTGCTCTCTAATTTGAATCTTCCCACACGTTTTTCCGACATAAGGATATAACTGCTTCTTCAATTTGTTCTCCCTTCAGTTCGGATTTTATTCCCTTGGATTCCTTCGACTTCGCAATACAGTATGTTCCGAACCTACCACCAAGTGCTAATTTATTCACGATTGTGAGTTCATCCAAATTTGCTTTTCCTTCGACTTCTTGTTCCCATGCAACCCTTAGATACTCATTTGATTCGATTCTTTCAATCATCGAGTCTAACGCACCAATCAGTGACATTTGCTCACTAGGGTGGTGTGTATTCAGAGAAACCTCTTCACCGAGAAGGGACCACCAGCGCGTCAAATCACCAGGTATTTTAGCTGCAGTCGGAATCCATAATTCCATACTGCCTCTTGTTTGAAGGGCTAATCTGGGGTGATCAATCATAATCCCCAATTCTCCAGCATCTCCCCGTTCAGACTCTGTGTCTCCAAAGGATAGTGTATTATCTGAAGTAATCATCAAGCGGGTATCATCGACTATGAACATCTTAGCATGTGTTTCCATAGGCTCATCTGACTCAATAGGACAAAGCGGAAACACACGATTGCCCGAATTCGTCGGTTCCCCACGAATCTTAGTAAATTTCCCAACACTAGGATTTTTCTTGCCTGACTTGATTTGTTCTATGAATTCAACTTCATCTCCTGGCTTAAGCTGATATTTTTCGACCAACGCATCGGTGACGAATACATTAACGGGTTTAGTTTGAATAAATCCAAACCCTTTGTCGTGGATATGTTGGATGCGACCCTTTTTCCCTGCATTTTTTCCTTTTACACCAAAATTCCTTAACTGTTCGAGTTGCTTTTTTGCTTCTTGCCTTCCCCTCTTATCTACTTCATCGAAGGGCTTCGAATTAGGGGCATGACGACCCCACCAAATGTGAACTGATGATCTGGATTTCGATGCACGTTGGCCGATTCTCCGGATGGTTGCTTTATCCAAGCCGTTGCTTCTCAAGCCATCACTCGCCATCACGATTCGCGTGTCAAATCGTTCTATACAATCAGCCATGAAAGGCCGATGTTCTAGAGTACGAATCAATGACCATGCTGGTCTTTCAGCAATATCCCTCAACATTCGTTCCAATTTGGTGTAAGCATACCATTCCTCACCTTCCTTGATATCCTTTTTTATCTCGGCAATTTGCTTTTCAACAACGCCCATTAGATCAAAGTTGGGGTGTTTGATTTTTCCTAAATCAGAATACATCTTGTCAATGTCCTTTACCAATTGGTTTGGTACCCACTCCTCTTCATTAGAAACTTCAAGCATTGATTTCGCGCATTGAATATCCTTGATTAACAAACCAGATTCGAGGATTCCCGACTCCAATGACCCACTGAACAGATTGCAAGAACAGATGAATGCCATTCCAGTGTCAGAGATGACCAATTTTGTATGACTCGACTTGGGAGAAATCCCGCCTTTCAGTTTGAATCGCTTATCTTTGGCGAGTGTGGAGATGTATTGCTCAGTATTTTGGATGTCTTCAGGCGATCGACCACGATCCGGCTCACCGAATGAAAGGAGAATATCTGGTTTCATCTCTTCAGAAGCCTCTGCCAGTAGTTCGGCCACATCATCTGAGAACCGTGGATTGCTGAACGATGTCACAATGAATACCTGTTTCTTGGATGAGTGAATGACTTCCTGCGCAGCATCCCACATGTCTTGGCGAAATCCAACAACCTGTTTGACCCAATCAAGACGTGGGCGTTTATCTTGTTTTATCTGGTCAAGAATTGAATCAAGGATATCCAATGCCTTCTCTTGATTCAGTTCCTTTTTGAATTCATATAGTGCCTGAATTTCAGGAGAATACGGCCATTCGTGTACATCTTCTGTCACTTCCCCCTCATCCATTTCAAATCCTGGTTCTTTATCGATATGTTCGCCTATCAATTGCTTGAAGGGACCATCTTCATACACCCAAAATTTCCGCCCTACTCGATCCTCTTTCTGAGAAACCTTTGTTCTCAAGAAGATTATCTCACTTATTGATTTCAAACTTTCAAGACGTACATGCCCCAGAATCTTTTTTCTATCTATTTTCGATTCACCAGCCAACCATCCTAAGAACGGTGCGGCCAAATCCTTGACTTCACCTTCCGATTTATTCACATCTAACCTTTGAATTGGCTCCAATTGATGTATGGAGCCCGTGATATCATCATCAAGACTGAGGTTTTTTACCCCCATGGTCCAGTATTTTCCTTTCCACAAATCCCTCATCACAGGTGTGGAGAATTCACTAATCTTGGAAATTGATGAAGATGATCGGGATAGTGCATCCAATCGATGTACAGATTGCGAGTTTGATTCAATCTTCTTGATTGATTTCATGACATCCATGAGTGGTTTTAGAGGGTCATCTTTCTCTACTCTGAAGACAGTATGTAGAATCTCTATTGGTATCTCAAGAATAATACTGGATTCACTCATTTTTTCACACTCCTTAGATTATTTTTCCTTGATTGCGAACCGATTCAAGGAATTCCGAGAGTTGCCCCTCATTCTCCGCCCAATCGGTATTCTCAATATGATCTATGGATGAAATCACAACAAGGCCTTCTCGAGCGCGCGATAGAGCCACGTTGATTCGACGGGGGTCACGGAAGAACCCCCATCTTCGGGATGATCCTGTGCGCTTGTTGCTGCGTACAAGACTGAGGAGAATGAAATCAGCTTCCTTTCCTTGGAAACCGTCCACTGTTCTGACATTGTCACGATATTTCTCCGGTAGATTACCACGTATTTCTGCAACTTGCCCCTTGTATGGAGTGATGGCTATGGCGTCACATCCTCTGTTGAGAAGTTCCTCAAGACGCTTGGCGGCAAACTTGGCTTCGATTTTGTTGCAATACGATTTGGCGCGATTACTCTCTGTACCGTTTGGAATATCCGCCATGAGAAGTCTCTCAGCATGTTCTCCAAAGATACCTGGTAGTTGATCATCCTCAACACTGTTTACCTTCTGTATGGAGAATGGCTTTCCATAGAATATCTCACCAACTGAATCGGATAGTGATTGGAACATCCGCCATTGGTTGGAGAGTACATCTCCATTGGTAATTCCGTGAATTAAATGGAAGGGTTGAAGCCATGCTTCAATCTCACTGGAAATATCTGTTGGATTGAATTCTTCACGCTCCGCATATCGTGTTGACAACTCTACTAATTCACGTTCGATACTATCTCTGAATTTTCTGTCATCCCAATTTTTCAACCCATCATTGATGCAATCTCCAATCGCTTTCTGTATTTCACGCAATTCAAATGGGGGGAGTTGAAGATGATCACCAATTATCAGAGTGTTCATCGATATAGACACGGGGCCAATCAACTCAGAAGGGTAAGATTTCCCAGCCTCTTCTATGATGGTGAAATCGAATGACTCCCCTGAATGTTGCAAATTCTCCATGGTACGGTCCAAGGTAGTGGTGCAAACTACAGAAGCTGTTCGAATGGCCAAATCCTCAACCCATGTAGCCAACTTACCGATTTCTCGCATATTCTTCTTGGGAATCTCGATGTCCTTGAGTATTCTATTGGTGATGGCTTCGGGCAAAACATCTGAGTTGATGTCGCGTTCTACGTCAGATTCACTATGATTAATTCGAACGACGTCAAAAGAATCGTCCAATACTTCTCGTATACTGTTCGATAGATGATCAAGAGCCAGATGTTCCTTTGAACTTACCAAAATCCTTGCACAGGGGTTTTCCCTGAGAATGTCTTTGATAATCTGACAGGCAGTCCACGTTTTACCAGTCCCAGGTGGTCCCTGAAGAGCCATGATGTTTCGTTTTTGAGACAATCTCCATTCATCCGAATTTTTCTTATTCACCGGTAACCGGAGAAGGTTCCGTATCGATTCTTTTCGCACGCCCAATCTGATTAGTTTCTTCTTCCTCATCATCAATGCTCTCTGCGGCACACTCGCCAGTTTCAAATATCCTGAACCTGATAATTTAGCGTTCTTCTGTGACGATTTAATCGTTAGAAGAAACGGATCATTCTCGTGAATTTTTTCCAACTTCCAAATATCACCATCATTCCAATCAAATACGCGTTCGGATGAATTCAGAGCAACATCCATTTCTCTGTTACGCACCGCTACTTCCCACAAATCATGTGCATTGGCATTTCCATCACGGCGTTCGATTCTAATGGTGGCAATTCTCTTCTTGATATCGTGATTATCTAATTCATATTTGTAGCAGGAATTTTCAGCATGACGAAATTCAGCTGCAAGTGTACCGACTATATTACGAATAGGATCATCATATCTACTCGCATTCCATATTTTTGTCTTCTCTTGCCAACAAAGAGCTCTTTCAATCCATGGATTCACGAGTTTCGCATCGGGATATGGTGAAATTTGAATTGGGATTTCGACACCATGTGCCTCGGGATCGGGCCTCTTTGATAGCATCCAGAAACCATGGGAATTGGCTGTGACTCGAAATCTCTCACGATTATATTCGAGCCACATAGGATGCGGTTTCTCATCAAGATTGATTATCAATTTTCCAGATCCTTGTGCCTCATTGTCTTTGCGAAAGGTCAAGTCTTCTATTCGAGATAGAATAGCCTCAATTGATTTGCACCCAGAGAATGATTTGGCTTGATTCGGCAGACAAATCTTTGCTGCGATCTTTGCAAGAGACAAGACATTGGTCGCCTCGATTGTATCATCTCGAATGTCACTCAAATCGGGAATCAGCAAAAAACGGATGCCTGTGTATTTTTCTCGTTCAAAACTGAACTTGGATGGCGAGAATGAAAATCCAAAGCGACCAGACAATCCGATCTTTTCCAATCTCAATAAATCAATCAGGAATGTTGCGAGTTCAGTGGGTTTGGATAGCCCTGGACCTAAATTTCCCAACTTTTTAATATCCACATGATGATAACTTTGGTCTAAGACAATGGTATATTCCTCATCAGATGGAAAGTGGTCAACAACTCTAGCGATTGGATATCCTTCGTTCCAGAGACCCCAACACATTCTCGCTCTTATCGCGCACATGTGGTGTAGCGTGGGCAAACTGGTGCCGCGCGGAATGACCCTTTTCTCTGATCCGAACAGTGTTACTTCAATTGACATAATAATCTAGTATTTTCGAGATTACTCAAACATTAGGTAGTGTTTTCAAACTTCAATAAAGGAGAGAGGTGTATCCCTTCTGGATTTCAGCAATGCTTCGCCCTTCTTAAATAATTCAATCCGCCAGAGCAGTGATTATCCCACTGCTTAATGTGATTTGACTCAGAGGCTAGCGTAATTGACAGTCCTGAGTGTAACGGTTACTTTGTTACGGATCTATCAATAAGGGTTTATTCTCTAGACCGATTATGATACAATCTA
>PSPW01000003.1 GCA_004195615.1 Methanobacteriota archaeon | reverse complement strand
GCATCGGCGTAATCGGTCATAACGGCTCAGGAAAAACCACCTTGCTTCGCACCATCAGCAACCAAGACCAAGACGTTGGCGACATCACATTCGCCCCGGGATTGAGGCTCGCCTTCTTGACACAGGTCCGCGACATCGACGACGAAGCCACCCTGGGCGAGGAGCTCAATCGCAGAGGTCGGCAGTTCCTCGAGTTGGAGGAGGAGATTTCTGAAATTGAAGAGAGGATGGAAGAACCGTCGTTCTACGAGGGAGACTGGCAACCCACCATGGAGAGATACCAGGAATTACAGAGCCTCATGGCTCGCTCCGGTGGCGGAGACGTCGCAGGGCATGCAACTGAGATACTCAAGGCACTGAATCTGGATCAAAGCTCGATGGAGGTGCCTCTGAACTCGCTCTCCGGAGGGGAGCGCGCCAAGGTGGCCCTTGCCAGGCAACTCGTCGGGCTGGATCAGATTGACGTCTTCTTCTTGGACGAGCCAACAAACCATCTCGATTTCAATACTCTTGAGTGGCTGGAGAGGTTCCTGAACAGGTTCGAGGGTGCACTGATGATAGTCAGTCACGACAGGTATTTCCTCGACAGGGTCTGCACCAATATCGCAGAGGTCCAGGATGCCCACATCCGAGGTTACCCCGGGAACTACACATCTTACCTCAAGCAGAAGGAGATTTTCCTTCAGACTCTGAACGACAGGTTAGAGAAGACTCAGAAGGAGATTAAGCGCCTGCAGGGTGCAATGCAGTCGATGAAGAGGTCCAACAAGTTCGACAAGTCGGTATCTCAGAAGCACTTCATGATCACGCGTGCCCAGAGAGAGCTGAATTGGCTCAAGTCACTGAAGCCGAGGAAACGCCAGAGTTTGAACTTCAATCTACAGTCTGCGGAGAAGAGCAGCCTCGATGTCTTGGAGTTCCGCGATGCTAATCTGTCATTCGACTCTCTATCGAGGCCCATCTTCAGGGATCTGGTAGTGAGTGTCAGGAGAGGTCAGAAGATCGGCGTGATAGGTCCGAACGGTGCTGGTAAGACCACCCTCCTCCGTCTCATTACAGGGGACTTAGAACTCGATTCAGGGAATCTGGAGGTCAGCCCCGGGGTGCAAATCGGATACTTCCACCAGGATCACAGGACTCTGGACTTCGACCTCACGCCCATAGAGGAGGTTCGGAGACTCAAACCAAGGATGGACTACGGGGATTTGAGAGCCCTACTCGGACAATTCCAGTTCACCAAGGATATGGTCTCGACACCCCTTAGCAAGCTGAGTGGCGGTGAGAGAGCTAGGATAGCTCTCCTACGACTCCTCCTTGAGGAGAACAACATGCTGCTACTGGACGAGCCCACGAACCACCTCGACACGGACGCGAAGGAGGCACTAGAGATGGCTCTGACTGAGTTTGACGGGGGGATAATCACCGTGAGCCACGACCGGTACTTCCTGGACAAGGTGTGCGATACAATTTGGGACTTGCAGGGAGACGGTAGTCTGGTGGTGTGGCCCGGCAATTACTCTGAGTACAAGAGCCGAACAATCTCATCCACACACAATCGTTAGAGTTCCCGAGAGACTCTATTCAAGTAGAATGACTACTAGGAACTGACATGCTCAGGCTGGTCTACTTCCCATCCCCTGGTCGAGCGGAGGCGACTCGTGTAGCGCTCTCGCTTTCAGGCTCGGAATGGGAGGATGTGGCCATAGATGGAGCACGCTTCCGAACCATGAAGGAGGGGGGAGAACTTCCATGGGGGATGGTCCCAGTCTTGCAAACTCCCGACGGGACCATCGCCGAGTCTTCGGCAATCCTGAGATTCGCCGGTCACTTGGCCGGCCTGGTCCCCGAGGACTCCTATCAATGCGCTAAGGCAGATGAGTTCATCGATGGCATGGAGCCATTGTCCAAGGCTCTCGAATCGACCTTCGGGATCTCTTCCGTTGACGAGAGGATACGGCTCCGGAAGGAGGTGTTCGGCCCTAGTGGCAAGGGAACTCGAAACCTCATCCTACTCGAAAGGAAGGTGGCCGAGTCGGAGACCGGGTGGGCAGCGGGAACCGATGAAATGAGCATCGCTGACTTGAAACTCTTCACGGGGTTGTTCGGGTTGTTCTCCGGAAACTACGATGGTATCGATGCCTCGGTTATTTCAGAATACCCCGGGCTCATTGGCTACCATGAAAAGGTCGCCACAGAGCCTCGCATCAAAGCACATTATGCCGATGTCAAGGCAGAAGATATCCGCTGGACATTCCTCCCTGGTGCGTTCGACGGACAGTGATTTCTCGTGATTGACACATTACTCGACTTCGCTCATAGCGAATTGATCGCGTATCTGGGGATGATCCTCATTCTGAGTGCATTCTTCATGGAAACACGGGATATCCTGCATAGCAAGGCAGCACCCTATCTGGGGTTGATGGCATCGGGCTCGGGGCTACTCGCAATACGCGCATATCTGATCGACGAATGGGCATTCTTCATCTTGGAAGTGGCTTGGTTCGCTGCTGCTGCCTTGGGACTGTGGTCATTATGGTCATCCCTGAGTCAGTAATCGAAAAGCCACTATACACAAACTAACAACTGTAATTATCGAATCCCTTGTTTCCTCATTCCACCCATTCTGATTCCGGATAACGCTTCACAAGCCACAGGAAGCAGATGTAGAATACTACAGGTGCCACAACCCAAACCGCTTGCGGGATCAATGTGTAGCCGGGAGACATCGGTGCGGAACCAGGCACGGCCGGGATGATCACAGGGTTCCAAGACAGTGGTTCGTAGATCCAGACTCTTCCGTTGAACAGATACTCGACTAGCAACTCCTGGAAGATCCCCCAGGAGGACATGATGCCGAGCTCTTTCCGATTGAATCTCTGGAATATATCCTCATCTAGACAACGATGGCATAGGTAAACGCCAAACATGAAAATGGCACCATCCCAAATTGAATGCGAGACCTTGCGCGGCCATCCATCCAGTCCCCATGGCCAATCCACTGCTCCATGGAGGAATTCAGGGCCTAGAAATAAGAACGTAAACTCCCAAGTCGAACCAATGAGAGCCCCTACCCAGAAGGCATACAGGTAGGAAAGAGGAATTTGCCTGGTGTGATACAGCCAATGGAACAAGGCCACGAAAATCACTGCCAAGGTGAAATCAGCGACCATCAGGAAGGCCACTTGTGGCTCCATGGTCACTGTGGCATAAATTACCTCATAGTGCCATTGGTTGAAATTAATGACGCTGCGGAACCCATAGGATAGGATTGAAGTCATCCAGTTCTAGCGAGAGACATGTCCGGGGCACGGCACCCACTAGCTCGACTCCTGACTCAGATGAGGGATCAGAGAGGGACGGTCATCCTCGCATCAATATGCTCTGTCCTGAACAAGATATGGGATCTGGCACCACCCGTCCTGATCGGGATGGCCATTGATGTAGTACATCAGCAGGAGGAATCGTTCCTAGCTGACTACGGATACGCCGACCCATGGGTACAGCTGCAGGTCCTCGCTGGCATCACAGTGGTAATCTGGGTCCTAGAGTCTCTTTTCCAGTACTTCTATGGGATCCTGTGGAGGAATCTAGCGCAAACCGCGCAGCACGAACTCAGGATGGATGCATACCGGCACATCCAGAACTTGGAGATGCAGTGGTTCTCCGAGCAGAGCACTGGCGGCCTCATGGCGATAATGAACGACGACGTCAACCAGCTCGAGAGGTTCCTCGACCACGGGGCCAACGACCTCCTGCAGGTGGGGACCACCGTTATCGTAGTCAGTGGAATCATGTTTTCACTCGCACCAGAGGTCGCGATTCTCGCGATTCTCCCGGTCCCAATCATCGTCGGCGGCTCGTTCCTCTACCAGAGGAGAATCGGGGCCCGCTACATCGAGGTCCGCAAGGAGGTGGCAGAGTTGAACGCCATCCTGAACAACAACCTGCAAGGGATCACCACGATCAAGTCGTTCACCGCAGAGGAGAGGGAGGCACAGAGGGTAAGCGAGGCCTCCCAGTCATACAGGGATGCGAACAGGTCCGCCATCCGACTCTCCGCCTCGTTCGTACCGCTGATCAGGATGGCCATCCTATTCGCCTTCACAGCAAACCTCCTCGTTGGCGGGAAGTATGCTCTCGAAGGGAAGATAGGCCTAGGAGAGTATTCAGTCATCGTGTTCATCACCCAGCGCCTACTATGGCCGCTCACTAGGCTGGGGGAGACCTTCGACATGTACCAGAGGGCCCTCGCATCCACAAGCAGGGTCCTCGACCTACTCGACACCGAGGTCGGGGTGGTCGAGGGTGATACCAGTCTGGAGGAGGTCGAAGGTGACATCAGGTTCGAGGGAATTCAGTTTACCTATCCCGGAAGGGAGGTCGTCCTGAGGGGTATCGACCTAGACGTATCCGCAGGGAAGACAGTCGGCCTCGTGGGGGCGACCGGTTCCGGCAAGACGACCCTGGTAAGTCTTCTTCTCAGGTTCCACGACCCTCTTGGAGGAAGCGTTACTCTGGACGGTCATGATGTCAGGGAACTCAAGCTGGGCTCACTGAGGGGGGCGATATCTCTAGTCAGCCAGACCACGACCCTGTTCCCCGGGACGGTTAGAGACAACGTGCTCTATGGCAGGCCAGAGGCATCCGAGGAAGAGACGGTCGAGGCCGCTCGCATCGCAGAGGCGATCGGATTCATCGATGAGCTCCCCGAGGGCTGGGAAACCAACATCGGAGAGGACGGCCACCGACTATCAGGAGGTCAGAGGCAGAGGCTAGCAATCGCCCGCGCAGTCCTGAAGGACGCCCCCGTTCTGGTCCTCGACGAGGCCACGAGTAATGTGGACAATGAGACCGAGGCAGCGCTGCAGCGATCGATTGAGAGGATTTCACGTGACCGGACGACCCTAATCATCGCTCACAGACTTTCCACTGTGAGGAACGCAGACACCATCGCGGTGATGGAGAGGGGCCAGATCACGGAGATTGGCAGTCATGACGATCTCGTTGCTCAAGAAGGCCTGTATGCGAGGCTGTGGGCAGTCCAAACCGGGGAGGCATCGGAATGAGTCACGAGGATAGCGTACCGAGGTTGAACAACCTGGCAGAGTCCCTCGGCATGGAGATAACTGACTTCAGCGAGGGGGGGTGCGTCGTCGAACTTACCGTGAGGGAGAAGCACCTGAACATGGGGGGGATGGCTCATGGAGGGGTGCACGCGACCCTACTGGACACGGCAATGGGCGGGACACTCGTCTCGATAATCTCCAAGGAGGAGTGGTGCGCTACAGCCCAGCTAGACATCTCGTACCTGAATGCGGTCAACGAAGGGGTCCACCTCGTAGCCACAGCCGAGGTCGTTCGAAGGGGAAGGAACCTTGCCCATGTAGAGGGCAAGCTCGCAACTGGAGAGGGCAAGCTGGTGGCCACTGCTAAGGGGACATGGGCTATCTGGGAGACCCGTCCCAAGAGAAGAGGCGGCTGATTCATACTCCTGGAGGGGTCAAATTCAAGAAGGAGGATATCCTCTTGAGATTATGGCAAGGAAGGACTCAATCACATGGTTCATGATGGGCATAGCGCAGATACTAATTGGAGAAGCAATCATCGAGGCAGGCACCTCTGAACTTATGGGGACAATGATTCAGTGGTCCGGAGGAGGGTCACTAGCCCTTGGAATCTATTTCCTACTTTTCCTGGCACGTCACGAAGGAGAGTTCTCAGAAGTATATAACAAGGCAGAGAAGACCATCATTTCGACGGATCCAGCAACTGGTAGGAAGGAGCTAGTAGACAGCTCACCTACGGGGATTAAGGCAGTTTGGTACGCAGTGCCCGTTGTGATGACATTCATAGGTATGTTGGCTTGGCTTGTTGGCTGAGGAATACCGATGACTTCTAGAGAAGACGAGACCATCGTCGACAAGGCAATCGGAAATCCGGCATTCGATCAGATGTTTGGGTATCAGATATTCTTCAGAAGAGCAGCCATCCCTGTCCTACTTTTCCTGATAGGGCTGCTGTCTTACACCATCTTTGACTCATTCTTCTCTTCCCAGACCACACTCACACTGTCCTTTATCGTGGTCGGCCTCTCCTTGGGACCGATTCTGAACCTAGAGCGCTACATGGGCGCCCTATCGTCAAGGAAATGAGTCTTTCTTGGCACTCGTGTCGCCGAACAAGTCAAATCTTATCCACCACACGCAGTTACAATGGCTGAGTTCAGTTTGTTCGAATTAGTAGGTTTTGGAGATGCAACGGGGGTTGAGCTTCTTTTCGCAGCAAGTGCGCTCATAGGAGGGATACTGTTCGTCCTCTACTTCTTCCTGCTGATGATTGGAGGCATTGCTACCGACGTCTTCGGTGGCTTGTTTGGCATCGATGTCGACCTAGGGGCAGATGCCTCGTTCAAGGCTCTCACCTTCCAAGGGATCATGGCCTTCTTGATGTTCTTCGGTCTTGGAGGACTTTACGTTCTGAAGTCAGATGGTGGAGCCAGCCTATCTATTCTCGCAGGAGGCATCGCGGGCGTATCTTCGATGTTTGCCACAGGGAAATTGTTCGAACTCTTTGTCAATCTGCAGCAGGATGGAACAACCGATCTCGTCGAGGCTGTCGGGTCCAAGGGGCAGACATACCTGAGAATATCCAGTAATGGCGTAGGACAGGTCACCGTGGAGGTGAACGGAGCGCAGAGAACCTACAATGCAAAGTCAGAGGACGGAATCGAGATAGCAACTGGAGACTTCATTGAGGTGGTCGATGTCATCGGCGAAGTCTTGGTAGTGAAGAGAATTTAACTTCTCGATAAAATTTCTTAGTTCAATTATCGCTCAAAGAGCGTGACGGGTAAGCATTCATAGGTGACCAACCCTTCTTCTTGAATGAGTTGAGCCAATGGCAACGTCAGCAGATATACTAGGAATAATGATTTTTGCAGTTGTACTGATTCTTGTGGCCGGTGTGATGTTTTTCGCACAGCGATACAAGAGATGTCCACCTGACCAGATAATGGTGATTTATGGTAGGACCGAAAAGACGTCTGAAGGACGCCCGAAACCATCCAAGACATTGCATGGTGGCGCTGCACTGGTCTGGCCCTTGATTCAGGACTATTCTTACCTCTCACTGAAGCCGATGACGATTCAGATTGACCTTCAACGGGCACTTTCTCTACAGAACATCAGAATTAACGTCCCAAGCACATTCACAATCGGCGTGTCCACTGAACCGGCGATTATGGCCAACGCAGCCGAGCGTCTTCTTGGTATACAGTTCGATGACATACAGGAGATGGCCAAGCAGATAATCTTCGGTCAACTCCGCCTCACTGTCGCGACTCTTACAATCGAGCAAATCAACCAAGACCGTGACTCTTTCTTGGAATTGATCCAGAAGAACGTCGGCCAAGAGATGAGGAAGGTGGGATTGTATCTGATTAACGTGAACATCGAAGACATCACTGATGAGTCCGACTACATCGAGAGCATCGGCAAGAAGGCCGCATCCACTGCAGTCGAGCAGGCTAGGATAGATGTGGCAAACGCACAGAGGGACGGTGCAATCGGTCAGGCCAAGGCAGACAGAGCCAAGGAGATCGAGGTCGCCCAGAACACCGCCGAGGCGGAGAAGGGACGTAAGGCCGCACAGGCCGACCAGCGCGTGTATGTCGAGCAGCAAGAGGCCATGGCTGTTGCTGGTGAGAATTCGGCCCAAGCCGAGATCGCTATGGCAAACGCTGACCTAGCAGAGGCCGAGGCATCAGCCAAACAGCGGGCAGATGTAGCCACCGCTCAATCCGAAGCAGAGATTGCTAAGGCCACATACCACGAAGAGGAACAAAAGCTCAGGGCTACCGAGATCGTTCGTGAAACAATCACTAAGCAACAGATAGAAATCGCTGCCGAGGCCGATGCTCAGAGGCAGAGGCTAATCGCTCGTGGTGAGGCCGATGCTATTCTCGCTAAGTACGAGGCAGAGGCAGAAGGTATTCAGAAGGTCCTAGAGTCGAAGGCTAAGGGTTACAGTAGCCTAGTTGCTAGCGCTTCCGGTGACCCGAAGGCAGCAGCAACTCTGCTCATGGTCGAGAAGATTGAGGCCATGGTCAATGCACAGACAGAGGCCATCCGGAATCTGAAGATAGACAAGATCACAGTTTGGGACGGTGGAAACAACGCTGACGGGAACTCCGCTACTAGCAACTTCGTTAGCAGCCTAGTGCAGAGCCTGCCACCAATCCATGACATAGCCAAGATGTCTGGAGTCGAACTCCCAGATTACCTAGGTTCGTTGACCGATGAGCCTGACGAATCTTGAGAATTGACGGAAGTTGTGAAATGACTGATCGTGCGGTTGTCGTAGGCGGGGTAAGGACCCCGTTCTGCGAGTGGCTAGGTGGAAAGAGAGGAGATGGAGGTCCAGGTGGACGACTAGCCTCTGTCTCTGCCGAGGAACTGGGCACTATCGCAATCAGGGGTGCGATGGAGAAGACCGGTACCGACCCAAGTAGCGTAGAGCACGTCGTAATGGGGCATGCACTCCAGACTTCCGGACAAGCAATATTCGGAGCTAGGCATGCTGGACTGAGGGCAGGAATTCCCCAGGAAGTCCCGATGCTCACGCTAAACCGACTTTGTGGAAGTGGAGCCCAATCGATAATCAGTGCAACCCAGATGATCATGCTGGGAGAGGCAGAAGTTGTCGTCGCCGGAGGCATGGAGAATCTCAGTCAGGCCCCACACGTCCTCAGAGGGATGAGGGGGACATACAAGCTTGGAAGGCCACCTACTGCGGGAGAAGAAATACCACAGGACATGGAGGACTACCTGTTCACGAATCTAGTGGACGGGGTCAGTGGTATGTTCATGGCCCAGACCAGCGATGAACTATGCCGCAGGAGGGGTGTTCTCCGAGAGCAGGCAGACGAGTATGCAGCCATGAGTCATCAGAGGACGGAGGCCAGCGTTTCATCCGGAATATGGGGTGAGGAGATTGTTTCTGTAGAGACTCCTGATGGTGTAATTGATCATACTCACGAGGATCACGTGGTCCTTGGAACAACTCTCGATACTCTATCACTTCTGAGGACTCACTTCGGACCCGATTCCCTAGTAACAGCAGGGAACGCTTCCGGAGTGGTCGATGGCGCGGCTGCGGTCGTGGTGAAGTCGGAGTCTCGAGCAGAGGCGGACGGAGATGAACCGCTGGCACGCATCGTCTCCTGGGGGATTGTTGGTCTAGAGCCCAGCATCATGGCACATGGTCCGGTGCCTTCCAGCCAGAAGGCTATCGAGAAAGCCGGTCTGATTGTCTCGGATATTGATCTTTGGGAGATTAACGAGGCATTCGCCGGTCAGGCAGTAGCCTGCATCAAGGATTTGGGAATCGACTACGACAGAGTCAACGTGAATGGTGGTGCTGTAGGCCTAGGGCACCCTCTAGCCGCAACTGGAACTAGGTTGGTCCTGACTCTCTCGCACGAGTTGAGGAGGAGTGGAGGCCGTTACGGGGTTGCCACGGCCTGCATCGGTGGCGGCCAAGGAATCGCTGTCGTCGTAGAATCCATCTAATCTGAACGTGAAACTAGCATCGGAGGGGTTATCTCTAATCGAATGAGCCAACGCTCATGACCCACATACCCGGAACCGGACACTCAAACAACGCAAGAAGCCTCGTAAAGACGGTGACATGGAGAACAATAGGGACGATGGATACCATAATTATCTCATATTTTATCACTGGAAGCATAGCAATGGGAGCAGCCATCGGGGGAACTGAGCTATTCACTAAGATGTTCCTTTATTTCCTCCATGAGAGGGGCTGGAGTAAAATCGACTGGGGACTAGAGGACCTGAGCGCGATAGAAACCGCCGCCATACCGGCTATCCCTTCTCCTTAGTAAAACACAAAATTATCAAACCCAGTGCCGGTTAGGTTAATTGCTCAATGCTAGGCCCGAGCGATAATATGGGAATGGATATTTACACTAGGGAACGCGTTCTGGCAAAGACATTTGTCTGGAGAATAATTGCAACTTTGACAGGTGCGGCAATAGCTGCGATTCTGAGTGGTGAGCTAGAAACAGCTGGCTGGTTCATCCTCATCGAGTTCCCACTAAAGATGGGATTCTACTACGTCCACGAGAGAGCTTGGGAAACCATCGAGTGGGGAGTCGCCGAACCCTCGGCATGATTCTATTTGCGAATGAACCAGTGTTCCTTCCTTGGTGGCAAAGGCCTTTTCATCCATAATGGCCTCCTTTCTCCACGAGGATGGACCTCTTTCTCCTTGGCCATCTCGTTCCATCTCTTGTAGTACTCAAACGACTTATTGGTATCGACCTCAACGTCTCCGTACTTCTCTCCTTCGACTGGTCTTGATATCTTCACCTTCTGAAGCCAACAGTGCGCACCGCTGATCGGATCAGGCTGTACGGCATGAGTGATGTTCTGGTGCACCCCTCCATCCCTCCACCACACCCTGTTGGTATCCGGGTCGTCAGACTTCCACGGCCTGACTCCGGTGATTGTCCTCATCCGTTTCTTGCCTTCTCCCATATCTTCTATCTCGACCTCATTGGTCATGTATCTGTTACCCGAATCCTGTTTCCTTCGCCATCTCCCTATGTGGTGTGAGCATCCGATAATCCCCGGCTTGATCCCCTCAGTCACCCAGACCTTGTCGATGAACCAGCCTATCTCGGTCTCCACTTTGAGCAGGTCTCCCTCTCCAACTCCTAGCTTAGTAGCATCAGTAGGATGGACCCACAAGGGGTTTCTGTGGGCTATCTCTGCCAGCCATTTGGCATTGGCAGAGCGAGAGTGGATATGCTGAGGGAGTCGGAAGTTAGGGAGAAGGCAGTACTCGTCCTCTCCCTGTAGGTTGTCTGGGTGCACGTGGCTCATGACTCTGTAATGGGGGATGGAGTGCTCTGGGTATCCGAACTCGACCATGCTGTTTGAGTAAAACTCCTGCTTTCCGCTGGGCGTCGGCCATCCGTCTTCCTCGTGCTTATTGTAGGTGGCCTCCTCTATCAGGAAAGCACCGTTCTTCCTCATGTACCCAAGTGGATCCGTCCCTTCAGCCTCAGCTGCTTCTGGGAGTCCGGGAATCCTTTCGAACATGTACTGGTAGTATTCGTCGATGGTGATTCTCTCTCCCTCACGGTACGGACTCATGAAGTGCTCGCGAATCCCCATCGTGCCGTCGTCAATTCTCCATGACAACTCGTTCCAGAACTCGTCCTCCTCCCACACCTCTCCGGGATTCACCTCGTGCGTGAACTCGACCTCTTTTCCCTCCCTGCGTGCATACTCTCTCAAAACTGGTTGTCTGAACGCTACCCACTTGCCCGAGCTGGTTGCGTATGAGTTGACATCGTGCCTCTCTGAGGCATGGCCCATGGGGAGGACGTAGTCGGCGAAGAATGCCGTCTCGTTCCAAGTAGGAGTTAGAGCCACGTGGCATCCGACCGACTCCTTGTTCTGCAGCATCTCGATCCAAGAAAATCCATCCGGGTAGGTCCAAACTGGATTGAAAACCCTTGTGAAGTAAACGTCCATAGCGCCCCTGCCGTCCTTGATCAGGTGAGGTAGGATGTGGCTCATCTCGTAGTGAGACAGGGTGTACTCCGGAGGGAAGTGTAGCTCGTTCCATCCATCTGGATCCGGAGGGACGTTGAACAGGTCCGGTTTGTATTTCGACCACGAGTTGGGTGAAGTCCCGCCCTCGGTCCCGACGCTCCCTGTTAGGACGTTAAGCAGATGCAGGGTTCTGCTGACTTGCCAGCCACCGAGATTTCCTATGGCAGCAGCCCTCCAAACGTGTGTCGCTAGCTTGCTTCCTGAATTTGCTACGATTTCTCCGACCTCTATAACTTGCTCAACCGGGATCCTGCACTCCTTCGCCGCGAACTCGGGTGTGTACTGTGCGTACTCTTCTCTTAGTAGTTCGATGAAACGGTCGAACTCCCGTGGCTCTCCCGGATGATCAGCCTCCAACCACTCCTCCCAGTTCACCCAGTTCTCAATGAAGTCCCTATCGAATAGACCTCGCTCCAGAATCATGCTCGCCCATGAGAGGAAAAGGGCCGATTCGGATCCGGGCCAAGTCGGTAGCCAATGGTCTGCCATCGCCGCTGTGTTGGAGAGCCTTGGGTCGATTACGATGAGCTTAGCACCATCCATCATTCCCTCGAGAATCCTCTGTGCATGTGGATTGAAGTAGTGACCAGTCTCCAAATGAGAGGAAGTTAGCAGGATTACCTTGGCGTTGGCGTGATCGGGTGATGGCCTATCGTGACGATGCCAGAGTGCATACCCAGTCCTTGCTCCTGCGGAGCAGATGTTGGTGTGGCTGTTGTGCCCATCCACTCCCCATGCCTTCAGAATCCTGTTGGTATATCCCTCGTGCCCGGGGCGTCCGACGTGATACACTACTCTGTCCTTGGCTCCGGTTTTCAGGGAGTCACGAATCTTGGTGGAGATCTCGTCCAATGCTTCATCCCAGGAAATCCTCTCCCATCCCCCCTCTCCCCTAGGGCCTACCCTCTTCATTGGGTGAAGTATCCTCTCTGTGTCATTGATTTGGTTAATTGTGGCAGGGCCCTTGGCACAGTTCCTGCCTCTGCTCCCGGGGTGATGGGGGTTCCCTTCGAACTTCGATACCTGCCCCGAGTCCTTGTCGACATACGCGAGAAGGCCACATGCTGACTCGCAGTTGAAGCAGGTCGTCGGGACTAGTGAGTACCGTTTCTCGACCATCTTAGGCCACTCATTGGCATCAAGCTCCACGTGATCGTGCCACTCATTAGGGTCTGGGTAAGCCCTCAGAGGACCATTCGCCCCTTCAGCATCTCGCCTGTTCAAATTGGGAATTATTCGAAGGCGCTGCGCCACTTTCTCGATGAATGTCTTGCCCAATCTATCACCTCACAACAACGGCTCCATCTGCGGCCTCATGACTAAGTGTTTGTCATGGGCAAGAATCCCTACCAGAACCACTCCACCTACTAAGAAAGAGAGTGGTTCCATCAATGCAAGGGGGAAGAAAACTGCAGCCCCTATTGTCACGGTCTCGACTAGGAACTTCACAGGCAGTAGGGAATCTTCTGACCAAGATCTGCCCTTTGCCTGCATCAGGAGCCAAGCCGTGTACACTCCTGTGAGTAAGGCCAAGGGTAACCCGGCAATTGCCAGATACGCAAGAAATGTTCGATCTAGGTCCAGTGTTATCACTGCCACACTTAGCGCTAGCACGCCACCATACCCGGAGAGGATGTACGCCCCCTTGACTAACCAAGAGTCCCAATTAGGACGCAGCATTACGTAGAGAAACCTCTCTGGTCTGTCAAGATCGATAACAAGGAGCAATCCAGTAAGAGCAAGGAAAACTACTCCAATTCCCAGGGTCATTGCCCACAGTTCATCACTCATCTCAACCAGTCCAGAAAGCATTGCTAGTACTGCTACTGCGTAGGTTCCTGCTGCTATCCCCTTTGTCCAGATGTAAGCTGACACCTCCCAACCCCATAGGACTCCCTTGCTGGGCTGGTCGTAGCTCCTCTTGGCTCCACCCGTTTCGTTCGACAGTTTCTCCATAACATCTCTGATGATTGCCTGGTCTCTGGGAGAGGACTGCTTCGCCTTCTTCTCCAGAGCCAGTTGCACAATCATGGATGTGGTATCAGCACCCCCTAGTCGACTCTCTGCGTACTTGGCAAAGTGCCCAACGCCGAAGGCCTGCTCCGTCCACATGCCAGTTCCCGTCACCTCCGTAGCGGACGGGTCGAGCATCTCTTCACTAGCATCAATGTAGTACAAGTTGGGAACTGCACCTGACTGGGGCTTCCTCACCGTTGTGTCGTGGGAAGCGACAAGATTGGAAATTGCCGAGTTGGGGTCATCCAGATTTCCAGAGACTATGGATTCCGTGGGGCAAACGATTACGCAGGCAGGTTCGTAGGAGTGCTCGATCCTGTGAGCGCAGTAGTTGCACTTCGCAGCAGTTCCTTTGTTGGGGTCGATGTACAGGGCGTCGTAAGGGCACGCTTGCATGCACGACTTGCATCCTATGCACCTCTCATCGTCGAAATCGACTATCCCATCAGACCTCGTGAATAGCGCTGTAGTGGGACAGATTGTAGTGCATGGGGCATCCTCGCAATGGTTGCACCGATGGACGCTGAACTCTCTGGTGGAGTCCGGATAGGTCCCCTTCTCGATGTACTTGACATGGGTCCTGTTTACTCCGATGGGAATATCGTGCTCTGACTTGCAGGCTACGGTGCAAGCGTGGCACCCGATGCAAGTCTTGTTGTTTATCACGAATCCGTAGTTCGTCACTATTGCTGCGACGAGGCTTCGGCGCAAAATAGTTCTGTGTCACCCAAGGAGCATTCCTAGAATGGCGCCTCCAGCTAGCCATGCACCAGCCATTGAACCGAGATTTCCCAGGGCCGTGACCATCAGCACCCTGCCGACACGGTTTTTCCAGAAAAGAGACACCTCGTCAAGGACCAGGAAGTCCTGCGCATCCTTCCCTGTTGGGGAGGCCACCTTCAGCTGCGTGTATCCAGCGAACCATCCAGCTGCAAGTGTGGGATTGAGGGACGTGATTGGCGATGCAATAGCACCTACTAGTATGGAGAGCGGGTGCCCCCTTGCGATGAGGACTCCAACTCCGGCTAGGATGGCATTCAGTAGGAGCCAAGTCTGAGCCGTTTGCTTTAGAGCTACCATCTCGCCATTTACGACCATCCAAGCCACAGCACCAAAGAGGAATATCGGAATTGCCGCCATCAGCAGTCTAGGCCAAATTGACTTGGGGGGCTCCTTGCTAAGTTCCGCCAGTCTTGACGTTGTTTCCATCGCAGGCTCTCCCAGATTGTGTACAACTCCACTAAGGTGACCAGCACCGATTACGGCCAGCACTTTGCCCTCTCCTCTAATCTGCTGTATTCTTCCCGCTAGGAATGAATCTCGCTCGTCAATCAAAACCTCGCCCGCTCCAGGGGCAATTTCTCTGGCCTCTTCCATCATGCTACTGAGGAGGTCCGAGTCTCCAAGCATCTTGTCTATGGAAACTTCACCATCGTCCTCTCCCCATAGGAGAGCGTTCAGTATTCTCCATTTCTCGATAATACCCATCTTCTTCCATGCTCTCCTGAGTGTGACACCGACGTCCCTGTCGATCATTTCCACCGGAACCCCCGAATCTTCGGCAGCATTTACCGCAGCTAGGAGCTCGGCCCCAGGCTTCTCTCCAGATGAAACCCCCATCCTTCTTTGCTGTGCTGCAAGTGCAGATTGGAGGAGAATCATTGCCGATCTTCCCTCTTTGATTATTTTCAGAAGGTCTTCGGAATCTAGAGAGTCTGGTTTTGTCAATGCGGCCATTCTCGATGGACAGAGTTCCACTGCCACTAAATCAGGCCCCCATTCTTCGATTTGATTGCGCACTAGCTCCACCGATTCGCTACTGACATGGGCAGTCCCCAATAGTCTCAGATTCTCATCTATCTCGATGATGTTGTTGCTCTCTCCCGACATCTACTCATCTCACCGCCTTCATCGCTGCGAAAGTATCCGAATGTTCTGTGACGTCATGGACTCTGACAATGTCAACTTCTTTCTGCACGGACATTGCAGCAACTCCCAGTGAACCAGCTAGCCTGTCATCACTCCTCTCTCGGCCGAGGAGGTCCCGAAACATGCTCTTCCTGCTGACTCCCCACATTAATCCCATTCGTCTATCTGGCACTATCTCCCTTCCCGAAGATAGCAGAGCCAGATTGTTCTCCAACTTCTTCCCGAAGCCTATGCCCGGGTCAACAACTATTCGAGAGGGCATAACTCCTGCTTCGATTAGACGGCTTGTGACTTCTTCTAAGTATGACCTGACCTCACTCACTACGTCCCCATACTGGGGGTTGTCTTGCATGTTCTCAGGGAGTCCTTGCATGTGCATCAAGCAAACTGGACACCCGTGCTCGACTATCACATCTAACATTCCAGGGTCGCTCATTGAAGAGACATCATTCACCATATCAGCTCCGATTTCCAGAGCCCGACGCGCAACCTCGGCCCTTCGTGTGTCCACAGATATGCACACATCTGGAAGCTCAGCCCTGATGCACTCTATCACAGGAACAACTCTGTCTAACTCATCTCCGACTGACACTGGCTTCGCCCCTGGTCTTGTCGACTCACCTCCGACGTCAATCCATTCTGCACCATCTGCAGCCATACTAGATGCAGTGGCTATTGCCTGATTCTTGTTTGCCGACCTAGAATCGGAGTGGAACGAGTCTGGAGTGATGTTAACAACTCCCATGACTCTAGGAAAACCATCCTCTCGGCGATTTAGCATAGGTCGCCAGTCGGCCATATGGAACTCGCAAACGACGATTGCTTTATGATGTGACGGAGGGGGAATCGGGCGATGGTTCTGGGCGAGGACGCTTCCTCAGAGGCCCCAGAGATACAAACTACTCTAGACTCTGGTGAATCTCACGACCCAGAGACTCTATTCATCCTCGACTCAATTGTTCAGAGGCTAAACCCTCGTGATGCCCACCATGTTAGGGATATGATCACCGAGCGCGCCAGAACCTCTGGCGCTCTATTCATTTCAAGCGCGCTCTGGTGGTGGATTGCAATTAGCGAAGGTGGCCATGAGGTCAATGATGGACAAATTCCAAAATCGACTCTAGGATCATTCGACTACGTAACTGTGAGTCTCCTAATCCCCGCACTGGTCACTGCGGCGATTCTTTTCACAGGCATAGGGAGGGAGAGGGGGAATGCGACTATGTCTCAGATTGGTGGCGGACTAGGGGTTCTCGCTGCGTTCTACATCATCGAGCCAGCAATGATGAGCTACGCAGCACTAGAGGGGGATGCGCTATTCGCATCCGGCAGAGTTCTTGTTCTTGCAGTGATGGTGGGCTTTGCTTCCCACCTGATGTTTGATGCACTCCTTCTCCAATGGGTCAGGGCTAGCATGCTGAACATGGGGGTCGACGTTTTCCCGTCCCCTGGAACCGATCCTCTGGAGGGTCATGCTGATGAGGCGCCCCCTTATGCATGAGGCATGAGGTACGAGGGGCCACCAAGGCTGTCAGTTCTTCGATTGGGACATCGTCGCGACAGGGACAAGCGCATCACATCTCACTTGGGTCTGACTGCTAGGGCATTCGGTGCCGACGAAGTCATTCTTGCAGGAGAAAGAGATCCTTCTGCATTGGAGACTTGGGATTCTGTGACGGGTCGTTTCGGTGGTGAATTTCTGAGTAGGTTCGAAGAGAGTCCAATGTCTTGGCTCAGGAAGGCATCTAAGTCCGGAGAAGTAACGATAGTCCATCTCACGATGTACGGCCGTCCTTGGAGGGAATCAATCCCATCTATTCCAACAGACAAGCCAGCATTGGTAGTAGTGGGTGGGACGAAGGTTCCTGCCGAGGTTTACCATCTGGCTGATCACAACGTCTCAATCGGCAATCAGCCTCACTCAGAAGTGGCCGCTCTTGCTATATTCCTGGACTCTTGGATAGGTCCTATCGATGAGAAATCGAAGTTCTCAGGGGCTAAGATGAAAGTCATCCCATCGGCCAAGGGAAAGGTCGTAATCAACGATGATGAAGAGTGAATCTGTGGTATCGAAAAATTCAATTTCCTGTCAACCATTAAGAATCGTACTTGGGCAGCCTTGCTGATGTCGGAGAGTCCAGCAGTCGGGGGCTTCTGCCCCGGCGCCGGTATTCGTGGCGTTGATTCTCCTCCAACCTTCCCCGATGCTGCCGATTTAATTTTCGATTATGAACGCTCAGAGCAACCTAGCGGCTCCAATGGGATCCTGCTACTAGCCGATGGGACGCGCTTCGAGGGACGTCTCTTTGGGTCCGAGGTAATTGCAGAGGGGGAGCTGGTATTCACTACTGGGATGTGTGGCTATCAAGAGAGCCTTACTGATCCATCCTTCGCTGGTCAGGTGCTAACTTTCACCTACCCGCTACTCGGAAACTATGGAGTCCACCTTGGAGTCTCGGAGTCTTCTTCAGTTCATCCTCGAGGGGTAGTCTGCAGGGAGCACATGACATCACCCGACCATCGTGACTCTGTGGGCAGTGTGCATGACCTGTTGGTCGCTCACAACATCCCCGGGATAGAGGGAATCGATACGAGAGCTCTAACCAGGAGGGTCAGGGAGCACGGAACCCTCCTTTGCGTGTTCGGCCCCGCTGAACGGGTCGAGGAAATGGAGACAATTCTCGAGGAGCTGACTACTCCGGACGCGGAAGACTTGGTCGCTCAAGTTACCTGCAAAGTATCTACGCTGCTAAATCCCGGAGCCGAGGATGAGGACGGCCTCCCCTTACCGCGCCTCGCCGCAATCGACTGTGGCGTCAAGCACAACATCCTGAGGGAGCTATGCACTAGGTTCGAGGTAGTTTGGTGTCCTGCTGACATGCCTCTTGAGGAAATTTTTCGTGATTGGGCCCCTGATGCCCTCTTTGCCTCCAATGGACCTGGAGACCCAGCTCATCCCGGAGCAGCAACTGATGCGAGGAGGACGTTGGCCACTGCCGTTCGACAGGGGATGCCAGTGATGGGAATATGCCTAGGACACCAGTTAATGGGACTAGCAGCTGGGTTGAGAACATACAAGCTGCGATACGGCCACAGGGGCTCCAACCAACCAGTGATGGATTTGGATACGGGGAGGGTCTACATCACAAGCCAGAACCATGGATTCGCAGTCGAGGATCCCGTTCAAGGCATGCTAGCACCCCATCCTAGCGGAGCCTGCTCCGATGCTAGTGACAACATCCTAGGCGCTGAGTTCAGGGTCCGGCACATCAACTCTAACGATGGAACAGTGGAGGGGCTTGACCTATTGGATAAACCTGCATTCACCATTCAATTCCATCCTGAGGCTTGCCCAGGACCTCATGACGCCTCACCCCTCTTCGACAGGTTCCAGCAAATTGTTGCGGAGCATCTAGGTAGCCCAGAGGCAGAACTAGTTAGCAGTGAAGGAGGTTCCTAATGCCTCGTCGTGACGACTTGAAGAGGATCCTAATTCTTGGTAGTGGCCCGATTAGGATTGGTCAGGGAGCAGAATTCGATTTCTCCGGATCACAGGCCTGTCGAGCTCTTCGTTCCGATGGATACGAGGTCATCCTAGTCAACTCAAACCCCGCTACGATTCAGAATGACCCCGAGATGGCCGACAGAATATACATCGAACCATTACTGCCAGAGGTAGTCAAGAAAATAATGGAGTCCGAGAAGCCTGATGCCCTTCTAGCAGGTATGGGCGGTCAAACTGCTCTGAACATAGCCTCTGCACTTGCCAAGGACGGTACTCTAGATGAGTTGGGAGTAGAACTTATTGGATGCAATCTTGCTGCGATAGATGAGGCAGAGGATAGAGACCTGTTCAAGAAGGTGTGCGAGGAGATTAATCTGCCAGTTTGCAAGGCGGTGGCATGCAAATCAATCGAGGAGGTCATCGCAGCCGCTGAGGAACTCGGCTCTTTCCCATTGCTCATCAGGCCAGCTTTCACCCTCGGTGGCCTCGGCGGGGGTACTGCATTCAACATGGGAGAATTAGTGGAGATTGCCAGCCAGGGTATTCTACATTCCGCAATTGGGCAGGTCCTCATTGAAGAGAGTATTCTAGGCTGGCAAGAGCACGAATATGAGGTGATGAGGGATAGTTCTGACAATGCAATCATCGTATGCACCATGGAGAATATCGATCCGATGGGCGTGCACACGGGTGAATCCATCGTCGTGGCCCCACAGCAGACGCTTTCCGATCGTGACCACCAGGGTCTGCGGAATTCGGCTCTAAAGCTGATCAGGAGACTCAATATCAAGGGAGGCTGCAACGTCCAATTCGCAGTCGAGCAGTCCACAGGTGACTACAGGGTCATAGAGGTGAACCCACGAGTCTCTCGTTCCTCTGCATTGGCATCGAAGGCCACCGGCTACCCAATTGCAAGGATGGCCGCTCTAATCGCAGTCGGTTACACCCTGGATGAGCTTCCCAACCCGATTACCGGAGAGGGAACAACGGCTGCATTCGAACCCACCCTGGACTATTGTGTGGTCAAAATTCCTCGCTGGCCGTTCGACAAGTTCAGGACTGCAGACAGGAATCTTGGAACCTCAATGAAGTCGACTGGCGAAGTAATGGCAATCGGTCGTTCCTTTGAGGAGGCCTGCCTCAAGGCGTGGGCTAGCTTAGAGTATGACAAACCCCATCCGCGCCCTTTGACGATGTCCGATGCATCGGATGGTGAGACAATGGATGAAAGAGCCTCGGAGATGCTTCCCACCGCGCTTCACGAGGACTGGCTTCGCATTCCCACTGACAGGAGACTCGGGGCGGTCATTGAGGCGTTCCGGAGGGGTTACTCAATAGAGGACGTCAGGGACCTGACAGGGGGGATCACGAGGTGGTTCCTTAGAAGGTTCGAGAAGATAGCGGCAATCGAGACTGAGATTCGGGCAGCCGGAGAGATTGGGATGCGTCCCGCTAGAATTCCACAATCCGAGATTCGGTCTTGGAAGGGAGCTGGATTCACCGATCTACACATCGCAGATGCGCTTTGTGGCTTCCCTGAGAGTGGTTTCAAGAATCTCCCAACCGGTCAAGACGAAACCGCCGTAAGGTTGCGAAGGCACGAGCTTAGTGTCCATCCAAGGTACCGGATGGTCGATTCATGCGCTGCAGAGTTCGCTGCAGTGACGCCATACTACTACTCGACGTATGAGGGTGGTTCGACAGAGTTCGGAGTGGACTACGTGCCCGGTCTCGCTGCTTCCGTGAAGCACAGAATTGTAGTAGTTGGTTCGGGCCCTATTCGAATTGGCCAGGGCATAGAGTTCGACTATGGATGCGTGCATGCTGCCGGTGCAATTCAGGACCTCGGCCATGAGGCCATATTAATCAACAACAATCCAGAGACGGTTTCTACTGACTTCGATACGAGTGACAGACTGTACTTCGACCCACTCACTCTAGAGGCCGTCTCGGAGATTCTTCTCCGGGAAGACGCAAATGGAATTCTCCTCCAGTTCGGCGGACAAACAGCAATCAATCTCGCACTTCCTCTTGCCAACGAACTGTCACATCTTTCCACTATGGGTCTTGAACTTGTGATGGAGGGAACATCTCCCGAGTCAATCGACGAGGCCAGTGATCGAGAGAGATTCGAAGAGTTCTCTCTGAGGTGTGGCCTGAGGATGCCTGACGGAGCAACTGCGACAACTCCGGAGGGAGTGAGGCAAGCTGCTAACGAGCTCGGTTATCCCGTACTAGTTCGTCCCTCCTACGTACTTGGGGGGAGGGGGATGGAAATACTGGCCAACTACAAGCAGTTGGAGTCTTACATGAGAGATGCATACCTATCATCAGACAGGCCCCTGTTGATAGACAAGTACCTCGGTAATGCCATGGAGCTCGATGTGGACGCAGTTTGTGATGGCGACGAGGTTCTCATCGGAGCAATAATGGAGCATCTAGAGGAAGCGGGAATACACTCTGGCGACTCCACTTGCTTCATCCCTCCACAGAATGTCCCTGATGATATCCTAGAGCAGGTTGAAGAATGGACAAAGGTGATTGGCCTTGAACTCGGAATTCGTGGATGCTACAACATTCAGTTTGCTATCCATGATGGTCTACTGTACGTGCTTGAAGTGAATCCTAGAGGTTCACGTACATTCCCCTTCGTAGCCAAGTCTACAGGAATTCCACTAGCACGGATTGCGGCTAGGGTGGCCCTCGGAGAGAGGTTGTGTGACCTTGATATCCCAGAGCCACAAACCGATGCAGTGTGCGTGAAGGCACCTGTATTTCCTTTCATCAAGCTGAGGGGTTTGGACCCAGCCCCAGGTCCTGAGATGAAGTCCACAGGAGAGGTGATGGGGTCTCACGTGAGGGCATCAGCAGCATATCTGAAGGCCAGACTGGCAACGGAAATACCCGTACCCACCGAGGGCGGGGTGTACATTACCGTGAAGGATGAAGACAAGTACTCTATGATTACATTAGCCGAGAGCCTCCAGAAGATTGGTTTTACAATTTTTGCCACTAGGGGGACCTCTCGGGTCCTCCGAGGGGTCGGGGAGCTTGAGGTGGAGACTTGCTACAGGATTGCCGAGGGACGTTCCCCCGATGCTCTTGACTTGATGCGCCAGGGTAAGATCAATCTCATCATCAACACGCCCAGATCAACTGGTGGTGCTGTTCTAGATGGAAACATGATGAGGAGACTCGCCGTGGAGCTCAACATTCCTTTCGTTACCACCATGGCCGGTGCACGCATGGAGGTAGAGGCGATCAAGGAGGCCCTCCAGGGGATCCCAGAGCCCAGACTTCTGAAAATTAAATCACTCAACTAGAAGAATAGGTAATTTCTATCCATGATTTCAATCGGATAGAAGTGTGGCCCCAGTTTCAGTTCGAATTAACCGCCCGTCCTTTTTGGTGTGCACCGCCATCACGGCTTCCTTGGATCCGTCTGGAAAGCCCATCAGCGAGTGCTCAACGAGGATTTCGTCGTTCTCATAGATGCATCTTAGTTCGTTGATTACAACTTCCGAGTTGGCCATCATGCTAATCATCATCTCGCTCATCTGAGTCTTGTTCATAGTAGTGCCAGTTTGGTGTCTGACAAATTCGTAATCATCGTGCAATATCTCCGTATAGTGCGTTGCATCCCTCTCTTCTATTGCCTTCATAAGTAGCTCGTAAACTCCCATGAAACTCCGTCTAAGAGGTAGGATTTGAGCGTTTTCTAGTCAAATTCACTAGAAGAGAAACAACCCAATCAGAAGGATAGGAAGGAGAAAGGCAGTTACTAAGTCATCCACCGGGTCTACCATGCCCCAGTTCTCCCTGTAGTAGATGAAGGCAAGTGGATAGGAAATTATTGTCAGGAGCAAGATTACCCACCACGGGAAAACCTTCCCATTCGGAGATTGCCTTAACGAACCATTCACCAAGAGATAGGATGCTACTTACTAGGATGTAGAATACGGATATCGCAACTCCATGTAGGGCAGCGATGTACATCCTCTCCTTTTCCACCCTATGCACCCCCAAGGAGTGACAGAATCCTCTCTCTGCCTATTTCGCAGAGAAGTGAGGAAGCCTTGGGTCCAAAACTCCTACCGATTAGAGCCCAATATATCGAAGCATACCCTTTCCTTCTAGGAATCCCTGCAGATTCGCAAGCATTCGAGATGGCTTCGCTGATTTGCTCATCTCCCCACTCGCATTCGGAGAGGAGCGAGGAAAGCACCGATAGAAAATCCATACCTCCCTCGTCGAGCTTTCCCCTCGCCTCATCGCTCAGCTCCCTTCGAATCTCAAGCTTTGCACCTTCGGGGAAGTGGGGTCCATCAATCCATGTCCTCATCCTTGCGAGTCGGACTACCAATGATTCTCTCGGCGCCCCTTGGATGTGACCAGACCTGTTCAGTGATTTCCATACGTCTGCATCCGAGGCCTTGATCTGTGCGAGCATTGAGAGGTGCCTGAAGGAGACTCCTCCAACCGAGTCACTGGGATTAGCACCAGCCTCTACCTGACTGAGCCTTATCGCGCCACTCTGAGTTTGCGCTGCTACCAACTGCCGTTTCGTCATCTCCCCGTCATCGGCAATCGGGTTCGACACCAATCTTTCATACTCGTCCGCAGTTTGGAAAAGCGCACTCCCTGTGTCGAACTCGATGTGGCGATTGATTTTACTCCTGGCTACAACATAGCGTAGTATCTCGGGAGGAACCAGTGAGAGGGCCTCCATGGGGCCAATGGTGAGGCCAGTGGAACTGGACATCGGGCCCATCCCCTTCAGTTGAATCCACTCGTAAACTATTTTGTCCGGGGGTTCTCCTCCCAGAAGTTTGCATATTGGGATGCCAGTGTCGTAGCTCCCACCAGCAGCACCATGGTCCTTGCCAGCTGGCTCGCATGTGATGCCATGGATGGCCCATCTGGCTGCCCAATCGATTCTCCATGGCATTTTACCCTCTCCCTTTCGGATATCGGACCTCCCTTCCACCCCAAGCGAGTCAATCCAGTGTACGAATGGCTTCTCATAGCCCATGACAGTCACGCCATCGAGGCTCCCATCCGAGCCCATTGGATTGTACGGGAACCAGTCGTCAGCAAGCTCCCTACCAGAAATCTCCTGAATTATTCTCCTAATTTCTTCCTTCTTTGAGATTGCCGTATCGATGTATTCAGCGAACTCACCAGATTCGTAGGTCTCGTGATTCATCACCACCTCTGGGCAAACCCCGATTTGTTCCAGGGCATTCAGGAATGGTCCTAGGAAGTGATCGGCGTATGTGGCACTACCATCGCTAGGTTTCCCATCTGAACCTGGTGCAGGGATGTATGCAAGTGGGTGACCGATGTATCTCTCGTATTCTGGCGATAGGAAGTCGTATACCCTTCTCAGAGGGTCCATTGAGTCAACGATGAAGATGTATTTTGACTCGATCCCAGCGTCAAGGCAGGCTCTGTGAATCATTTCTGCGGAGAGTATCTCCCTCAGGTGACCGATGTGGAACTCTCCAGATGGAGTAATTCCCGACGCTGAGACCTGCTTCCCCCCACGCTCCATGAGCTTTTGTGCGGTGTAATCCGCCCAGTGCATGTGCCACCTCAGACCGTCGCTGCTCTAATCAGCGCCCTCAATGGCACCCCTTCGACGTCATCGTCCCAGGACTTGTTCACAAGGACAATGCACATTTTGACGTCGGCCCCTGCAGCACTGAGGTCGGCTGCAGTTTTCTTCATGGTAGTACCCGAAGAGTAAACGTCATCGACGATGATTATCCTCTTGCCCTCGATACTGGCGTAGACTTCCGAAAGGTGCCCACCGACTTCTTCGCTAATGGTCCTTACCACGGCCATCTCCAGATCCAAAGTCGACGAGATTGCTTGAGCGAAAGCGATCCCATTGATGCTGATACCGACTATCGTGTCGATCTCGTCCCCCACCATCTCATCGATGATATCGCAGAAAATGTATGACACTGCCTCGATTCGATCTCCCTTGACCGCTATAGACCTCCATCCGACCTTCACGTCAAGCGGTTTGTCTTCTACCTCGTAATCGCTGGCAGAAAGCCACTGGACCGTGGTTTGTGACAACGACAGCTCATCCGCTATTTGCTGAGTGTTGAGTCCGCTTGTTCTGAACTCTTCGACCTTAGACCTCAGTTCATCGACACTTAGGTGCATCAGTCGATGCCAGCGTTAGAGTGCTATGAATCCACCGGGAGTATTCTATGGTGTCTGTTGTATTTTCCATATTCAGAATCTGCCGGTGCTGCCGAAGCCCCTCTCACCCCTCTCGGTATCACCGAGTTTGTCGACTTCAACTTCGGAGAATTGAACATTGGGTATTGGTGCTATCACTAGCTGAGCAATCCTCTCCCCAGATTTCACCTTGTAAGAATCACCATTCCCTATCCAAGTCATTAGTACGAACAGCTCGCCCCTGTAGTCCGCATCAATAGTCCCAATGCTATGGGGTAGGATAAGCCCTTTCGAGCCTAGTGATGACCTAGACCTCACTTGTCCCTCGTAACCCTCTGGAATCGCAACCCTAAGGCCAGTCCTAATCTTAACGCTAGAACGGAAACTAACAACAGTTTCCTCCAAACAGTATAAGTCCCAACCGGCAGCATGGGCGCTTCCCTTAGTGGGCATCCTAGCATTGGATTCCATCTTGGCAATCTTCACTACGGGTGGTTCACCCACATGTTACCGAGTTAGAACCGGTCCTTGACCGTTCCCAAAACTCCCGGTGGGGTGAAAAGCCCCCCTGTTCTCCCATGGTCGTGACCAACCGCGAATACGAGGATCTCTTGGACCGTGCAAGAGAGAGGATACCGAAGGACATCAGCGAGCGTTCCAGGTGGACGATGCCTCAACCAGACATCATGATTGAGGGAAGTCAGACCATTCTCCGGAACTTCTCAGAAATTGTCGATGCGATGGATAGGGATGCCAACCACGTTTTCCAGTATTTGCTCAATGAGCTAGGGACTTCCGGAAGTAGAGAGCAAGTCAGAATCATGCTCAAGGGCAAGGTCCCTCCAAAGAGAATCAAGGAGAAGATCGTCTCGTACGTGAAGACGTACATCCTATGCGGCGAGTGCAAGGCTCCCGATACAAGATTCATGCGTGAGGGTCGAACTACCCTTCTGAAATGTCAGGCATGCGGCGCAACAAGGCCAGTTCGACTATAGTCTCACTTCGGGGAGAAATCCAGCAGAACCTTGCCCCGGTTCTTCCTGTTATGTATGTGCATCTGAGCATCGGCTACCTTCTCGAATCGCCAAACTGAATCAATCACCGGATTTATCTTCCCTTCTTGTAGCATCCCGGACAATGAAGCGAGATGTCCCTTGAAGATCGAATCGTCCTCTAGTAGCCCCATATGGACTCCGAAAACTGCCTTGTTCGAGCTCATTAACCTGAGAGGATCGAATCGAGGCATCCCCCACCACATTCTTAGTTCTGAAAGTCGAGACCTCTTCTGCCCCTTCACAATGGCAGATGCCCCGAAGTAATACAACTTGCCCCCTTTCCTAAGAGATTTGTATGAGCGTAGGAGGTGATTCCCTCCGACAGGGTCTATGGCGTGGTGCACTCCCCTTCCACCCGTCATTTTATTGCAGACTTCCACGAAGTCCTCTTTCTCCCTATCGACGAACCTCATGCCCATTGATTCGACGAAATCCTTTTTGGCAGCGGAAGCAGTTCCAACTACCAATGAAGCACCGAAGACTTCGCATATCTGTGACACTGCAGTACCCACTCCACCAGCAGCGTGATGGATCAGAACCGTGTCTCCCTCAGAGATTCTACCAAGATGGACCAGCATGTGAAAAGCCGTACCATAGGTAACTGGTATCGCAGCTGCTTGGTCGAAGGAGACCGAGTCCGGAATCGGAACTACCCTTCTAGCATCCAGACAGACCTTCTCAGAATAACCTCCGAATCCAGTCATTGCGAGTACTCTGTCTCCTTCCTTTAGAGAATCTACTCCCTCTCCAAGTCCAATCACTACTCCGGCTACCTCATACCCTGGAGTGAATGGGAAGTCGGGACTCGAACCATAGAGACCCTGCCTCATCATCAGATCTGCAAAGTTCACCCCTGCTCTGTGTATACTGACGCAGACCTGACCACTCTCTGGCACTGGGTCTTGCTCTTCCACAATCTGGATTGTGTCGACACCCCCAGCCCTTGGATATACAACTCTCCTCATCAACACTCACCTCGCTACTAATTCTTCTCAAATTCCCCAGTGTCCTTATGGCAGGTAGGACCTAATTTCTTCGAGTCCCTTCTTGCTCTTTGAAGGTAACTTCTCTGGGTAACCTATCTTGATGAAACCAATAATTCGCTCTTTGATAGGCGATGCTCCTATCGCGCAGTAAGCAGCTTCTGAGCGAGTAATCGATCCTGTGCTCCATTGAGAACCAACTCCATTGCCCCAGAGTGACAGAATCAGATTGTGAGTTGCACATACCGTTGCCGCATAGTCCTCTTCTTGCCTAAAGAGGTCTCCCGGACTCAGTGAGCTAGTGACGCAAATTAGCACAGGAGGTGATAGAATCTTATCTATGGCTTTGGTTACTCCTGCTTCAGGATCTTCTCCCTTAGGAGATTTCTTCATGGCTAGGATCTTGATCTCTGGGATGAGTTCGGTTCGGGCATCTTCTCCCATGACGTAGAATTTCCAAGGATGGGTATTCTTGTGGCAGGGAGCATTTCTTGCAGCCTCAAAGGCCAACTCTAGAATATTATCATCCACTTTCTCGTCGCTGTACCTGTATATTGTTCGCCTCGAGGTGAGCACATCCTGGAAAACACTCATTTTTCTCACCGTTCGATGTCATCGAATTTGGAAGCCAAGACAAAATCGGACTCGGTGAGGGCGTCAATCTTGTGAGTGAAAATTACAGCGATCAGCCTCCCCCATCCAAGCTCAAAGTCAGCATGGTGAGATTGTTCTTCGCAAATTGCACCTAGTGCGTTGGTAAATTCGAGAGCAGAGACAAAGTCAGGAAACTCCCAGGTTCGAGTAAGGTGGTGGTTTTCTACTAATCTCCAGTCTTCATGAATCTGCACAAGGAATGCGGCAGTCTCTTCTTCGCTGAGTGGAGGGGCGCCTCCCTCACAGGGAACACAGTCCATTGCAGAAAGTCTATCCAAGTTGTCACCCCCATGACAGGTTGTTTCCGTGACCTTCGCTGGTCTTCTCTGCCATTTCGTGGACCTCAGATCTTCTCTTCATGTCGTCCTTCTCGAATTTTAGGAGCTCCTCGTCCTCGATGTATGTTCTTCTCAGATGCGTGACAAGCCTGACTTCGACAATCGCATCCCGTGAAATTGATCTGAATTTTCCGTTCTCATCTAGAATGTCTATCGACGAACTCCTCCCTCCTACCATCATTCCGCGAACACATTGGTCTCTGTCATCGGGTAGCATCCTCCTGTCTAGTAGCATCTCAACCAAGTCGTCCTTCCTTAGGCCATACTTCCTGTCCAACAGAGGACCATGGAAGACATCACTAAGATCTTCTAGACTTGGGGCCCCATAATCCTCGAAGAAACTAGCAGCCCATGGCGGCAGGTCACCAATTTTCTCGTCTCTTGCTGCGTCGGACATATACCTTCGTTTCGGCAGTCATAGAAAAACCAGAGGGTCGTCTATGCCAGTCAATTCTCCTCATGCCTTGCTAATGATTGAAGTGCAATACCGTGGCGGAGTCCACGGAGGTAGTTGCTTGGCATCGGTTGAATGGAGGTCGATTCCGACCGTTCTTTATCCTCAGGAGATTCTTGACAAGGCGTTTGGAAGGGCGAGCAGTCAGGCGGATTTGGTCGAGGATCCAGACAAGTACCACAGGGTCAGGAAGCAGATGACCCGGATGGTCCAGTCCGCTTGTGACGTCGCCACTAAGACTCTCAATTCGTATGTGAGCAGGTGGCCAAGTCTGAATGCCCTACCTGAGTTCGACCAAGCCCTTGTGGACGCAGCCGTTGGTTGTGACGACTACAAGAAGAACTTGGCGTCATTGCAATGGGCCGCCGAGAGATCTCAGAGGATTTCTGGAGAGGCACAGTCAAAGATTCTAAGACTCAGAGAAATTGATGGATTCCACAAGGCAAGGAGGCACGCATATGGTCGACTGGCTTCCATTATCGATCAGATTTCACCCCAGATTTTGTGGTTGGGTGAGGCCAGAGATGTTCTGCGAAAACTCCCCTCTACCGACCCTCTCGAACCATGCATCGTGGTCGCTGGTTCTCCCAATGTTGGGAAATCCGCATTAATCAGGGCCCTTTCAAGCGGGGAGCCACAGGTCGCATCTTACCCATTTACTACCAAACAACTGCATTTAGGTCATTTCACACATCGGCGCAGAGTGTATCAGATGGTCGATACCCCTGGCCTTCTCGATAGACCAATGTTGGAGAGGAATCAGATTGAGATGCAAGCCATTGCCGCTTTAGAGCATCTGGGGGATGTCCTCCTGTTCTTGATTGACTGGACTGATGAAGCTACTACTCCTATTTCTGAGCAGGAGCGACTCCTGGAGGAGGTGAGGGGCTTGTTATCAGACAGGAGGGTCCTCGTGGTCTCTACAAAGTTGGATCTCTTAGAGGGTGATGTTGGGGAGGAAGATCATAGAATCAGCTCAATTTCCGGAGAAGGACTCGAGGAACTAAGAGTGAATCTGATAGAAATTATTGATGCGGATAGGGTGGATGATCCTCTGTCTCTACCCGAACATTGGCCTCGAGAGGATGAACGCTAGTTCACAGAACAAGATCACACATGCCATGAATGACCGCAAACGACGCAGTAGAAGTCGTGGCCTCCGTACGACTCCGCCAGCCCTGAGACATCAACCTCAGATCCGCAGTTGGGGCATTTCGTCACGTGCATATGCATCTCCAATACGAATTGGTTATTCAACGATGCTGAGAACAAATAACTTATTGACCTCTGAAGCGCTTCAGCAAGTTCCTAACTGGAAAAGCCATCTCTCCAGCACCAATTAGTAACAGTCCCGAAGTTCCAGCGAGTACAATCTCCACAATATTGTCCAAGTGGACGCTCGAGGACATCTCGACTCTCTGAGAATCTAGGCTCGAACCCTCATACCCAGCAGTGACGAATCTGTATGATCCAGGTTCAAGCCTGAACCTCATCGAACCATCGTTCTGCGGCCCCCCTGCCACGAGGAATCTTCCAATCTGCTCCTCGGTGCAGTGTGTGAGCCCAGTCGTACTGTCAGGAGGGCACTCTTCTGCCGCCGAGGCATCAACTACTCCTAACCAACCTCTATCAGGCTCCTTCCACTCGAGCTCTAATGTGATTTCCAGTAGCCCGAATGCCCTTGGCACGTCCAAGTTCTTGGTAGTCATTCCAACGTTGCATCCCGCATCGTCATCTGGACATGGGATGATTGGGACCTGATTTCCTGTTTCCGGGGTTTGGTAACCGACCAGACTCAGTAGTAGGATTAAAGCGCATAGCAAACCGACTAACATCGGCAGCAGGGAGAGAATTCTGACCATCATCCTATCATGCCTCCGAATTTGCCGTGATTTAACCCGACGCCCCCATGATTACTTGGAATGCTAGAAGCCCTACGAAAATCACTATCCCAAAGTACATCAAGAAAGTGAACCTCTTCCTTGATTTCTCACGGCGTTCATACATGGACGAGCACCCATCGTCACCACAAATTGCCGGATCACTTTCCAAGGATATTGGTTTCCAGCAAACAGAGCAATGCCTGTGCGGTTCGATGTTCACTCTCGTCCTCGATTGGTGCCCCCTCTTCGAGGCTGCAGCGTGCGCCTGCTTTGCAGTCCTCTTTGCTGCCTTCAGAATGGTGTCTTTCCTACTCGCCATTAACTCCTCACCATTGTACCCTCGAATTCCTCTCCCTCAAGTGAACTTTTGATTACTCGAGTATCTCTGCCATCCAGAACATCCAGAGGTAAGTCATGCTCCAAGGCCTCCCCAACTCCAATCGGGTCAACGACTTGGGAGATGCCTGCCTCTGTGTGCCCCGGTGGTCCCACTATTTCCTGTAATTCTTTGTGAGTCAATTCATCAAATGCCTCAGCCTCCGGATTTTTTCTGGGATCTTTGGAATAGACCTTGGATACGTTTGTTGCGATGACACACTTCTCTGCTCCACTTTGTATCGCTAGCCTAATCGCAACGGCGTCAGTCGTTTGACCCGGTTCCGTGCCCCCCATCACAACAACATCGCTCTCAACCAATTCAAGAACCGCCCCTTCGATACTCTCTGGAATCTTCTCCGAAACATCGACTCCACCATCAGATAGTGCTTCCCTGACTATGGTCGCGTTTAGTCTCGTGGCGGCTATCCCAATCCTGTCTAGGTGTGACACATCTTCAATCAATGGTCTGGCCAATTCAATACCCTCTCTTGCTGGAGCTCCCCCTCCAACAACCAAGGCTACCTTTGCCCCCGATTCTACTCTTGCCCCGATTACACGAACCATTTCCATCAACCAGTTGTGCCGTCCCTCGATTTCTGGCCTCAGCAAGCTTCCGCCGAGCGCAACAACAACCGTCGCCATCGACCATAGGTTGGCACGTTGCCTTTCAATACGTATGCTCTACTTGCGCTGAAGGGTTGAAATGCCGCCCGTGGTGGCAAACACGGAGGAGTGACATGGCTGATGAGATAGCGCAACAGCAGCGGAGACTCCGATTCAAGAAGTCCCTACAGGAACTCTCAGGCATGAAGGGCATGGGGACGGAGTTGGTATCGGTTGTAATCCCTCCTGATAGGATGATGCATGATGTGAGGCACCATCTTAGCAATGAGGCCGGCCAAGCAGCCAATATCAAGTCAAAATCGACGAAGAAGCATGTTACTGATGCTATTGAATCGGCACTCTCCACACTAAATCGATACAAGACTCCCGGTGAGGGGGGAATCGCAATTTTCGTCGGCCATGTCATAGTCGGGAACAACAAAACAAGACTAATGTCAACCGTAATTGATGACCCACCTGAGCCATTTTCTTCGTTCAGGTATAGGTGTGATTCGACCTTTGAAGTGAGTCAGTTGGAAGAGATGCTCATCGATCGAACTTCCTATGCTCTTTTCGTAATTGATAGGTCCGAGGCAGCGTATGGTCTTGCTTCAGGAAAAAAACTCCATTGCCAGGAGCACATCACTTCACTCGTCCCTTCAAAGCACGGTAGAGGGGGGCAATCTGCACAAAGGTTCGAGAGGCTGATAGAGGAGGCGGCTCACAATTTCTTCAAGAAAGCAGCAGAGAGGGCGTCTAACTATTGGCTTCCAATGGTTCAGGACTTGAAGGGAGTAATCATCGGAGGACCCGGAGCAACAAAGGACTTCGTTGTAAAGAATGATTATTTCCATCACGAGATAAAGAAACTGATTGCAGAACCATACTTTGATGTCGGCTATTCGAATGAGAGCGGCCTAAGGGAATTGATTCAGCGAGCAGGGTCGACAATGGATCAGATTGAGCTAGATGTCGAACGGACAATCGTTGACGAATTCTTGCAGGAGGTGATGAAGTCAAACCCAAAGGCGACATATGGGGAGATTATGATTCGCTCCGCATTGGATCAAGGAGCGGTCGCAACCCTCCTCCTCTCCGAGGCAATAACCAAGAGGAGAGTAAGGTGGTTTTGCAAGGAGTGCAAGAACGAATGGGAAACCACACATGAAAAGTCCTCAGTAAATCCAACTTGCCCAGAGTGCAAATCCAGTAAAGTCAATGAAGACAAGGAGAATTCAATGGAACTAATCGATGAACTCACCATATTGGCCGGACATACTTCGGCCAAAGTCAGGCTAATTTCATTGGATACCGAGGAGGGCTCGACTCTCTACACAGCATTCGGTGGAATTACCGCTCTGTTGAGGTACCCTATTTCGTGAGGTGATTTGGATTAGGGACCTGATAAATGAGATGATTCCATTCTTCTCCAAAGCCATGAATTTCCTCGGCGTGGAAGATTCGAATTGGATTCCACTGATCGGCAGGGCAACCGTTGAGGATCATGGGGATGTAGCACTTCCCTGTCATTCTCTAGCGAGGATATTCAGGAAGCCGCCACAGGAGATTGCAGAGCAGATTTGCGCTCTTGTCGAGGCAGATTTGGATTCAATTGCCACCGTCTCATCCATTAGCGGATTCGTAAACGTCAGTGCTAAGCCCGAATGGCTCTCGAAATGTCTTTCGAAACTACTCTCTGATCCAAGACTAGGAATCGGAGTGGAAAAACCACTAACATTTGCTGTCGACTATTCTGCTCCAAACGTGGCTAAAGAGATGCACGTTGGCCATCTTAGGTCAACGGTAATCGGCGACTCAATCGTCAGAATGCTGGAGTTCAAGGGACACCAGGCAATTCGCGAAAACCATGTAGGCGACTGGGGCACTCCGTTCGGGATGTTGATTGAACACCTCCTGGATCTCGGTGAAGATCAGGCTGCAAATGAGTTGGGGGTTGGCGACCTCGACTCATTCTACAAACAGGCTAGAGCCAAATTCGTCTCTAATGATGCGTTTGCAAACCGCTCGAGAAGCCGAGTTGTTCTTCTTCAAGGGGGCGATTCCGAGACCCTCCGTCTCTGGAGGGTTCTCGTAGACGAATCGATGAGGTACTTCAATGAAGTTTACTCGATGCTCGGAGTGCTCCTTACAGATCAAGATATCAGGGGAGAGTCTAGCTACCAGGATTTGCTTCCAGAGGTCGTGGACCGACTTATGAGAGAAGGAATTCTGGAGACTAGTGAAGGGGCCGATGTTGTTTTCCCAGGCGGTTGGGTGAATCGTGATGGAGCTCCCCTTCCAATGATAATCAGGAAGGCTGATGGTGGCTACAACTACAGCACATCCGATTTGGCCTGTATTATCGATAGGGTGGAGAGGTTAGGCTGTGATGGATTCCTATACGTTGTTGGGACCCCTCAGAAGCAGCACTTTGAGATGGTTTTCCAGGTTGCGGAGCAAGCTGGATTCATGAGCCCCTCTCATCAAGCAATTCACGTCAACTTCGGTTCTGTTTTGGACATCGATGGAAAGGTTCTGAAGAGTAGAGAGGGCGAGGTAATCAAGCTACACGATCTTCTTGATGAAGCAATAAGAAGGGCCGAGTCCGCTATCAATGAGAAGAATCCAGAATTGGTTGACGATGAGAGGGATGATATCGCCAGAACTGTCGGAATAGGTGCTGTGAAGTATGCAGATTTATCTACGGAGAGGACAAAGGACTACGTTTTTGATTGGGAGAGGATGCTCTCTTTCGATGGCAATACAGCACCTTATCTTCAGTACGCATATGCCAGGATATGTAGCATCTTCAGGAAGTGGGAAGGGGCGAGGGACTCTCTCACGTCTGCCGAACTAATTCTCACTCATCCTGAAGAATTGGTCCTGTCCCGTCGTCTGGCCGACTTTCCATCAGCATTGGATGAATCAATTTCGACCTTCAGTCCGCACAAACTCTGCACCCATCTTCATTCGATTGCTTCTTCCTTTGCATCCTTCTATGAGAATTGCAATGTTCTGAAGGGAGAGAGCGAGGAGGTCATCAGAAGCAGACTAGCAATGTGCGATCTCACCGCCCGTGAGCTAAAACTCGGTCTCGGACTAATGGGGATCGGAGTCCCAGAGAGGATGTAAGCCTCAGGTCAGATTGAAAATGAGGAACCCATCGGACGGCCATGGTTTCTATCGGCGACGAAGCACCAGGGTTCAACCTACTAGATCAGAACAACAATAGCATCAGCCTAGCCGAATTTCAAGGGAAGAGGGTTATACTAGCATTCTTCCCTGCTGCCTTTACAGGCGTTTGCACAGAAGAGATGTGCCAATTCGAACAATCTACTCTTGGCTCAGGGGATTCCGATGTCGATATTCTGGGGATTTGTGCTGATTCTCGATTCACCAATGCTGCGTTTGCTGAGAAGAATGAAATCTCATTTCCAATTCTCTCAGATTACACTCGTTCTACAATTGAGGCATACAGTGTCGCATTGCATGACTTTGCAGGAATGCCAGGTTATATTGCCAGCGAGAGAGCAGTTTTCATTGTGGACGAGCAGGGTGATGTGATGTGGAAGTGGATTGGTGAAAATCCGGGTATTCAGCCCAACTATGATGAGGTAATGGCCGCATCCGAGGCGTGAAAATTATCCCCAAGCAAGATGACGAACCAGAGAACCGTAGATTACTCCAGAAACCATCAAACTCTCCTCATTGAATCTGTCCATGCTATCCAAATAGGTGTGATATTCGGAGGATCCAGAGCCATAGCACATCATAGCTAAGCCAAACTCCTCGTTGTCTTGGTGAATCTCAAAAACGAATGGGGCATGATCAGAGTTGTATGGCATCTGTTCAGAATCAATCTCTCTTACGCTAATGCTGTACTTTTCGAATAGGTCCGGGTATGATGAGGCAAACACCCCAACCAAGCGCTCGATGTGTTTTACATCCGTTGGACTGTTCCCTTGCAGGGTCAACCCAGAGTTCCTCTCGGCATCGACGTGATTCATATCTAGGTTGATGTATAGTCTGAGATTTTCCTCTAGTAATCCTCGATGCTTGTCAACCCATTCTGAGGATCCCCACAGGCCTTCCTCCTCCCCACCCCAAGTGCAGAAGTAAATTGTCATCTCGGGATCCCCAAGTTCTGATTGCAGTAAACCGAACTGTCTTGCCATCTCCATTACAGTTGCAGTCCCTGCCGTGTTGTCGACAGCACCTTGTCCGTTGTACACAGTATCATGATGGGCTCCAATGATAATCAACTCCTCAGTTTCTCCTTCTATAATTCCGCAAGGGACATGGATGTTGCCATTGTTCTGATTGTCCACGTCTACCCGGAATTCCAACATCCCCTCTGAGTCGACAACCTGGTCTAGGATAGCTTCACCAACACTCTTCGACACCATCACGAAGCCGATGTCATAGGGCCTTTCCTCAAACTGTGTGATGTCCAGTGATTTTGAGTATGGCACGCAATCTCCTGCCACTAACTCGTCACAATTCTGCCTAGAATTGACAGTAATCAGGCCTCTGAGGCCATTTTCTTGCGCCCTCTTCATCAGTATCGTGTTGCTCTCAGTTCCCGGTTGGTCATCTCCTCCATCCAATAGCCAGACTAATCCAACACCATTACTGGCCGAACTCCAGTCCTGTGTTTCATTCCCCATTCCCAGGTCAATCACATGGGCATCACTGCTTGCTGGGATGTTCACACTGCCGCTGTATCCCTGAACGACAAATTCGACCCTATGCTCGAACTGCACCTCGTCCCTGTCTATGTCGGCAATGGAACATGGGGTTGGACCTCCGAATATCCCACCTACGTTGCCTGGTTGGCAAATCATCAGTTCGAATGTGTTGCCCATGTAGTAGAGAGGGACATCGAACTCCTCGAGAGTAGAGGGCAATCCGCTGTTCGTGAAATTTGTCTTAATTGACTGCGCGGTATTCTCCTCTTCCACTGTACCCGACAGGCGACCCCCCCATTCGGGATTACCAAGATCCACCAATCCCTGTGCATAGGCTCTAGTTTGATTGGAATCAAAGTCAATTAGTTCGTAGTCCTGGTCTCCTTTGATCCACTTTGCGAGATCATCGCCAAACAACATCCCCCCCCCAGCAGCACCAAGGATAATCATCCCCGCTATGAAAATTGTAGAAGTCGGTTTTTGAAAATTAGGTGGCCATTCGGTCATGCTATGCAATTGAACTATTTCCACTACTATTGAACCCATTCCAGACGAGGTCATGCCGAGCATCAATCTTCAGCATTTACCACTTCGCCCGTCCATCTTTTTCCCAAGGAGTGTTCAATGTCCAACTGATCTAGAATTCTAGCTACCACGAAGTCTACCAAATCCTCAATATTTCTGGGGGAGTGATAGAATCCCGGACTCGCGGGAAGGATGACTGCCCCCCACTCGGACAGATTGTACATCGCTTTCAAATGAGGGGTTGAGTACGGGGCCTCCCTTGGAACAATGATCAGTTTTCTCCTCTCTTTCATGGCCACCAAAGCACTCCTCGTTGCAAGGTTGTCACTTATTCCAGCTGCGATTTTGCCCATGGTTGTTCCACTTGCAGGGCAAATCACATACGCATCGAACCTAGCAGAACCGGAAGCGGCTCTAGCAGCAAGGTTTGCATTGTCTTCGAGAGTCACACCTTCTCTGGCAGCCAACTCGCCGGGGGTTATTCCACATTCCAGATCGAGATTTATTGCACCGGTGCTGGTGACGATCAGGTTCACTGTCCATCCATGTTCGACCAGAACTTCAACCAGTCTGACGCAGTACTGCGCCCCGGATGCCCCCGTTAGTGCAACGACCGCCTCAGGCATGGCATCACTGTACCCCCTACTCCCTTCAATGGTTTCCCACTCTCAGAGGGACTGCTTCAGGCACTCTGCAAGGAATTCATACTCTTCGATACTGTTGTAAAGTTGTGCTGATATTCTGATGTATCTCCTGCTATGATGCCTCCATGGGAAAACAGGTACTTGGATCCCGAACTCATCTAGAAGGTAGTTGTGATACGGGTCCCCTTCTATGCTCATGGGCCCCACCTCTCCCTCTCCTGGCATCTCTACTGATGCTATTGAGGAAACCAATGAATCCGGAACTGGTTCGGTTGTCCCAAGTGCCTCACAGAGGATCCTCCTTCCCTCAAGGGCTAGTGACCTGTTTCTTTCCATTATTGCCGGCCATCCCCCTTCCACAAGTCCTTCTAGGAAATCAATTGCTAACGGGATGCATAGCCAGGGTGTAGGATCTTGAGTCCCAGGCCATCCAAATTCGAACTCGAACTTCTCTTGGTCAGTCCCCTCGAAACTTGCACCATGACTGATGCTAAGAGGCCTCACCATCTTCTTGCGATCGGTTCGGATGTGAAGGAAACCAGAGCCTTTCGGCGTGCAGAGCCATTTGTGGCAATTACCTGTACAGTAGGCTGCATCTATCTCTCTCAGATCCAAAGGGACGATTCCCGGGCCATGTGCTGCATCAAGTAGGACATCAACGTCCCCTTTCTGTAAGCTATCGACAAGCTTCTCAAACGGCATCCTCAGTCCAGTGGCGCTAGTCACAGTGTCGATAAGTGCTAGAACAGTTCGTTCTGTTACAGCACTCATCACCAGATCCAATACTTCCTCATCATTCTCCACCCTGAATGGGATGTCCACCACTACTGTCTTCGCACCTGCTCTCTTTGTAACAAAGTCGACCGCATTCCAGCATGCCTGGTAGCTGTGATTGGTTACGATAATCTCATCCCCTGGAATGAGTTCAAGGCTCCTAAGTACTGTATTCACTCCTTCTGTGGTATTCTTCACGAAGACCATCCCTTCTGGTTCAGCATTCATGAATTCTGCAAGCCTTCTAATTGAGGAATGCATCAGTGCAATGTAGTCTCTTTCAAAGAATCTGACCGGATCGCACTCAATTATGCTCCTGAGCCTTGTTTGTTCTTCAAGAATGGTAATTGGTGTGGCCCCAAAGGAGCCGTGATTCAGAAAACAAGTGTCCTCGGACAGCATCCAGTGTTCCGCCAATTTACTCCTTAGTGGCCTATTCACACTAACATCTCCGGGCTCCAATCCACAGGTCCTATTGGCACTCTTCCAAGATTCTCCTCGCAAGTAAGGATCAGGCTCTTCTCCATCCTATCGACATCTAGGAGAAGACCTTCATTGTCGTTCACATAACCCAGTTGCGAAAGGCTAGTATGCATACCCGCTTCAATGCCGCAGCACTCCAATTTCTCAACCCTATTTTCAGGAGTATCTATGTTGATGGACATCCCATGGCGACTAACCCAGTGCAGGAAAGAGAGCCCGATCGAGCAAATCTTGTGACCATCAACCCAGGCGCCCTGCATTGCCTGGTTCTTGTAAGCCGAAATTCCGCATTCCGATAGGGCTGCTATCGCCCAGTCTTCTAGTCTCCCAATCACCCCTCTAATGCTCTGTTCCTCAATTTCCCATTTCACAATTGGATATGCGACAAGCTGTCCAGGACCATGCCAAGTAATACCTCCTCCCCTGTCTGTGAGAGAAGTCGGATATCCCTTCACGATGACGTTGTCACGGACCGCCTTGGGTCCAATTGTCACCACTTCTGGGTGCTGGACGAATATCAGAGTGTCACCAATGTCGCCCGCTATCCTCTTCTTTTGTAGATCCTTCATAGTCCGGGCCATTACTTGATAATCAACTACTCCACCTCGTAGAACGTTTATTCCGTCCATTCGATCACTCAACTGATGTGAATGGCATGACCAAGGGTCTTGAGTACACTCTCATGGAATGCCTCAGACATCGTGGGATGGGCATGAACCGTTCCAGCAACGTCCTCCAGAAGTGCTCCCATTTCAAGAGCCAATACGAATTCTGAGTGAAGCTCAGCTACATGGCTGCCTACAGCTTGAACTCCAAGAATTACATGATCAGATTCTCTTGCTGTGACTCGAATGAAACCCCCGGTCTTTTCTGCCTCTAGGCTCAATGCCCTGCCATTAGCCGCAAGCGGGAACTTGCCCACTATGACCTCCTCGCCTCTTTCCTTTGCTTCATCTGGAGTCAGTCCGACTGAAACGATCTCAGGCTCAGTGAAGACAATCGCGGGGATGGCAACTTTGTCGAATTCACGCTTGTGTCCCGCGATAATCTCTGCTACCATCTCTCCCTCTGCACTAGCCTTGTGCGCCAGCATAGGCTCACCTGAGACATCACCAATGGCGAACACCCCGGGAACCGATGTTCTGCATTGCCTGTCCGTTCTGATGAAACACCCTGAGCCATCCATCCTTACTCCGGTGTTTTCTAGTCCCCATCCCTTAGTATTGGGCTTCCTTCCCACTGTGACTAGGACCTTGTCCACCTTTACCTTGTGCTCCGAGCCTTCTTTCTCAAAGGTCAACTCAACCTTTCTTGATGCGCCCTTGCCCTTGACTTCTGCACCTCTTGCCAAGGAGTCAGTATGGATCGCCACCTTGTGCTTCTTTAGCCACAGCTCCAGCGGCCTCCTGATTTCCTTGTCCATTATTGCCAATACACTGCTCATGCCCTCAACGACAGTAATTTCAGTTCCAAGTTTTGCAAGAGCGCAACCCAACTCGAGGCCAATATAGCCCCCTCCAACAATTGCCACGCTCTTTGGGAGTGTTTCTAGGTCCAATGCCCCAGTCGAGGAGAGCACGAACTCCTCGTCACATGGCATGAATGGCAAATCTATGTGACTAGAACCAGTAGCAATTATGACATTCTCTGCTTCTATTTTTACACTGTCTCCACCATTGTCGACAGTGCAACTCTTGGGGCCATCGAAACTGGCCCATCCTTTGATCAAATCCGCTCCAGCGGCTTTCAGAAGACCCTCGACACCCTTGTTCAGCCTATCTACAATTGAATCCTTCCAAGACACCAGTGCACCCATGTCAACCTCCGCCTCGCCACTCACAGTTAGGCCCATGTGGCCCCCCTCTACAGAATGCTGGCGTAGAGACTCAAACCTCTCTGCAGCGTGAATGATTGCCTTGCTAGGTATGCACCCCCTAATCAGGCATGTCCCACCCGCCTTGTCACTCTCAACTACAATTGTATCTAGACCTAGCTGCGCTGACCTGATTCCCGCTACGTAACCACCCGGACCAGCTCCAACTACCAAGACTTGGCACTTGCGTGATTCGGTCATTTTAGCTCCTCACATGAAAATGAGTGCTGGGGTTTCCAGCATTCTCTTGAGGTCTTGTATTAGGGATGCCCCGTTCGCACCATCGACCACTCTGTGGTCAAAGGCACTTGATAGATTCATGATTCTCCTAACCACTATATCCCCATTCCTGACAACGGGCATCTCTCTCGCCTTGTGGACGCCTAGGATGGAAACCTCTGGGTGATTGATGATTGGTGTTGCGCCCAAGCCACCCTCGCGTCCCAGACTTGTGATCGTGAAAGTGGAACCGGTTAACTCGTCTAGACTTGCGCTTCCATCTCTTGCAGATCCAGATACTCTCTGCATTTCTGATGCAGTATTCCAGATGTCCATGGCCTCAACGTGCTTCACCACTGGGACATACAGGCCTCGTTCGGTCTGAGTAGCAATTCCTAGGTTCACTGCTCCCTGTCTGTTCACCACGCCTCCTTCGTCATCGAAGTGGGCATTACATTCGGGATGATCTGGCATGATCTTTGCAAGAGCTAGCATGATGAATGGAAGATATGTCAACTTCGGCTGTGTTTCGTCCTTTGTTGAGTTCAGAACCTGCCTCAATGACTCTAATTCTGTAATATCCACCTCTTCGAAATATGAGAAGTGAGGTATCCTACTCTTGGAGAGGCTCATTTGTTCCGATATCTTCCTCCTCAATCCGACAACCTTCACCGGCGTCACTTCGGTCCTTTTCACCGAGTAGGCCATCGGTGGAGCTCCAGAAATTGCACCCCCTGCAGCGATGAAGGCATCCAAATCCGCGTGTCTGATCCTTCCAGCTGGGCCCGAGCCTCTAACATTGGATAGATCAACATCATTTTCTCTAGCACGCTTCCTTACTGCAGGACTCGCGAGGACTCGTCCGGTGGGGGGTTGCATCGGCACCTCAGAAGTCGTAGTCTCTGGGGGGGGAGTTGGAGCTGTAGGCTTGACTTCCTTTTCCGCACCCCTTTCTTCCTCCTTGGATACTTCTCCTCCTTCGACGTCAATCTCTAGGAGCGTCGTTCCCACTGCAATCATGTCCCCAACTCCTCCGCTGAGTGAACTGATTACCCCACTGGTTGGAGAAGGTATAGTGACTGTTGCCTTATCTGTCATAACATCCACAATAGGGTCGTCCTCGGATACTGATTCTCCAACCGAAACGTGCCATTGGACTACCTCTCCTTCTACTACTCCCTCTCCGATGTCCGGCAACTTAAACACGAATTTTCCCATTCTAATCCTCCTGTGTTTTTGCTATTGCCGCCGCGATTCTAGATGGCCCGGGCATGTATTCCCATTCAGTAGTATGGGGGAACGGAGTATCCCAACCGGCAACCCTCTCAATGGGGGTCTCAAGGTGATAGAAGCATCTCTCTTGGATGGACGCTGCCATTTCCGCACCAAAACCACTCGTCTTGGGCGCTTCGTGGACGATCACACACCTTCCTGTCTTCTCAATGGAACTTACAACCGTATCTCTGTCCCATGGCACCAGAGTCTGCATGTCTATCAGATCGCATGAGACGCCGCTGTCCCTGATTGCTTGTTCACAAACATGGACCATGGCACCCCATGAAATTACCGTGCAATCGTTCCCTTGTTTCGCTAATCTTGCTTGTCCAAGCGGGATGTTGTAGTGACTCTCGGGAACTTCTGCCTCCGGGTGATTCGACCAAGTGGGTACGTTGTGAGGGTCACCGTAGAAAGGTCCCCTGTAGCATCTCTTGGGCTCGAAGAAAACAACGGGATCATTGCACTCAACTGCACTAATTAGCAACCCCTTGGCATTGTAAGGTGTCGAACAGTAAACAACCTTCAGCCCGGGTGTGTGGGTGAATTGGGACTCGGGGGATTGTGAATGGTGATGTCCCCCTCTGATTCCACCACCAGCCGGGGTTCGAAGAGTGACTGGTGACCAAAACTCGCCACCAGACCTATGTCTAACTTTGGCCATCTCATTTACAATCTGGTCATAAGCCGGAAAGATGTAGTCGGCGAACTGAATTTCTACTACGGGCCTGAGGCCATTAAGACCCATCCCAAACGCAGTTGCTGCAATTCCACCTTCCGATAAAGGGGTGTCGAAAACACGATGCTTGCCATGCTTCTCTTGCAATCCATCCGTTGTCCTGAAGACTCCTCCGAAGTAACCAACATCTTCTCCAAATATGATGACATCAGAGTCATTCTCAAGCAAGTTGTCAAGCGCACTATTTAGGGACTGAATCATGTTCATGTTAGCCATTTAAACCACCCATTAGTTCGTCATGCTGTTCTTTGAGATGCCAAGGCATCTCTTCGTACACTTCGGTGAAAATTGTATCGGCAGAGGGGTACGGGCCATTGGCCAGATCACCGAATTTGACGGCTTCCTTGTAAGCATCTACTACCTCGGTATCGATCCTTTCCTCCAGTTCTTTGTGTCTATCCTCGCTCCACTCTTCCAAATTAATCAGATGTTCTTTCAGTCTAATTATCGGATCTCCGCCTGGCCATTTCGTATGCTCGTCCTTTGGTCTGTATCTGCCGGGGTCGTCACTGCTACTATGCGCTCCCGTTCTGTAAGTCAGAACCTCTATATGGGTCGCTCCGGACCCCGAAGATGCCCTCTCACGTGCCCATTTAGTTACTGAATAGAGTGCTAGGAAGTCATTCCCATCAACCCTAATCGATGCAAGCCCGTAGGGAATTCCCCTGGACGCGAAATTACCTATTCCCGTGGCGAAGTTGGCATGCGTCGAAATGGCCCACTGATTATTTACCACATTGAGAATTACAGGTGCGTTGAATACGCTTGCGAAGTTTAACGCATAGTGGTAATCCCCTTCAGCGCTCGCTCCATCTCCGATCCATGTGATAGTCACCTCGTCCAGTCCCTTGTATCTTGACGCGAGACCTACGCCAACCGCTTGGCTGAACTGCGTTCCAACAGGGCTAGAAATCGAAATAAACCTCCCCTCTCGATATGAATAGTGTACTGGCATTTGCCTCCCCTTGATGTTGTCCTCTATGTTTCCAATGCAGTGACAAATCATGCTAACCATGTCCCTTCCTCTAACGAATTGTGCCCCCGGCTGCCTGTATGTTGGGAATATCCAATCCTGTTCTTCCAATGCCATAGTTTGTGCAATCGCCACTGCCTCCTCGCCTAACGACCTCATGTAGAATGAAAGTAAACCGGTCCGCTGCATCTTCATCATCCTGTCATCAAATATCCTCAACCTCACCATGTGCTCTAGCCCGGTTCGGAGTTGATCTGCGGAGAGTCTCGGGTCCCATTCTCCAGAGGCATTACCATCGTCATCAAGCACCCTTACTAGTCCGTTTGCTAGGTTCACAGTGTCCTGGAATTGACAATTCTTGGGATCAGGCATAGGCAAGTCGCCAGGTTTCCATGGCCAGTTCTCGAAGCTCGCTTGCTCTCCGGGTCTGAAGGGTGCATCAGGGACGGGGATCTTTCCATCATTGTCCTTAGACGCCACGATAATTTCCTCCTGTAATCATGAATTATCAACCTCTACTACAACCAATCTCTCCTTTGACAAGATGTGACTAACCGCCGAACCAGTCGAGTCACGAGTAACCGCTGGTTCACTCCCCATGGCTTCCTCCCATAGTAGTCCTGCCCTATAGCTCGATCTAACTAGGGGTCCGCTAGCCACCGCACTGAATCCTAGTTCCCTAGCGACGCTATCCCAATCTGCAAATCTATCCGGCTCTGGAAACCTATCTACAGGGAGGTGTCTGAAGCTAGGTTGTAGATACTGCCCTAGGGTGATCATGTCCACACCGGCTCCACGAATCATTTCCATTGTCTCTGTTATCTCTTCATCTGCTTCCCCCAGTCCAACCATCAGACTAGTCTTCGTAAGCAGGTCCGGGCGAATTTCCTTTGCCATTCTCAGAATCTCAAGTGACTGCTCGAAGGAAGCTCTGTGATCTCGAACTACACTGTCTAGCCGAGGAACACACTCGACATTGTGCGCGAATACTCTCAGAGGTAGTCCATCCAACAGTGTATCTAGAGCCTCGAGATTTCCGTCTAAATCTGAACAAAGTAACTCCAATCCGACGTTTGGATTATTCTTCGCAACTTCTACGATACAATCTCTGTAGTGAATCGCTCCGCCGTCCGGTAGGTCATCTCTGTTGACTACTGTAATCACTGCATAGCTAAGACCCATTTTGGATACTGCATCAGCCAACTCACGAGGCTCTTCTGGATTAAGATCCAGAGGGGCTCTAACAGTTCCGACTGCACAGAATCTGCACCCTCTGGTGCAAACTTCTCCCGCAACCATGAAGGTTGCCGTACCCCTTCCCCAACAGTCGTGAACATTCGGGCACCTTGCCTCCTCGCAGACAGTATTCAACCCGTGAGCCAACACATTCCCCTTTGTGTCGTTGTATCTAGACTGAGCTAGACCCGTTGGAAGAGACGTCTTGAACCAAGAAGGAAGTCGCTTCCTCATATTTTTTCTCTTATCTAGAGGGTTAATTGTAGTCGCACTTACACAACCTCCGGACATCTCTGTTTCAGAGTCGATGATTGGCAACCGCCTCTCCATCGTAATCAACGGATAGAAGAATGACATTAACCGTTCTCATGGGGAAGTCCCACTTCTTGTGAGCAATTGGTAAAGTGTGAGGTCTCTTGCGCATCACATGCACGGGACAGTTTTGGTAACAGGGGGCGCTAGGAGGATAGGTCGTGAAATATGTTCGAGGCTTTCAGCAGAAGGGTTCTCCGTCGCAATCCACTACAGGAATTCCGAACTCGATGCAAATCTTCTCGTCGAGGAGATAGAGTTCAATGGTGGAAAGGCATGTGCCCTGCATTGCGACCTCAATGATGCCGATTCTGTGAAAGGCCTGATCCAGAAAGCCACTGAATCACTAGGTGCGGTGGTCGGCATCGTTAACAACGCCTCGTACTTTGCTTTCGACAGGATCGAGAGCCTCTCTGAAAGGACATGGATGGATCATATGAGAGTAAACGCTTTCGCACCTCTGGTCTTAATCGGGGAGTTGTCCAAATCCCCCAAAGAAGGGTCGTGGGTAGTGAACGTTCTGGATTTCAAAGTAGAATCACCCAATGCAGATTATCTGTCATATACTAGTTCAAGATTTGCAATGTACGGCTTGACCTCTGCACTAGCAATCGACCTTGCCCCAAGAATCCGAGTCAACTCTGTCGCCCCTGGGCATATTCTGACTAGCGATGTTCTCGACGCGGCTTCTCTCAAGTTAGTTCAATCACAATCCCCGCTAGGATTTGGCCCAACTGTAAATGATGTGGCTGAATCGGTCGCTTTCTTGGCCACTTCTCCTTCTATTACCGGCCAAACAATCTTCGTTGACTCGGGCGAGCGCTTTAGGCAGATGTCGCACGATCCAGCGTTCGACCAGGAGAATCTCAAATGACAATAACCACTCCTCACCTTAGTTCGATAATCGGAAACCTTGAATCGACGGGATGGACGACTCTGCGGCTCGAAGATGTCGTTATCGAACTAGACATTGGGACTCATGACTACGAGAAGGGGGTGAAGCAGCCAGTTAGATTCGATATCGAAGTTTTGATCGAAGGCGCCGATGCACCAATTAACGATCAAATTGGCGAAGTACTGGATTACGAGTATCTCTACCGTTCAATTGAGTCTGCCATCTCACAGAGGCATACTCTGGTGGAAACAATTGCTTCATCGATTCTGGATACTATTCTAGATCCAGAGATTGTCGTTGCAGGAGTAGTATGCTTGACCAAGATTTCTCCCATGGGCTTTGATGGGAAGTTTGGATGCTCATTGGCAAGGGTAAAACCAGACTTAGAGGATTAATGGTGCAGGGGATGGGATTCGAACCCATGAAGCACTAAGCACCGGAGCTTAAGTCCGGCCCCTTTGACCAACTCGGGTACCCCTGCAGCCCAACGAGCCACGACTTTCAATTTCAACCGAGCGGACGTAAACGTCCTATAACCGATGCATCCAGTACTCTATTCTCCCGAACTCTTTAACATCCCGGATACGGCGCACAATCGTGCGAAAACGCAACATCGACCCCTCTGTACGTCAAAGTACACTCGTTACTCTCTCACTGGCGTTATTGATGCTGATTCCCGTGGGCTTCGATTTGGAGGCTTCTGAACTGCCCGATTCCACGATTCTCAATGCTTCTGAAAGCGCACCAGACGCAAACCTGTACAAACTATACTTCGTCTGGCCCGGACAGAACCAAACTTCTGGAATGGACGGCCTAATTAGTACCGAACCACCCGAGGCAGATCAGGATCAGGAAGTAGCCAGTGCTCTGGATGATGACGTCCAATTTATGTCTATTTCATTAATGTCATCGATGGAATTCTTTGGCCGGAAGTTCCATGCAGATAACTCATACTACATTCCGGTTGAACTGTTCCTGAAGTCCGAAGGATCCCAGAATTCTAACGTCGATTGGACCGTCTCAGTAATGACTTCTGAGAGGACTGTTGGCTCCACAATTTACTCTGGTTCAGTGTGCTCTTCTTCATTCGGAAGCAGTTGCGACTTCGACCACGAGATTATCGATGTCGGAATAGGCAACTCAGAATCCTTTCAGGTTGGAAAGAATGAGCGTCTGATTATCAAAGTTAGAGCCAGCATGTCTGGATGCGACGACAGCGACAACCCATTCGGGGGGTCTTGTACCGCGGAGGTCGCCTTCAACAATATCGACAACGAGCCAAACAAATTCTCCAAGATGGAGGCAAACGGCAATGCCCTGATGAATAGCATCATTGTTGTCCAGAGAGAAGGCGCGAACATAGCAGAGGGTTCGGTGGTTGACTGGTACCCGAATGACATCGTCGAAGATAGAGAGATGCAGTTCTCAATAGATGCAATTAGTGCATTCGGAAGGGCCGATGTCGCCAGAGTAGACATCCTGATGAGGGGCCCGGATGGAAACTACGAGGTCGACGAGAGGATTACTGGCGACTTGGAGGAGATAGAAGACTCCAGCACAGGAATCTTCGGCAAATTCCTCTACACATACAATAGCGGACTTAGTCCCGGAGAGTATACAGTGGTACTCAAGGTTCAGGATATCGGTGGAAACGAGATCGAAATCGAGCACGAGCCCATCGAGATGCACCAGTTTGGAGTATCTCTGAAGCATAGGTTCGATCGTTCGGTAGAGTACTTCGCACCAGGGAAGGTAACTCCCATCCCTATGGTTCTTGTTCATAGAGGCGATTCGACCAAGTCGATGAATGTAGAATTAGAGGTGCTGACCAATTTAGGAAACTCTTGGTTGGTGGAATTCGATTCTCCTGCAGGATATGAGATGAGCTCCGGAGGGTCAGTCATGAATCCGACAGTGACTCTAACCGCTCCAGATGATCTAACTGGCATGCCGAAGAAGATCGAGATCAGAGCGGTTGCAGAGGCTGATGTGGACGGAGTAATTTCAGTAGTCCATCAGGACACCCTCGTACTAATTGTGGAGAAGATTGACGTCTATCAGCCCCCAGTAGTCTCGATCTGGTCAGAAGATCACAAGATGCCGATAGCGAATTCCTCCAGAGGTGATGCTCTGGATTCGACCATCCCCAGATTTGCCGAGTATGGCGAATTCAACCCTTTCATATTGGAGATTTTCAATACTGGATTCGATGCCGACACCTTCCGAATCGACATTCTCAAGAGATCCAAGTCAATCTTCCAGTTGCACGACAATCTCACAGGTCAGAGGATACTTCAGGATGAAGGGGATGGAACTTTCCACACCCCCTTATTAGAGAGGCACAGCACAAAGATCCTGATTCTCGGAGTGAAGCCAAGCTTAGATAGAGAGGACGAGGACATCGGCGAGATTGAGATAGAAGTAATCAGCGGTGGCAACGCATCCTCAACAACAACCGTTTCATTCACAATTCAGAGAACATACGGCATCAGGGGCGAGGTCTCACAGGACTGCGACGGAACTCCTCTCGGACATATGAAGGTGGCACTATGCGCACCCGGACAGGACAGACCAGTCTTGGACTTCAGGGCCAGATTGACGAATAGTAAAACTGACTTGGAGGCAGCATCTTGGTGGCTATTGCAAAACCCTGCCTCGTTGATTGAGAACACAGTTCGCAACTCGGCCTACGGACAATGGGAATTCAAAATCACAAACTCAGACGGAGAGGCAGTCCCTCGAGTCTCTCTGGGCCCAGGGGACTTCACTGAGGTCTACATCAGCGTAACCCTGACGAACCAGGTCGAGGTCGGCAACCATACTGTTTTCCTGAGAATTGTCGAGGACATAGAAGACGACGATCCAAGATATTTCGATCTCCCGATGACATTCGAAATTGAAGCCGATCAACCAATGCTGGAGATCGTCCAAGTTTCCCAGAATACGAAACTTGCACCTGGTAATGACTACTCGATCCAAATGAAGGTGAAGAATGAAGGAAACAGTCCTATAACCGTTCTCCTTGAAGCTGACGTTGACGAGAGTGGATGGGATGTCAGCATCGGCGGCCTGTCGGGTTCGCCTCTGATTGAAATCGACGCGTTCGACGAGGCCACCTTCACAGTCGAAATCTCCGTCTCGAGTTCCGCAAACAATGGGGTTTCAATCCCAATTTCCGTAATTGCAACCCCATTGGATACGGATCAGAGCTTCTCAGAGTCTTTAACGGCTAAGTTCACCTTGACAGCAATTGTTGAGATAGGCTCTTTCGTAGACATTATAGTTAACGAAATGTCTCACCCTAGGCCAATCACTCTTGTTTTGGTGTTAGTCAGCGTACTATTGCTGTTTGCAGGCGTTCAGAGCAGACTCAATAGGAGAAGGTGGGCAGGACAGATGAGGATGATAGAGTCGATTTCTGATGATGAAACAGAGTCCCAAGAAACCACATTAGAGATACCTACTCCAGTTACAGTTGTGGATGAGCCGAAGGGAGTAGAAAGATATGATGATGATGATGTCGAGCTGGTATAAGAAGACAAATGTACGAACGACGCTCCATTCTTCTTAAGACCCGAAGTTAGCGCCAACAAAACGGGACCGATATTCATGAAGTTCGTAATTTCAAATTACGAAGAATCCGAGCCCACGGTCAAGAAGAGATCCGCCACATTGCTAACCTGCTTGCTACTCATGTCTGGAATCGCTTCGATGCAGATCGCAGTCTTCGAGGTTTCTGCTACTGTCAACGACCAAGATGCTGACGGTTTGCCATACGGGATTGAGTTCCTGATTAACACTCAGCCCCAGGATTGGGACTCGGATAATGACGGACTCCCAGATGGATGGGAATGGCAATATGGACTAAACCCCCTTTCGTCATTTGGTGTCAATGGCTCGACGGGAGATCCCGACTCCGACGGTCTGACAAATCTGAACGAGTATCTTTACGGGATCCCTTCAGGCTGGGACGAGCCTTCTACTGCAAATTTCTTAGACAATGGAGTTTGGTGGAATGGCACGATACCCGTTTCCAACTGGGACGAAGAGAGCGCAATGCAAGTGATTCAGGGGACTGGATCAGACGGTGCTGACGAGGATCCAGTGGGCAATATTTGCATGGACACATTCGACAACGATCACGATGGGATGGTTGACTTAAATGACGATGACTTTGATGGAGATGCGGACTGCAGCTCCAATGATGATGATGGAGATGGAATTGCCGACGAGGACCCCAACGGATGGGACACCGATGGTGATGGGATGCCAGACGGATGGGAGGCGGCAAACGGATTGGATCCAACCTCTAATTCAAATCAAGACGGAACCTTTGGAGATCCTGACGGCGACGGGCTATCAAACATTTACGAATACGTCAATCCTGCATGGGGGACTAGAAATGGATCCACATTCCCTCCAACGCAGTATTTCAGGCCCGGCCCAATCAATATGACTGCAACAGAGTCCCCTTGCAATCCAGTACTTTCTTTGGGTCCGGGCGGCTGTACCATTTTTACCGCCGAGGTCGATGGAATTACTCAGACCGATCCGCAGAACAACGATACCGATGGAGATGGCCTGAATGACTCGTTTGAGAGTCTTGTCTTGTTGACCGATCCAACTTCTCCCGATACGGACTCCGACGGCATTTTTGATGGAGTCGAGTTCAATGGCTCATACGGCGATCCTGCACAGGGTTCAGACCCAAGAAGCAACAATACGGATGGCGATCATCTGGATGATGGAGACGAGGATCTGAATGGCAATGGAGTTATTGACACAGGAGAGACGGACCCAACTAGGATAAATGACGAGGGGGACTTCGATGGCGATGGTCTTCAAAACTGGGAGGAAAACAACTCCTGCACCCTATGGAACGTCTCAGATTCTGATGGTGGTGGAATCAATGACGGAGACGAAGGCTTCCCCGGTCAGACCGATCCTTGTACTTCCATTTTTGATCTAGTCTTCACAATCATTTCTTGGGACGGTGATGCAGATACTCTCACCATCAATTCCACCGTTGGAATCAATCCTGATCCGACGGATTGGAGGGGAAACGCTCCAATGGCATATTTCGTCGCCCCCAATGGGACTCGAACGCCGTTCAACTATGGCTTTCTAGAAGATCCTTCATTCTTGAAAGGCGTGGATACCGAACCACCATTCGGAGTAAATACAATTTTGTTCACGAATGGATCTTGGTGCTGGAACGCATCTGTCAATGTTATCAACGACCCATGGTGCGATGATGACTACAAGGACTCAGATGGCGACGGATTAGCAGACTGGGAAGAGTTGATTGCAACTTGGGGGTTTCTCTCAGACCCGTCCCTTGTCGATACTGATGGTGATGGGGTCAATGACCTATCTGAGATTCTGAACCTCACAGATCCAAGGGAGCCTTGTCACAATCTCCTCGATACTGACGAGGACGGCCTTAACAACTACTTCGAGAACACCACTGGTTGCCCGATGATTTTCGGGATCGGTGGATTTGGCTTCGGTGGCAATTTCACCTCGGACGTTTGGTTCACTCTCTGGAACGTAGCTGATTCCGACAACGGCGGCGTTGATGATGGACAAGAATACCTTGATGGGACCAATCCCCAAGATAATCCCGACGACGACATCAATCCTCTAGATACCGATGGCGATGGAATCCCTGATCTGATTGAGCAGGAGCTTGGTACTGACTGGCTCGACCCTGACTCGGATGGAGGTGGCGTTCCCGATGGTGAAGAGTGCCCAGAAGACTTCTGGGTTCTGGATTGTATCGGGTCTCCAGGGGATCCATTTGATGCCATTGATGACATTCAGGAGAACGCACTAATGTTCACGGCAACCAATACCTCAGGAGGAATGGATCCCACGGTCAAACACTACTGGAGGTGGCATACTTATGACTTCTACACCGGAGTCTCTTGGGGAGTCAATAGCACCCTAGTTGGGAATACCCAAGTTACTCCCGAATTCTCTACAGATCAAGGTGTGGCAGACCAATCTTTCTGGAACCACTCTGGAGCACTTTCTTGGGAGATAATATTCGACGAAGCCGGAAACATAGGGCCGGGCCAAGAACTCATACAACCCTACAATGTGGTCAATTACACGACATGGGTAGATATTACCGCTGGCCTCAACTTCTCCAACTACACTAGGGATATTATCGTGGATAGTGCCGTTGTGGAGGCTCTATATGTCAACGCTCCCGAAGTGATATTGTCCGCTGCAATCCGTGAAAACACCACAGTTTTCGCAGATTCTGATTACGGAAAGGACCTCCCTCAAGACTTCAGGAATAACTCCGGTTTTGTAACGAACCTAACTCAGGATGTGCTGGACCAATCCGGAGCGATATCCGCATGGGACAAGGTCTCCGCCATTCAGGACTTCATAGTGAACGGCAACGATACAATCTCTTTCCTTAGGAATCATTACGGTTCAGGAAGGCCAAATGGGTTGGGGGACGATAGCGATGTTACTCATTGGATACTAAACTCTTCGAGAGAGGGAAACTGTGACGAGTTCACTTCCATCTTCGTGACCATGCTTAGGATAGCAGGAATTCCCGCTCGTAAGGTCACTGGTTTTTCCGGAGGCTCATGGGACGGCAGGGCATTCAACGTGTATGGTAAAGACTTCACAAGATGGGCAGAGGTTCATCTACAGACTAACCAGAACCAGGGGGAACTGGATCTTGGTTGGATTCCGTTCGAAGCATGCCCCCCTATTTCCGAAGTGACGGTCAATGTGGAATCTTGGGGCCCAACAGTAGTTGAGAGAAATATCACTACATCTGACTCAATCTGGGTAGAGGGCACTTTGGAGTTTGTAGATAACCAAACCCTTGTGGAAAATATATCTCTCTCCATGTACCTGGTCGAACCGAGTAAATCCGGAGAGGTCCCCGGAAGCGCTGCCATCGAAGAGCACATGGTGGCCAACGTGACTACGGATGCTAATGGTTCGTTCAATCTTACGGGCCTCCCCCCACAAGTCATCCAACCCGGATTCGGGTCACTGGTAATCCTGACTGCCGAGAAGGGCTATGTTGGAACACAAGGAATTTCCATGCTATGGCAGGTCAACATCACAGATAATGTATCAATTTCGATAACTAGCCCTATCCCAATCGGGCAACCAATGCTGGGGATAGGTGTAAATTCGTCAATCACGGGTCAACTGTCTTGGGCTAGCTCCCCGTACCTTGATCCATCAATCGCAGATGACCTACAGGTCGTGCTGAACTATTCTTCGAGTGTAGATGGCGAGGTATCAGTTGTTTCGGGTGTTTCTGGTGGTGGCTACTATGAGTTCATTGTCCCAATTGACGAGACCGAACCACTCGGCCTGATGGATGCTGCCCTTTCCTTCCAAGGTTGGCATTTCGATGATTTGAACAACGCGACGCCCCCTTCTTACCATGCCCGACCAGACTCCTTTCCCTTCATGTTCAACATCACTCTTTCTCCAAATCTATCTGTTGAAATTGAGTCCCATGGTGCAAATAACTCAATTCTCGAAATTGGCAGCAACATCTATCTGAATGGTACAGTGCTCAGCAGAGGACCCACTCCCACTCCTCTAAATGGGACGCTGATACTCGAGATGCGCAGAGCCGACATCTCTGGGCCTTTCGTCGAACTTTCCTCCTGGTATCTCAACAACTCAGGGGGCGCATCGCCGGGAGACTTCTCCATCACGTGGCCATTCTCAGCTTCCGACGTCCCGCTCCCCGCAGGTCCAGTTGATGTGCGCATGCAGTTCGACTCGGATGACTTGAATTCGAACGACCAAGAGCATTTCGTCGATATCTTTGGAATCCGAAGTTTCGTAGTTTTCGACTATGAACTCATCTTCGCAATCAGAGGACGGGAGTACGCAGTAGACGTCTTCATGGAGGATCATACTGGCTCATCATTCGCTTCATTTGAGGGCGAATACACTCTTCTTTTCGATGGCGATAACGTTTGGAATCAAACCGATCCGGACTCCGGTAGGGTCACACCGACGTTCACGCCTTTGTTCAACATGGATCCCGGCGACTATGATTGGAATCTCAGCTATAGCGGTTCAACTTGGCTCAGCCCCAATTCTACATCTGAATTACTTAGGGTCCGTGGGATGGCCAATGCATCTGCAAGCCTCTCAGATGAATGGTCAGTTAGGGGTTCGACAAATTGGGTATCTGGATTCGCTAACGATATGGTGCTGCAAAGCCAGATCGTTGAAAATAATTCTTCTGTTATGGTACAGCTCCTGATACCCTCTGACCTACCCACTACTCCAGGAGGCTTCCCAGCCTCTCCTACGATTTACAATATTGCAAACGGTTGGGTGGATGAAGCAACCGGTGCCTACAACCTTTCATTTGAGATACCACAGGGAGTCTCATCGGGAGTTTACGAGATAGATGTCACTCTGAGTTTCTCGGGCAACCCTCCTGAAGGGGGGAGCTACTACAACGCAGGCGACCCCACAACAATCCAAATTGGAGTGCAGACAGAGTTTGTCGTCCAGACAGATCCTACAGCTTCGATCGTAATTGCCGGGGAGCAATTGCTTCTTGAGTCCGTAGTGACAGATGTTGAGGACCCCAGTGAAACGCTCTCTGGAGTCGCTTTGGACCTCTACTTCGATTGGGGTGGGCCGCTCGAAACTATCCTTCAGTCTGGAACCACTAATTCAGCGGGCCTGATTTCCTTTGACCCAGTTGTCCCTTCTTCTGCTCCACCTGGATTCTACGATATTCGCGTGCACGCCCCAGACGACCTTTCCGATTCTCTTAGCACACCCGAAGCAGGCAGATGGCTCGGGAACGAGAGCTTCGTTAACCTCACCGTCCAGGTAGCTAGCACGGTTGACATATCCTCGATTCCGACCCAAGTTACTGCACTGCAACCCTTCAACTTGATTGGTACGGTGATGGATTCTGCAGATGTCAATAGGACCGTAGATGGCCCTGTGGGGCTCAACGTCTTCTTTTTAGACGAGCCAGATGAGCTCCTGATTGATAACCAAACTACGAATATGTCAGGAGGATTCAACTTCACCGTTCCCACTGACACTTTAGGAAACGGTGTCTTGAGGGGTGACAGAACTGTGGTGGTCAGCGTCGTCAACGGCTCCACCCCATTCTACCTCACAGGGAACGGGGATGCATCCATACTGGTGTTCGGCGTGTCTCAATTTGTCGATTCTAATCCATTCGTCAATACCATCGTAGACAGAGGCCAATCGGCTACCATGACAACCAGACTTGTCGAGTTCAGCAACAACGAGGAACCACTTTCCGGTTTCGAAGTCATGGTTCTTTTCCATGATACATGGCTCGATCCTGAAGTTACCGCGGCCGATGGCAGTGTCGCATTTGAATTCGAAATTCCTCACGACCACCCACTTGGCCTTGTGAACGTCACCTTCGTCTTCAACGGTTCCGAAGACCTCCACCAAGCAGTACAGATTCTGCATACAATCACCGTTAGATCTTCAACCACTATGGTGATCGATCCAATCACTGCCAACCCCCTTCCCGGGGAGTTCTTCAACGTGACCGGTTCTCTTACTTCTAGCAATGGGACGGGTCTCTCAGACACTTTAGGAAATCCACTAAATCCCACATTGACATTCTCAATTGACGATGAAACCAGTACATTCACCATATCCCAGGTTTCATTCCATGCCGATGGAACTTGGTCCGCTGAACTGAGACTCGATTTATCTTTCCAAAGGGGCCCTCACGGATTGGAGGTCTCTTTCACGCCCCAAGTAACATATTTCTCTTCGGCATCTGGGTTTTCCGCTTTCGACAGTAGAGGGTATTCGGTTCTAACGATAGACAACCCGAATGACCTTGATCCGGACAACAGGACAATCAGGGGCGAAACATTCGACATCGACCTTTCCCTAATAGACAACTCAGGCGGGCCTGTTGCATCTGCGACAATCGTAGTCAGGATTGACAACATCACAGTTTGGGGCGGGCTGACCGACTCAAACGGATCTGCCTCAGCATCAATACTCGTCAGACCCGATAGAGATCCGGGACCAATGATGGTCACTGCCACATTCTCTGGTATCAATGGTACGATTGGCCTTCTTGGTGACGAGACATGGACACGGATCGTTGTCTTGGCCCCCACCGATCTGGTCCTGAAACAGGTATCTTCGCCTTCCATAGCAGGGGAGTCAGTAACACTCGTCGGCTCACTCTTGGATGAGAGGGGTCAGCTGCTGAAGGAAGATGGCAACCCTAGTGGAGGACTAATCCACCTGTACATAGATGGAATTGACGTTGGCCCTGCTTACGCCACATTCTCCAATGGGACTACAGGACAGTGGTCGATAACTTACCTCATCCCTGCAGATATGGACTTCGGTGCCCATGCTGCCCGCGTCGACTTCCTAGGAGGCTTCTCCTGGGTCGATCCGATGGCACAGGGAGACTCTCTGAACCCAGAATACTACCTAGCTTCTTCGGATTCAATGGTATTCAATGTGACCCAAACCTCCCAAGTAGTCATCTCAACATCTCCAGCCGATATCGACAGAACGGGCGTGGCAATCGTCGAAGGGATGCTAACCGATGGTGTCAGTCGGGCCATCCCAAACAGGGACCTTATCTTGTCAATCAATGGACAGAATCTCACTGGCATTTCGGTGGATGAGAACGGATTATTCACCGGTTTCGTTCCAATCGCACCTGACATGCTATTGGGGCCAATGCTAGTTGGAATAGAGTTCGCTGGCGAGGCCTTCGTGCTCCCATCAAACTCCTCTGTTGTCTTCACCGTCTATGCTCCCGTGTTCGTGTCGATGGACTCACCCGGTCCCATCGCAGTAGGGGATTCCATGGTTATTTCCGGTTCCGCAAAGGACAACTTGGAGGACGGTTGGCTCGGAAGCCATACAATCGAGGTCTTCGTGGACGGGGTCCTGGTAGGCATTACTAGCAGCCAGGAAAACGGCATTTGGTCCATGGAGTGGACGATTCCAGAGTCAATGGATGTTGGCAATCATTCGATTTCTGCAATCTCCCCTGCTCAGGGATTCTACAGGCAGGGCGGCACCGAGTCAAATTTCACGGTCTCGTACCATACTTCGATATCCATTCAGGTCGAACAAACCTATGTCACACGCGGTGGTCACTGGAACTTCAGTGGCAGGCTTTTTGAATCGGACACCGGGTTCGAGCAGGGCCTGAAAGGAAGGGAGATCTCAGTACTATTGGATGGGGTGCCCGTGGAACTGATTTCCACGGAAGAGGGGGGGATCTTCTCCTACAGTCACAGGACACAGTACTCATTGAGCAGGGGTGCGCATAATGTCTCATTCCAGTTTGGAGGTGAGTTCCTCTATCTTCCCACCGAGTTCGCCTCACCAGTCTTTGTCTTGTCGGACATAGTGGTTGAGATTCAGCCGATAACCAACACAATTGTTCGCGGAGACGCATCCCCCTCTAGTTCCATCATGATACAGGGACTAATTCGTGAGGTCGGCGGTGAATCCGCAATCTTCAACAATCTTTCCATGAGCCTTACTTGGGGAGATTCGAACCTCCCCCTAACATATGGGCCATGGGACAATCCAAGCACGATGAACTTCCAGATTCGGGCAAAGGCACAGGAGTTCATGCATCCGGGTGCGAACATCATCACCATCGTTGTTGATTCGAATCAGACTAAGTTCCTGAACGGCGCATCTCGGGACATCGAGATATTGGTGATGATTGAGGTTGACTTCATCTACTCAGAACTGGACCTCTCAAACGGACAGAGGGTGATCAGGGGTACGGTAAACGCCACTGCTAGGGATACGGGGGCACCTCTGGAGGGGCTCTCACTAACTGCCAGCCTGGCCAATGGCAGCATCACCCATTTCTCAGTTTCCAAGCTTACTGGGGCAGACGGCGTTTTCGAGTACGAGTTCAAGTCAATGGCCCCGCTGCCAGTGTTTTCCGAACAGGCACTCCCTCCAGAGGGATGGGGCATTCTCAGCGTGATGATCAGGTCGGACTCCGAATTCATCGACCCGGGAAGCCTCTCCCTCCTTCCCTCGTCGGGTGTGGCGATAGCTTACGAGAAGCAGGAAGGGGACTCATTCATTGGCAGCACGACAGTAGCACTCGGAGCACTAGTGGTCACTGCAATCGCTATCGCCCTCGGTGCGTTGGCATTCAACACAAAGAGGAAGTCAACGATCAGGGAGCTCGCCAAAGTTCTCGGCCAAACCGTGGAGATGCTGGCATCGGGGGATGAATACCGAAGGGCGATCTTCCTCTGCTACGAGAATCTATGCTCAGTGCTGATGCGTCGGAGCTTCCTTCGTAGGAACTTCGAGACCGTTCGAGAGTTCGAGTCCGCAATCAGGGAAGCATTGCCTATCAGCGAAGCCTCATTGGTCTCTCTTGACCGAATCTTCGAGGAGGCCAGATACTCAAGCAACGTTCTTGGAGATGCCCATAGGGACGATGCACAACTAGCGCTCTCATCGGTCATGCAGGAGATAGAGGCAATGCAGGATATACCGGAGAGAGGGCCTCTGCAAATTGAGATGGACGAGTAGGTCAATCCAACTTGATGGAAATGACTTCCCCTTCCCAAATCGCACCAGAGACGCCCCTTCCCTTTGGAAGGCGGAATGACCTGAGCATCCCTCCGAACTTCTCGGGTGCTATCATCCGAACTATCTGGGAAACCTCATCACTCTTCGTGTCGATGACAAACGCGTCCCTGTTGTTTGCTGGCAATGGGAGTCTGATTTCAGACTCCGACCACTCTCCTCCGAACTCTGAGACAAATTCTCCTAGGGTGGAAACCGAGTCGTTGAGGGTCCTAGACTCGATGTCCGAGACCACTACCCCGTGCATCTCCTGAACCTCCAAGAGGTGAGGTAGGGAATTTAGGAATTCTTTGTGCATTGACTCCGCATCCGTATCCAACCCCACCTTCAGATCGGCTAATCCGACTACTCTATCGATGATGGTTTCATCGGATTGGACATCGACCCTCGTCCACTCCATGCAATGCCCAGTTATCCGAGTCGAATGAACCCATTGATATTCAAATCTCAAAGAATGTCTTGACCCGCTCTGCGGTTCTAGCTGGTTTCGATGTCTGCATCGTCTGCATCTCCGGCATGCAATTGCTAACTCTCCTTTCTAGCAACCTCTTCTCCAAGAGAACCACAATGGCTCTGTCCTCTTTCTTCCTTATCGGTCTACCAAGGGCCTGCAATATACTGTTAACGGCAGGTTGGAGACTTGCGTACTTCCATGCCCTACTCCTGTCAAATTTCTTCGTATAGTATTCCAGCAGAGCATCCTGTCTGGCGCTTGGTGGAGGCAGGGGGAGGCCTACGCAAACCAGAGCATTCAGGACGTTGTCAGAGTAGTCCACTCCCTCGGACAGTTTCCCACTAAGAACACCAAAAAGTGCCACTCCTCTCATATCTCTCTGTTCATAGAGTCTAGAAATCAAACCCTCAACCCTCGCCTTGCTCATTCGCTGCTCTTCCTTGATGATTGTCTTTGGACACCACCCACTTTTTTCGAATTCCTCATGAATCCTACCAAGCATCGAATAGCTGGGAGCGAAGACCGCAACATTCCCTTTTGTATTATCGATTACTGACTTAATATGGTCAATTATCGATGAAAAACTACTTTCTCGTTCTGTGAACTTGCTAGTTACGTCGTTCGCAATCAGTACTGGCCTATTTCCAAGGGGGAACCCCGATGAATACTGATGACATGTAACCCGATCTCCATTTATACCAAGTATCTCTGCGTACATTTCTGGAGGGAATAGAGTTCCTGACATCAGTATCGAGCCCAGGCATCGTTCAAAGATGGGCTCACCAACAACACTTGGATCTAGAAGATGACTTGTCACTCGAGGGTTTTCCAGTAATTCATCGAAGACCAAGGCCAATGCGGCATTTTTTCGGTATCTTATGCATATTTCCAGAATCTCCGCCAGTCTAGTACATTCGTTCTGTTCTTCATCGTCAAGGGAATCATCTTCTTCGACAACTACTGCCAATAATCTTGAGATCATCATCCTGATTCTGTAAATTATATCCTCAGAATCTTCTTCGATAACACCCTCAATCGCTTGTGAAACGATCTCTAAGAAGTCCTGAGTCACTACTCTGATATCATCTCCCTTGGACCTCTGGTTTTCTGATTTCATTTCTTTGAACCACTTCCTCATCTCCGAATCTTCCTTCAATGCCTTGATTTGCTTTTCTAGATTTATAGCATCCCTAAGCTGATTAGATTCTGGAATATCAAGCTCACTCTCACGCTTCTCCATATTTTCCTTGTACTCTTCAACATCCGACAGAGCCCTCTGAAAGACTTGTTCTGTTATCCTCCTCTGCAGGCCATTCCTAATCCGATCGGGGAGGTTGTGGGCCTCGTCTATTATGAGAATTGTATTTTCCAACTCCACTCCCATCACTGGTAGTGATGCCTCTCTGACCCCTTCCACGAACACGTGATTGTAGTCACAGACAATTACGTTCGTGGATTTGGCGGCTTCTCTCGCTGTTGCCCAAGCGCAAACATCTGTCTTCTTGACTCGTTTCAGAACCTGATCAACATGTCGCGGATCGGAATGAATGTACTCTTCCAAATCAGATCTTAGAAACCTCCTCTCAGACTCGGTGACTCCTACTTCACAGTTGCATTTCCCAGTGGATCTGTCCACTACCTTGCACATCCCCTCTCGTCCGATGATATCGACCACCTTTACTCTGGAGAATCCATGTGGCAACCTCTTGTTTATCTCTCGAATTGTATCAACAACTATTCTGTGTTGAGATTGCCTACCTGTCAGAAACAATATTTTGGGAATTTCAGGATTTGTACTGTACAGATTTGCTGCATTCAGTGCAGATGCTAGAGCCGCCGCCGTTTTCCCAATTCCTGTAGGTGCTGCCGCTAGTAGGAAACCTCCTCCCTTCAATGACTCAATTCCATCCGATATCATCCTTGTTTGGGACTCCCGGGGAGATTCATGAGCGAAGAATAGACTGCCATTGGCCCCTACTTCGCTCGACATGGAGCCGTACTGGGAAATTGACCGTCCATAAATTTGCATCCCGATGTTCAGCATTTCATTTGGGAATAGTCAGGTTGCCCCGCACGTGGTGCGGGACGGTGTGTGTGTTGAGTTCTAACTCTGCTCTGCTTTGCTGGGGGCTCTCGGGGCGTCTCTTGATTCGTAACCTACTGCGTTGCTCAGCTTCTTTGCCCTGTCCCTGATATTCCTCAGTCCGTTACCGAATCTCCTGGCACCGTTTGATTGGTGGTTGGGGGAGCGGACATGCCGCTCCCCCGTGTGTTTTTCGTGCATCCCAACTTCGCCCATATCTCTCTCTCCTAAGTGTTTGAATCTTCATCGTGCCTGAAGCGCAACTCATCCATGCGCTTTCTCAGGAGGTCCACAACGGTGGCCCCCTCAATCATCTCTTTGCGGATCATCTCTCTGGTCGATTGCCTTAGCACTACGTCTGCCGGCTCACCTACAATCTTACAGTAGTCTCTCAGTCTAACAGTTAGCTCCGGACCTAGGTCTACTTCGACCCTGTCTCCCTTGCCAGGAAGGGGTGTTGACAGCATTCTCCTCACTGCCTCTCTAATTACATCGGATCTGTTTCTCATTCCATCGAAACCTACGAGTCTGTCCAGTTCTAGGAGGTAATCCTCTGGTATCCTAAGCGAGACCATTGGACTGTTGCCGGGCACCTCCTGTTCCTCCTGAGTCTACGAGAGACGCGTACAGGATATAATTGTATTGCAATTGAAATGCAAATGAATTACAATAATGGAATAATGGAAAACCTCTCTTGTTGTCTTTAACGAGCGATTCAAGGCACATGGGCGTCTGGCATCCAATGGTGCTCCTGTGAAAGTTATCAACGATGCAATACACGGCCAATTCAAACTGGAAGGAGTTGCTCAGGATCTCCTTTCTACCCCAGAAATGAACAAGCTAAGCCACATCAAGCAGTTAGGACTGGCTCACTTGGTTTTCCCCGGCGCTCATCATACGAGGTTCGAGCACTCGTTGGGGGCGTCGCACATCGCAGGGAGGATGGCCGACTCCCTTTCATTGGACGACTTGGATAAGGATACCTTGCAAGTAGCTGCGATGCTCCATGATGTTGGGCATGGCCCCTACTCGCACACATTGGAGCATATTCTGGCCGATAGGGGTGGCATGGATCACATGGAGGTAACGAAAGGAATCATTCTCGGAGAATACGATGTAATGGTTGAGGGAGAGGGGGACTCAATAGATGACAGGAAATCTATTCCCGTGATTCTGGAGGATAACGGACTCGACCCCAAGCTAGTTTCCTCATTGATTACTGGACCAGATGCTTCAGGTTCCGAGAGGTCATTGCTGAACTGGACAGAAGGCAAGACAGATTTCTCCGGTGAGGACAAGACATTGGCGCAACTCATCCATGGGCCCGTTGATTGCGACCAACTAGACTACTTGCTAAGGGACTCCCACTTCACGGGAGTCAAGCATGGGGTGGTGGACCACAACCGGCTAATCGAGTGCCTCCGTAGACAGAGTGGAGACATTGCCGTCGAACAGGGCGGGCTATCTGCATTAGAGGGGATGCTAGTAGCCAGGGGGCTAATGTACAGTGCAGTGTACTTTCACAGGGTCACGCGAGTGACCGAAGTAATGCTTTCGCGTGCGGTAGAGAGGGCTGGCGATGCCCTCCCTGCCCCTCTCGATCTACAGAAGAGGGTCGACGCAGAGATTTGGGGTGCTCTTGACAAGGTCGGAGGATTCTCGAGAGACATGATTTCCCGACTCAAATATCGGAACTTGCTCAAGGTATGCCTGAGTAGGAGGAAGGACGATTTGGAACCTGAGCAGATAGAAAAACTTGCATCAATAGCTAATGATTTGAATGCTAGAAGGGAATTAGAGGACGACATAGCATTCCGTGCAGGACTAGAGCCGGGATATGTAGCAATCGATGTTCCCAGTGTAAAACTTCTACTATCCGAGCCAAGGATGACCCAAGTTGACGTCAAGATAGTCGGCGATGATGGAAAAACCAGATGGCTAAAGGAGGTCACCCCTATGGCGGATGCCCTCAGAAAGAGACAGGTCAGTCAAGAAGCAGTGTACGTGATGACTCTATCAGGAAACGAACAAAGAGTAGCCGAAATCGCTAAACAGATACTGTTCTAATAACGTCTTTTACTCTGACTTGTTACTTGGAACATTGAAAAGGGAGACAATTGCAGGGGCGCCCGCCCGACTTCAGGGTCGACAAAATCGTTGGTGGCTAAATGAACAATACGATAAAAACAATTTATGAGACAGTGAAAGCAAGAGACCCGAACCAGCCTGAATTCCATCAGGCAGTCGAAGAAGTGCTCGACAGCCTTGGACCGGTACTCTCAGAGTATCCGGATTACATTGACGTAGTCCATGGTATTGTGGAGCCTGAGAGGATCATTCAGTTCAGGGTCCCGTGGTACGACGACGAGGGAAATCTCCACGTCAACCGTGGTTTCAGGGTGCAGTTCAACAGTGCAATAGGGCCCTACAAAGGAGGTCTCCGATTCCATCCAAGCGTTAATCTATCAATTCTGAAGTTCTTAGGCTTCGAGCAGGTGTTCAAGAACAGCCTAACTGGATTGCCAATGGGCGGAGGAAAGGGAGGATCAGACTTCAACCCAAAGGGGAAGTCAGATGCAGAGGTGAAGAGATTCTGCCAATCATTCATGAGCGAGCTCTGGAGGCATATTGGAGCAGATCTGGACGTTCCAGCAGGAGATATAGGAGTAGGCGGCAGAGAGATAGGATACCTATTCGGCATGTACAAGAAGATGGCAAACGAGTTCACTGGAGTACTAACTGGAAAGGGACTCTCCTACGGCGGCTCTCTAGTCAGGCCCGAGGCAACAGGATACGGATTGGTTTACTTTGCAAGGGAGATGCTAGCAACGAAGGGCAAGTCGTTTGACAAGACTACAGTAGCAATCAGTGGCTCTGGGAACGTGGCCCAGTTCGCATGTGAGAAGGTAATAGATATCGGAGGAAAGCCAGTTACCATGTCCGATAGCAGTGGATACATCTACGATGCGGCTGGAATAGACCGGGAGAAGCTTGCTTGGGTGATGGACCTGAAGAACAACAGGAGAGGACGAATCAAGGAGTACGCGGATCACTTCGATGGAGTAGAGTACACCGAGTCAAAGCCAGAACCAAATCATAACGAACTCTGGAGTACCAATGTTGACGTCGCTCTCCCTTGTGCAACTCAGAACGAAATTAACGTGGCGGAGGCACAGATGCTAGTCAGCAGCGGCGTCATTGCTGTTGCCGAGGGTGCTAACATGCCTTGCACCCCCGAAGCAGTGAAGGTCTTCCTCGATAACGGAATCCTCTTCTCACCCGGTAAGGCGAGCAATGCCGGTGGAGTGGCAACATCTGGACTAGAAATGAGTCAGAACAGCCTAAGGATGAGCTGGACTAGGGAGGAGGTCGACCAGAAGCTCGAGGCGATTATGGTGAATATTCACAAGAACGCCTTCGAGACTGCTGAGAAATACGGCATGCCAGGTAACTACGTTGCCGGAGCAAATATCGCCGGTTTCCTGAAGATTGCAGAGTCTACGATGGCTCAGGGAATTCTCTGAGATTACTCTTCTGTGCTCTCTTCTCGCTCATTGTAGATTGAGAATAGCAAGTAACCCCCTACCGCAGTTGCAATTGCTAGGGCGATCAGGGCCGGAAGCAGAGCAGAGTCATCTTCGTCATTGACAACTGTCCAATTTACACTTTGACTAGACATCTGACCTCCTCCGAAAGACAACTCGTCCACGAGTTGGGTAGGAGTAAGTATCCTGCATGAGATTGAGTTCTCGCCAGCGACTGACACCCTCCAGCTGAACGAAATCGTCACCTGCTCTCCTGGGCCTAGGATGGCGTTGGGAAACGAGGGTGAGATTTGTGCTGTTGTATCGGTGCTGACATCTTCACAATTGATCGCCAAGGATGCAGCCGCAGTCCCAGAATTGACTATCACGGCCTCGACGTTAACCGAATCCCTAACGGGGGATTCGCTCAGTAATCCTTCTTCTCCAACTACTCTCAAGTCATCCCATCCTACCATCGGGGTCTCACTTTCGACCATTACTTCTGAATCCCAAACGAGTTCGAATTGCCCACCTCCATAGTCACCAATCCCCGACTCCTCTGGGTTCCATGCTGTTCTGTAATCTGTTATGGTGACGATTGCCTGTTCACTCCAAACCGGGTTTTCCTCCCAAGTGTTGTCTTCGGACCAGGCAATCTCGATTACCCTCTCCCTTCCGCCATCGATGAAGGAAACTCCCATTTCGTTGCTGAAGTTGGAGTAGCTGGGGAATTTGTGCATCCCCGTGATCTCATATGTAACGAACATAGCATCGAAGGATAGGCTCTGTTCCGATAACCTCCTCTCCCACTTATCTGTCAGTCCTCCCGATCCGCTAACCAACTCTCCCCATTCGATAGAGGAATGCGCCCTTGCTCTGATGTCATGATCGTCGGTGCTGTTTGAGAAATCAACTCCATTAGATAGGGCGATTGAGGCGTTGTCGCTGGTCAATAGTATCGGACCAACTCTGTTCAGCTTTGTTCCTTCGAATGAAACGCTTCCTGAAGTGGTAATTTCGCCTCCTATAATCGAACTGCCAATGAAGCTGCCACTGCCTTCGATATTCATAGAGAAGCCCGGATTTCCATGGATCATCATATTCCTGTGTTCCAAATCTGCCGCGAGATACACATTCTGATTATTGCCACCGCCATCCCTCGACACACTGACCAAACTGAGGGAAACAGGGTAGCAAACCGGGCCGACCAAATCTATCCACACCCCCTCAGTTCCGGATGGGAAACCTATGGCGTTATCATCATCTGAGATTTCTTTGGAGTCATTTCCGAAGTATGCTGTAACCCCGTCTAGCGTCGCTCCATCTACTGGGTACAAGGTTACCTCGAATCCACGGTTAGGTTGATTCCAAGGTATGTAGATGGCAGAGCGATTGTCCTCGTCACAGTAGCCAAAACCAACCAACTCACTTGGCGGCTGCAAGGAAACAACCTTGGAATCTCGAACATTTATTCGGGAGTCCTTGTCGACAAAAATCTCAACTCCAATATCTATGGAGAACTCGGATATTTCACCATCTGAAGTTTCTAGGTTCAAAATACCGCCGTTCACCACTCTGACGTTATTGGACAGAGTCATGCTTTGGCCCCAAGTCAATTCAGACTCTACGATTATGTCGTCACTATCAGCGACTACGTTTGCAGGGAGTGCAATGCTTGCAGCTGCCATTGTTAGGCACACGAGAAAAGTTAACCGCTTGCTCATTGTCATTCGGCCATGCCGTCGGGAAATGAAGGTCACCCCTCCATGCAATGCCCCTGACTCAATTGTACAACGTTTGACCCAAGGTTAAATCGCCTGATTTCCCTGCACGGGATAATGTCCTCTGAGAATCTTCCTTGGGATGACCCCTTTATCGCACCGCTTCTAGTACTCTGGCTATACCTTCCCGGTTATCTTTCCAATACCGCAGCTATGCTCGGAGGGAAGTGGATCCCTGATTTGATTGGGATCCCAGTCTTCACCATCGATGGAGGGGCGGTGATGTCCGATGGTAATCGGGTTTTAGGAGATGGCAAGACATGGAACGGTCTAATTGGCGGCACCATTGGAGGCGGGCTATTGGGAATCCTCATTCACGTCATAGCGAATGACAACCATATTGATTCTGCACCCTTCCTAGACCCTCTTTCGACATATGGGACGAATTCTTCAGAAATCTCAGACGCATGGTTCTACATCGGAGGAGCCTCGATGACTGCTTTCACAATCGGCTGTGTGCTTGGTTTTGGTTGCATGGTCGGAGACTCGGCAGGGTCATTCGTCAAGCGAAGACTTGGGCACAAGAGGGAGGGGAACGTCAGCTCCGAAGCCCCATTGCTCGATACTCTCCCATTCGCTGCCTCAGCATTCATTTTCGGCCAACTTCTGCTCGCCCCGTCCATTGTGGGGAGTTCCGAACTCCTTCTGGGGATGGCTATACTGCTCCTGGTTACGCCGATCCTCCACAGGTCATTCAACATCATAGGGTTCCGCCTCGGACTCAAGTCTGTTCCCTACTAGTCAAGCCCCCACGTGCAATCCATTAATCACCAGAATAGCGAGCGCGAAGCATGGCCGGCATGCAAGTCCTAGTGGTTGGAGATGGAGGTCGAGAGCATGCATTGGCACTGGGGCTTTCACAGAGCAATTCTGTTTCGGCCGTTCACTGCTCCCCTGGAAATGCTGGAACATCCATGGTTGCGACTAATCACGGGGTTTCTGTTTCTGATATCGAGGGGATAGTCGACCTAGCTTATGAATTGGGCGTTTCGTTGGTGGTGATAGGTCCAGAGGCCCCTCTGGTGGCAGGCCTATCTGATCGACTAAGGCAGGAATCCATCCCTAGCTTCGGGCCCCATTCCAAAGGTGCTCTCCTTGAAGGGTCAAAGATTCATGCAAAAACGGTCATGGAATCTCTGGGCGTCCCAACAGGGAGGTTCGAGAAGATAGACGAAATCGACTCAATAGAGGGCAGCTTGGACTCCTTTGACCCTCCGTGGGTCATCAAGAGGGACGTCCTTGCAGGGGGAAAGGGCGTGACCGTCACCTCATCCCGACAAGAGGCTCATGAGTCTCTCAGAATCGGAATAGAATCCGACGGATTCGCCCTTATTGAAGAACATCTGTCCGGAGAGGAGGCTTCTGTGCTTGTGATAATGGATGAGTCGGGATATGTTATACTCCCAGCAAGTCAGGATCATAAGAGAGTAGGCAATAATGACGTGGGTCCAAACACTGGTGGGATGGGTGCCTACGCACCCGCTCCTGTCGTCACTCCTTCCGTACTAGCCAGGACGAAGGCAGAGATTGTAGAACCAATGCACCACCATCTGCGCAACTCCGAGACTCCCTATCGCGGTTGTCTGTATGTCGGTCTGATGATTGATGAAGAAGGGGCCCCCAGCGTGGTTGAATTCAATGTGAGGCTCGGAGATCCAGAGGCCCAGGTCACGATTCCCCTGTTTCAGTCAGATTTGGGTTTGGTCCTCCTTGCTGCTGCAGAGGGAAATCTTGCAGAGACCGAAGTCGAATTCAAACAGGTCCACGCAGCCACAGTTGTGCTAGCATCAGAGGGTTATCCAGGGAATGTGGCTTCTGGAAGGGTCATAAAGGGATGGGAGACAATAATTGACGAAGGACAGGTGCGTGGCTTTGTCCATCTAGCTGGAGCGATGACGGATGAATCTGGAAAACTCATCTCGACTGGTGGCAGGGTGCTGTCGGCAACAGGAATTGCGCCAAGCCTAAGTGAGGCATTGGAGGCTTCATATCAGATTATCGAGGAAATCACTCTAGAAGGCTCTCATTTCCGGAAAGACATCGGTTTTCGCGCCATTCCGAGATGAAAGTTAGGACCAATCTTGGGGCCCTAATTCTCTACCGTTCTACGAACGGTTAAAACAAGTGTTCAGGTCGACGCGATGCTGAGTCATTGGCAAATAGGTTCGTGGATGGGATGGAAGCCGAGAAAGATACCCCTAGAGTCGCCCAATTCAACAATCTATTCGCTCCCATTGCGATTACTCTAGCCCTACTTGGATTAACTATCGGCGCATCTTCTCTCGACGGCAGAGAAGTCGATGGAGATTTCTTATCAGGGGTTATCCTGATTTCTCTCTCGGTTCTGATTCCAGCATGCATTGGGAGGACTTCGTGGCTGATTCCTCTTGATTCTGGAGCATTGCGAGTAGGCACACTTACTCTTGCCATGGTAATCCTCAGCATCATCGCTAATTTCGTGGACCACGTTGTCTTCAATCACATGTTCGTTGCAACATTCGTCCTCGTCGGATTTGTCTCAGCAGTACTAAACGAATCCAGTAGGTTCGAGGAATCTGCATCCTTCCTCTCAGTAGTTTTGGGAATGCGGCTTGCGGCATACTACGCGGGCGGATTAATGATTGCCCAAAACGACTCTCTAGTGGTCATCGACACAGCTAGGGAATCACTTGGCAGTGCATTCTTCTCATTCTGGCTATCTTCAATATCACTGGGATTAGTAGTAATGGTCGGGCTTAGGGGGACAATTGAGCAGAGAGGCAAGGGGCGTCTAATGTCCGTCCTCCCAACCTTTAGAGAGAATCCAGAAGTAGTCGCTTACGCGTCTCTCATTTTTGCAAGTTTCATGGTTCCTCTCATTTGGATAGGGCAGATAGACACTCTCCAAGAATTTTCGCAGGGAAGTCATATCGGAGTGGCATGGGGGTCTTTCTGCGCCTTGGTAATCTTCATCCACGCCTTCTTCAGAGCCGAAGGATGGCACACATTAGGCGCATTGCTGGCAGTGAATTGGATTTTGTACACCATTGGCCACATCCATGAAATTGGAAACGAACTCCCCTCCATATTCTCGGAGGATGGATTCATCGGTTCTTTCACATGGTTCTTCTTGTGGTTCTGGATGAACTTCTTCGCTCTTTTCTTTGCCTCCAGAGGTGTCTTCGGTGACGTTGCTCCTCGAAGGGACCGGAGCGGATTCAGAGTTTGGTGGGATGACAACTCCTACGTCGTGATGGTTTCGCTTGCCTTCCTAATAGCGTTAATCGTCAGAACTGCATGGAACGTAATTCCGGCAATGAATGCGAATGGCACTGGCCTATGGGATATGACTGGCGGTTCTGACCCTTGGTACATGAAGAGAGTAGTCGACTACATTATCGCTGAGAGAAGCCACTTGATTTTTGATCATGATAGGGCATATCCATCGGGAGGAATAAACCCAAGACCACCACTCTTCTCATGGTCCCTAGCTCTTGGCGGTATAGCACTCTCATGGGTTCTAGAGATTCCAGCCAGTCAGGCTGTATGGTGGTCCATGGCGGCTCTACCGGCGATCTACGGTGCTCTCATCGTTCTTCCCATTGCTGGAATAGCCTCACGCACACACAGTAGAAGAGCCGGGATGATTGCTGCTTGGCTGATCGCTCTAATGCCTGGGCACATGAGTCGATCCACATTCGCGATGTCTGATCACGACTCGTTTGCGATGCTTTTCCTGGCCATCGCATTCTACTTCTGGATCAGGGCCATCGAGAAAATTGATCACAAGAAGCTCTTCAAGACAACTAGCCCAAATCCGCTATACATAATCGCAGGGATGAGGGAGACTTGGAAGAGGAACCCGTCTTTGATGGCAAATGCCACCATGTCAGGAATCGCATTCTCAATCATGGCCCTTGGTTGGAAAGGTTTCGTTTACGGGCCAGGAATACTCTTCCTCGCTTACTCATTTCAGGTAGCGATTAACATCTTCAAGGGCAGGGATAGCATCCAATTTACCTCTGCAGCACTTCAAATGATGATTATCTCCATTCTCGTTCCGGCTCCATTCTATGCATGGCCAGGCATGAATCTTCTCTTCGCCCCTAGTGGCATGCAGCCGATGTTCTACATCATCGGTTTCACCTTCGCCATGGGATGGATATCTAGCTCATTCAGGGACAAGCCTTGGCTACTAGTTGTACTGGGTGGGAGCACATTATTCGGGTCGATTCTCTCTTTGCTATTCATTCTGCAGGAGTCCGGCTTTTACAATGGATGGGACATTCTCTTCACCGGCGGGTTCTACTTCTCTAAGAACAAGATATTCGGAACGATCGGCGAGGCTCAAGCGCCCGAGAGAGGGGTGCTGTTCGCATCATATGGACCAGTTGTCGCTATGATCGCAATAGGATGTGCATTCTTGCTATTGTGGAGAGGGAGCCGAAAGAACAAGTCAGAACTAACTCTTCTGGGTCTCTGGACAATTATCGCGACATACATGGCATGGTCAGCTGGACGATTCATCATCAACGCCACGCCAGCGATGGCAGCAGTAGGTGGCATCGGGATATCCATGCTTTGGGGGGCTGCAAGCTTGCCAGCATTCGCCAAGGTGTGGAGGAACTCTGGAATAGGAACTCCAAGGACGCGTTTCAAATCTTTGTGGCCCGCCACTAAGGCACGCCCTGGAGTTCCTGCCATGATTATGGTATTGCTCCTTATCACATCCCAACATGCGACTTACGGGATTGACGCAGGAATTCCTCGAGGAGATAAGTCATCGAACGAGATCGACCAGAGCCTATACGACATAGTTCCCGATATTCTGAGACAGGACTTGCTCGGTCTGTTCTCGGCCATGAATAGCGAACAATACGACCCAAGTGATCCTAATGGTAAAGGCCTTTGGTACATGGGTACTTTCGGTCCGAGCTTCAATCAACAGGGGTGGAATGAGGCATACGACTGGCTTGCTCAGCAGGACAGCGACACGCCATTCAGTGACCGACCTGCCTTCGTTTCTTGGTGGGACTATGGGTTCCAGGCCCTAGCATCCGGTCAGCACCCAACTGTTGCCGATAACTTCCAGTCTGGAATTCCACACAGTGGGGCCATGCTCCTCTCGGGTGGCCAGGAAGACACCCTGTCTTTGTTCATCACCACCTTGGTGATGGGTGATAAAAGCATCAATGGGCAACTTGGCGAGTCTCTCATCAGTGTCCTAGAGGGGCACATGTCCGAGACACAGGTTCAGGAGTTTGTAGCAATCACTTCCAATAACGAGAAGAGCTTCCTTGAAGGCCGTTTGATGGCAGTTGTAGCGGAATACGGAGACACCGAACTACTCATGGGAAATCCTCTCGATAAAGATGGACTGACTTGCACAGTCTCTTGTTTGGATACCTATATCGTTCTAGTAAATGGCGAGATATTCGGTGAGCCTACTACCAATGATTCCGAGGCAATGTCTCTATTCGACGAGGCTCGCGGTTCCTCATCCACGTTCGAATTGTTTGACTTTGACGACGCAAGTCACTACGATATGTCCGGATACCGGTATACTCGCGACATCATCGACGACTACGATGACCTCTCGACCGCACTTCACAGGACCAATGCTAGGTTCGGGATGGCACGTGCTTTCCTAATAACGGCCTTCTCCCTTGATGATTTGGTACAAATATACGATGGCATCACCTCAATCGACTCATACGAGGTCTCAGACTACGAAAAGTCCCACGGCAGCACGATCTCGAGGAACCACGAGATTCGATACTTTGCTGTCGATAACCGCCTTTATCCTCTCGGTGGAAAATATTATCAGGATTATAAATCGTATCACAGAGGACAGACTACTGGAATCTTTCATGCTCCTACTCATCTCTCTGGTCTTGACATAGACTCTTACATCACTACAACTTACGAAACAAACCAGGGGCCGAAGTCTCCCGAAGATTTCCAGACCCAGTACATGAGCGACCTGAAAGCTCAAGCATCAGGGGCATCGACCGGAGAGGATATGATTCAGATGATAGACATGGACTACCAACATCTGGACAGCTTCTTCGACACTATGATCGCAAGGACCTATGTCGGCTATGGGACTTCCACATTGGGACTACCATCGATGAGCGGACAGGTCGGAGATGCCGACACACCCTCAACTTGGATTCTCCCAAGTTCACTAACCGGGACTCCGGGGAGCTACTTGCAGGGCGCCATGGCCCTCCCAGGTGCCATGATGAACCACTTTGTTCTGTCCAACTGGTACGACCCTACAAATGGGACCTCGTGCGAAGAAATCCGGATTACCGGAACTGCATCAACGATAGAGGGTAACTCTCAGTTGTCAAATGTCACGCTATCTTCCCTGGACAGCCTGTCGTCCGGATGGTCACAGATTCAATCGGGCAGCTCATGGAAGATGACCCAAGTGGAAAACGGAACCATCCCAATGGGTGCATATACTAGCACCTACGACGCCGACGCCGAGACACTTTCCATCAGTTCAACAGCCTCTTCGACTGCTAATGTTACTGACTTCACCCTAACAGGAAAGGCAGACAGATTCTGCGGTTCAATTTACGACTCTAACAGGAACGTGAAGATCCTGAAATACTTCAGTGGCGCCACTCTAGAGGGAACTGTCTCATTGGAGGGTGTCGGCCCAGTACCTAACGCTAGGATTCTCATCGAGAGGGACGCATTCAGCGGAGAGGAGTCTGCAGACGCAAATGGAAATGTGGTCGATAACGACTCTAGGACATACTGGATTCCCATTGGTAGTACCCAAGCAGACGAGGATGGCCACTTCTCATTCACCGTTCCTGCTGGCAAGATTAGGGTATCTGCATTCTCTGGCCAACCAGACTTGGAAGCGGCCAGAACAGCACTGATGACTGGTAGGGGTAACTCAATGTCAGAACTTTTCACCGAGAGTTCGCAGAATCGGGATGTAAACCCAGTTACTGGAATTCTAGGAAACGTATACGGGTCCACTTGGCTCTCCGAAACGATCGTGAACATATCGGGTTCAGATGGGCACAGCAACGGCCAATCAGTAATTGAGGCCCCTATCTCCGTCTCGCCATCAACCGCTTCAGGGATCCTCTCATGGTCGGGCGAACTAGACTTCGATGGCGAGCCCGTTCTTTCGGCCCAAGTCGTACTAACTCCGTCTTCAGATGAGGTTACTATCCAGCCCTATGTCTCCATGACTTCCAATGGGAGTATGGTCGGAGAGAGCCTGAAATTCACTGGGACTGGAGAAGTAACATTCCTAGGCAGTGGAACAGTAGAGAGCATGGGGGCGGTCTCAGTTTACGACTTCACTGGCACCCACGCTCAGGCTGTCTTCGACAACCATAGCATTACTGGAGAAGGGCAATTCTCTGGAAAGGGGATGATTGATGGGACAATTTCCGGAGACTTCCCAAATTGTTCTGGAAACTCAGTCCCCGACGGCTCTGAGGCGTGTATTAGAGAGATTGGCAGTTTTCTCATCGACGGCACTGTTAACGGTTCAGGCAAGTTCACATCCCATGGAGTTAGCGAATTCACTAGAGTTCTCTCTCAGGCCACATTCATCGGTTCGGGAATATTCGTGACAGACTCTTCACAGAATCTCACCACGTTTGGCACAGTAAACGGAACTGGGGCGTTCTCAGGCAATGGGACGTTCAGCGGACCAATGGTCAGGCCGGGTTCATTCCATATTGTCGACGCTCTTCCTGGAGAGTACGTAGTATCCGTTGATTTCGGGGTCGGTGAGCCCGTCGAGCTACCGCAACCATTTGTAGTCACACTTGTATCTTCTGAGTACCAGGTCCCGGTGACAATCTCCGGTGGCGCTATCAAGGGCACCGTCTCGCTCTTCTCCGGAAAACCACTATCCAATGAGATTGCAATATTCTCAATAAACGGCTCTAGTGACGATGCGCAGAATGAGTGCCAGGGAGTCGTTACTCAGCCATGCTTTGCAATCCCCGACGAAAGCGGGTCTTTCGAGGTCGGCCCCATAGTCCCTGGTTCTTACTTGGCAGAGGTTGACATCGACGATGATGGCTTCCCAGAGATTTCCCAGATCTTCACATTCGAATCAGGCCAAGCATTGCTTGTTGCATTCCCCTCAGAAGTTCCCCAGACATCCGACATTACATTCACCCTTGATGACGATGGTACAAGCGTAGACGACCTGCAATTGCAATTCATCCCAGAAGACCTATCCAGAACTTTTGTCTCAGCAATGTTCGACAATGCGACAAAAACATACCACGCTGAACTGCTCCCAGGGAATTGGATACTCAATTACACTCTTAGCGATGAGAAGCAACTGTGGCAGCGTATCTCGATAGGGGTTGTTGATGTCAGCGAGTCTTTCGAATTCCTAGTCAGTCAGGTAGTAAATGGGACAGTGGTCGACAAACCAGACAAGGAAGGTACGATTTCCCAACTCTCGAGAGTCACCAATCAGGAGGTTTTGTTCCAATGGGAAGGTTTCACTCTCAAATCTACAACGGACTCATTCGGGGAATTCAGCGTCATTCTGCCCCAAGGAGTGTTCGTTCAAGCAACCGTGGAAAGAATAATCGGCGCCGGCGGACTCTTTTCCAATGGGACTAGTTTCCAAGTCACAGACGCGATGGAAGATATCACGATTGAACTCATAGATTCGACAATGGTGCTCGGAGAAGTGAGCCTCAATCGGGAAGGAAACACGTACAACCAAGGATTCTCGGGTTGGCAACCAATTTTCGCCCAAGCAAACAACTTGGACGGCACCACAGACGCCGTTTGGAGGGAAGAGGTAGATGATCTCGGACGTTTCGACATGCTCCTCCCCTTCGGAAACTGGTCTTTCACGTTGGATGCAGGAGATTACATGGGAAGTAGTTCAGTAGTGAAGGAAATCAACTCCTCATTAGATCCGACGATTGAGTTACTTGTCCTGCCACTAGAGAACAGTACCGTCCAGATTGACTTCTTCATCGACCATGACGGCGACAACAATGCATCCAACGGGACCTCTGTTTCATATCCCTTCGAAATCAAGCCACTATCTCCCAATGGGGCTGGTTACTCGGTTTCGGCTGACGGAGCCGAGTGGATTGAAACGGGAATGGCTGAGATATCACTCGAACCAGGAAGGTACCGAATAGTGGTCGAGAGAGCGAACTCTTCTGCAGACGAGCCTTTCGATACTCTCTATGATACAAATGAGATATTTGACGTTGAGATTGAGCCTTCCACCATCGAGCGTTCCGTCGGATTCGAGCCAAGGTGGCTGGTCAACATCACCTTCAGAAACGAGAGTGGTCAAATTCTCAACAATCACGAGGTCATGCTTGAGAACGCCGAGAGCGGTTGGGTCCAGACATTCATAACCAACGAAGATGGAATGTTGGTGGAGTACATCAACGAGGGGGATTGGCTCGTCATCGTAGAAGAGTTCGAGACCAACGAGGGCGTCTTCGAGGGATTACGAAGATCGGTTTCAGTTTCACAATCATCAGCAGGATCCAGGCTGAACTTCCAAACAGCCGAGCTCGCCACAGTGACTGTGACCCTTCAGGCCACTTCAGACGTAGTTACATTGGAGTCGATTGATCTCACGATTTCATCACAGGAAGGTCTCGGATTATTCGTAACTTCTGTCGGTGGGTTCGAGCAATCACTCGAAATCAGACTAGTTCCAGGGCTATGGAACGTCGAGATCAACCAAACCAACCAAGATGGAGTTAGAATGCTCCTAGAGAACACATCTTTAGTGGAATCTGGAGTAACTGTGGGCCCCGATCACCAGATATACCTGACAGTTCAGATGCTAGTCAGCCTTAGCGGCAAGGTTTTCTGGGACCTAGATGACGATGGCTTACCAGGATTTTCTGAAGGCCTTGCAAATGCAACGGTCAACATCACCAACAGCGATTTGCAGAGTCATGACTTAATCACAGGCCAGGATGGTGCATGGTCTACATTCTTACCTGCTCAAAGCTCATGGAATATCACCGTCGAGAAGGAAGGCTTCGGAACACAGACCTCACAAGTCAGTATCGGAGAAACCTCAGTTAACGAGGATATCGAGATATCGGCAGGCGAGGTCGAGGTCTCAGGCACTGCCACCTATCCTAATCAAAACTGCATCTCTAGCGGTGGGTGGCAGATTGAACTTATTCCCTCCCATGGAATAGCCAGAGACCGGGTGTCGATATCTGGAAACTCATTGGGGGAGTGGTCTGCTATGATACAACCGGGAAGCTGGGTGGTGATGGCAACAACAACCTCGGATGACTCTGAATCGGAGTGCAATGGCCTAGTCTCGATCGAACCTCTTGAAGTTGGAGTTGAGGGCGGTTCAGTCGAATCCAAGCTCACCGAAGGCGGAACTCTGATGCTTGATACTAGTTGGTTGGACTTCGAGGGAGGTGCGCATGACCTCACTGAGATTGAGGATTATGACCTAGTCATAGAATACGGCCCCATTTCATGGTCCGAGGAATTAGGAAGCGATGGGATTCTGACTTTACTGCTCTTGCCCGGACCGGTCCAAACCTCCAGTAGCTTTGACTTGGATGAGGGAGTTAGGAACGTATCTTACTCAGGTGGCAAGGGAGTCTCCCTCAGAGCAGGACAGGTAAGCCCATTGAAAACACTCAGCATCGATAGGGTCTCGAAGCAGAGTGTCATCACTACAGTCCTAGGCTCTGATAGGATTGAGGTCCAAGAGGTGGATCTTACCTGTACTAACGATAATGATGGAGATGGAGTCATCAATGGCGAAGATGCATTCCCGAACGACTCTACCGAATCCTCAGACAACGATGGGGACTTGATCGGGGACAATGCCGACCCAGATGATGACAACGATGGTGTCAACGACTGGGAAGATGACTTCCCATTGGGTCAGGGACTGTCCACAAACTCAGTCGGTGGATGCAAGTATCAGGATGTCGAGTTCACAATATCGATTGAGTATGACGGCCACAACTCATTCGATGAATACACAGTAGTTGGAACAGTTCCCGGTGCCGACGGAACTGACTGGAAGGTCCAATTCCAGAATTCAACTGGTGAATGGTTGGAAACAGCCACATTCGATATGGGGCTAACCAATTCCGACATAACCGAGGAGCTCAGCGTCCGAGTAGTTCCAGCCAACGTCGGTGTCGCCCACCACTTCTCAGAAGGACACATGGTGCTGGTCAAGATGTCCACGAGTCAGGGATACTCCACTCAAGTAGAGTTGAGAGTCGATGTCCCAGAAAACAATGGAATGGAGATCTATGAGCCCGAAAACCTCTTCTTTAACAAAGAGGAAACCGCTGTGACAATCGAGATTCCATTCAAGAACACTGGAAACTCTGATGAGCTCTTCTACTTCCAATTCGACTCCTCTGAATGGTGGGAGTTCGCCGGACCAACTACTCAACCAGTATCCCCATTCTCTGATGGAACCGCCACCTTCACCCTAATCCGCTCCGCGGAACCAGCATTGCCTTCCCCATATGCCGAGGAGATCACATTCACCGTTTTAGATCAGGACAACAACACTTACTCCGGCTCTACAGTGATTGAGACAGACTCTCCGGTTCTTTCTATCGTGGGCGATTCGGCAATGCTCATCGGTGGCTCGGGCGGGTTCGCAAGTTATGGCGAAATCGAGCAATATTCTGTCAATATCTCCAACATTGGAAATGTGGACGCAGAGGGCGTAACTCTGGCGGCAACACTCTGCTCCGATATCAAGTGCAATAATGCGGTAGGTGTCAACTCCACATCCAGCGGCCCAGTCTCAGCAATGAGTGAATCGACATTCTACATCGCGGTGGACTACACTCAGTTTACTGAGGCCAACACGTATTGGCTCGTTTTCTCAATAGATGGCGAATTGCTCGATGAAACGTCTGAGTCTTGCACATCGCCCAAGTCGGAAGGCAAGGCCTCTTGCGTCTTAGAGGCTCAGCTTTGGAGCAGCTCTGTTGAGAATGACAACCTGAAGTACTTGGCATACGCCTTCCTGATTATGCTAATTGCAGCACTTCTTTACTTCACGAAAAGACCAGGTAGACGAGTCAGCGCCCCGTTCTAATACTACTACCCAAGCGCTACACTGGGAACAAACATGCGTGGAATCTCGCATTTTGAATTGATGCCTGAACCTGAGGACTCCAGCCTGCTAACGGCTGTTGACAGAGATTCGCCGGGTTATCCAGGCGAAGCATATGGCCTCAGTGATGAAGAGGCAAGGAGACTTAGGTGGCCAATGGACCCAATAATGCGATTCTTATGGCCATGGGGGGCAGTCGGATTCTCAGCAGTGGTTATTTCCATTCTTCTTCTCTATCCCTCAATATACTCCCTTCTAGGTGAGGTCCTAGATTCGGAGTGGGCTTTCGAGGATAGTGGTATCAGGGAAATGCAGCAATCTGGAAATCTGGGCGAAGGAGTCAGCGTCTGCATAGTGGATACGGGAATGGACATTTCACATCCAGATCTCACTCACCTCTCATTGGCGGGTTTCCGTGATTTCTACACTGAAAAAGACTCACCAGTCAGAGACATCGGGATAAACAGCCATGGGACATTGATGACAGGCCTGCTCGTCGCAAACGGATCTTTTCTTGGAGCCGCTCCCGGTGTGTCTCTGTCTATCGCAATTTCCCTTGGACCAGACGGAAAGTCTGCAAACGAGAGAATGGTCTCGCAAGCGATAAGGTGGTGTCGAATAACGCAGCATTCAGACATTATCTCCCTAAGCCTAGGGACAGCACCAGGGTCAGGTTACTCTACATCTTCCGATACTCTGGAGGCAGTCAGAGAGGCATTAGACGATGGCATATTCGTGATCGCTGCGGCTGGAAATAGTGATCCCCAGCAGAATATCTCCGACGTTTCATCCCCTGCTAACCTACCAGGAGTAATTGCAGTCGGAGCTCATGACAGATGGGGAGACCCATGGACGGATAGCGCAGTTGGTGCACAAATGGATCCAGAAACGGGTGAAGAGCGCACATTCCCTAATCAGAAGCCAGAGATACTTGCTCCCGGTGTGGATCTTTGGTCTTGCAGAGACAGTGACAGAGACCCTCCCTACGCATTCTCCACGGGGACAAGCGACTCTACGGTGATGGTGACCGGTGCACTCGCTTTGATTCTTTCATTGCACGGTGAGCATATTGCTGGTGAAAACGGGATAATCGAACTACACGAGATGCATCTCGTCAAGGTTGCTTTGGCGAACTCAGCCCAATCGGATCTTAGCCAATTGGAAGCTCATCACCCCAAGAAAGGATATGGACTTCTCGATGCGGGAGAATGGTCCAGGCAAGTTGAAATTGAATTCGGAATCACCCAAGAAAACACATGACTTATTGATCACTGTTGAAACGTCTCGGCCCTATGGTTAAATTGTCTAGATGCCGTCCGACGTATTATGGCGCGGGATGAGAAATTGAGATCCTTCTCATTAACAGGACTATTCTTGTTCAGCATACTGCTTTCACTGGCTTTGCCAGCGAGTACTGTTTCCGCATCTAACGAGACAACGACAGGAACAATCACTGGGACAGAGACATGGGCCGGCGTTCACACCCTGACGGGCGATGTTACAATCGCCCCCGGTGCAAAACTAATCATCAATCCGGGAGCAACAATCGAGTTCCCCAATGGAACTCATCTGGACGTCAGAGGAAGCCTGTGCGCCGGCGTTTCTTCATGCGGTGCCTCTTCAAATGCCGGTCCCGCTATGAGAATCACACTCAGATGGAGTGAACCAGTAAACTCCAGTGCAACAGGAGAATGCTATGGGATGACTTCTGGAAACCAGGAGATATGGATTGACGACCCCTCCTGCAGCGAGGGAGTGCTCATGAGGAGCTCCATCGATCTTTCCGAGACTGGCCTAAGGTACGTCACATTCGACAGCGCATGGGGGATTCCCCAGTACATCTCTGCTGTAGGAGAATTCCGCTACGGGGCCCTAGTTCTTGACGGAGCTAGCCCTACTCTTACTGAGCTCGAATTCAACCAGATCAACACTTCCAGCGTGTTGACAACTAATTTAGCCCAACCAACTTTCAACGGAGGAAATTTCGTCGTTGGGTCAGATGCGAGCAAAAGCATCGTTGGAGCAGCACTACAGATTTACTCCTCGGGATCGTCAGTCAGCCCGTTCGCCCTCTCTGACATCTCACTAATAGGAACTGAGAACGGCTGCGGGCCGAGAGATGGTGGTCGCGCCACAATTTGGGCCCAGGACTCATTCATCGAGATCGACAACGCCCAAATCACTTCAGGTGATTACGGCATCGGGCTATACACATCAGCAGGAAGGGTAACAAACTCCGCAATCAATGTGAACTGTAATGGAATCGACCTCAATGCGAAGAAAGCAGTAGGCGGCACAGATTTTGGCTTCGATATCTCTGACAATGAGATTTCGACCGTACAGGGTGCAGGAGTATATGCCGCTAGTGGTGCTCTACTAACTCTCAGAGAAAACGACATTGGAGGGGCTGCAGGAGGTTCGGGGATTGTAGTACGGGATAGTGTAGCCCACATTCACGAAAACGAGATTGGACCAGTAGACGGATACTTCGGCCTCTGGCTACGCGGCTCATACGACGTCATTGCCGAGAATAACTCAATTTTCGATACTACGTTGACTCCAGTAGTAGCTGGAGACTACTCATACGCACTTCAATCAGCCTCGAGACTATACATGGCAAACAACACAATCTCATATGACGGTACTGGGACTTGCTCTAGTGACACCAATTGGGGCGGGGAATTCTCATGCCCAGTGTTGCATGCCTACTTGACAGGCGTGACGATGTATGACAACATAATCACCGCAGGCGGGACTGCTGACGGAATCAGAGCAATCGGCTCCCTCTTAGACATTCAGAGGAACTCATTCGATGTACAAAAGACTGGAGCTGTAATCAAGAATTTTGACAGCGGATATGCGGAATCTCAGCAATACGGCTCACTCGCATACTTCTCGGAAAACGACTGGAACCAAGTTGAGTCTGTCTACAACGTCACCAAGAGTTCCGTCACAGCCCAGTCAGAGTACATTCCGTCACCTCCCAGTGGCGAATATCCGGTTCGACTATCATGGCCTGACCAGGAAGCTTGGCCAGACAATGAATTCCAAGGTGCAATTATTCCCACTCCAGTCAAGGACTGCAACAATTGCCAGAACATGACTCCGAGAAACTTCCCATTGGGCGTCAACATGGATAACAACTCAACAGTTTTCACTTTCGCTGATCTGACAAACTTGGACCTATCAAAGGTCAAGATAGCAACACAGCCCACTCACTTCGCTGTACAGGTTAGCAGGGCCGAGCTAGTAAGGTTCCAGGCACTAATTGACGGAGAAAAGGTCAGCGAAGCCATGGTAATCGTTGAGGATGCACTTGGAAACGACCTCTACAGAATAAACACTGGTGGTGATGGTTTCACCCCATGGGTTGCCCTTCCATCAAACTTCCATCTGGACTTCAGAGGCCTCGGAGGAGGGGATAATCCGGATGGGTTCGCAGATGACGAGTACGAGGACTCATGCTCCGATGGGATTGACAATGATGGTGATCTGACTATCGACACCGCTGATTCCAGTTGCGACTACTCAGCAGGAACAAGAGAAATGTCACTTTACAGGTATACTGCCTATAGGTTTGGTTATGGCTACTACTCGGGAGAATTTACCCTTGAGGAGAACACACTTGAAGAGACCGCACACCTGGAGAACGATGCTCCAACGGTGATTGTTACAGAGAATGAAGGGCACTCATATCGTAGGGTCGTCAATATCACAGGTAGTGCCCACGACGGTACACTAGCGAATAGCTATCTCACCGATGAGAGAGCCCAATGGGATCAAGGAGGCTACGTGCATGCTGTTCAGGTTAGGAATCCCTTCACGGGTTCTTGGGAGGATGCCGAATACGCCGTAGATACAAGCGGTTCAGATGAGGGCGAAGTATCACGTTTCAATAGACCATTCAGCTCTTGGTACTACAATATTGACATGAGTGGCATGGCAGGGGAAGGAGATTACACATTCGAATTCAGAGCATTTGATGGTATAGACTACAGCCCGGTTGTTTCACGTACAATAAAGCTCAATACCCAACCACCAAACATATTCGTCACTACTCCTAGTTCATTCTCGTCTCACGATGACGGTTCGGTAATTTTTGATGGCTATTCTCTAGATCCATATGGGTGCCCAGATGACTGCAACAGCGACATTGACCTAGTGTATATGCAAATTTCAGGTCCAAACTACCAAGTCACTAGCCCAGTTGAGACCAATTCAGATGGTACATGGGGTTGGGAGTGGGACTTCAGCTCCCGGCCCAGGGAACTCTCAACCTACACATTCACAATTTGGGCATCCGATTCTAATTTCTGCAACGGAGTTGTGGACGAGTGTCAACCAGTAGTCCTTACTCTGACTATTGATAACAGGAATAGCCAACCTACAATTAGTGTAAACCAACCATATTCAGGAACTCGAATTTCTACTTCTATGAATACCCTCCTAAGTGGAGTCGCTAGGGATTTCGATGGTGGAGCGACAAGAGTGGACTTGGAAGTGAAGGACGTTTCAAATGATTACGTCTCAGTTTTCGAGACCAGCACTAGTGAATTTTCGGAAGATGGCGTTTGGGAGATAGGGTGGGACACCACACAGTTACGTCATGATGCAGAATACCTACTCAGATTCCGTTCATATGATGGAATTGACTACAGCAGTTGGGTCGATGTCACAATCATAGCCGACAACCCCCCAAATGCCGGAAATAATCAACCCGAATTCGACTCTTCTGAGTGGCAGAGTGAATTCATCCTGTATTGCGATTTAGATTCCAATTCTGTCGACAAGTGCACAACTGTCGAGATTGATTTGAAGGACTACTTCTCTGATATAGACAACGACATACAATTCATATCTGTGTACAATGATTCAACGATTGCCTCGGATGACAGATATCCTCTCGTTGTTGGAGTGGGAACAGACGGAATCGCCCGATACGATCCAGCTGACATGTTGTTTTTCGACGATGACATGGAATCTTGGACTCTGAACAATGTGATTTTCATCGCAACCGATGCTTGGGATTCTAGGGTCAATTCAGTCCCTGTAACCTTCAGAGTCATCCCCCTACAATTTACGATTGAGGAACCAGAGCAGTCTTGGGTCGAAGTAGATGAAATGGCTATTTATTCCGGCATCGGTCTTCCCGGCAAACAGGTTTCTGTTTTGATTGACGGCAATCCAGTCAACAACACAATTGTTTCCGAAGACGGGACATGGGAACTAGGGATACCTGCTTCGAGAATAAAGGGAGATTCATCAATACCGGAATTTTCCTATTCCGGTCAAACAACGGCAGTAAACCCAATCGGCAAGGGGGAGCCAACAACCGATAGTACAAACTGGGCTTTAGTTGGAGTGATGTCCGTATTGGCCACATTATCTTTGGCTGCTCTTGCATACTTCACTGGCTTCATTGGAATCGAGATCGATGACGAAGAAGAGGAATACAAGACCCCAGCCCAGATACCAGAAGACTATGGTGACGGGGAAAGAGAGGAGCGGAGCGCTCTAGAGAGGTATGACGACCATCCTGGTTGGCTTTGGGATACTGCTTCTGAGGAATGGGTCCCAGATTCAGATTTTCAGGAATAATCAATGTAACAAGTTCTCCTAACATTTGTATATTGAATGACTCTGAGAGTTAACTATATGCCAACGACGGCTTCATCACGTCCAGGGGTCCAAGAGAGGATTTTCCTCCATCTTAGCGACTACATCGATTATAGCGACAAGGTAGAAGTTCCCTTCGCACTGTCCCAGATGGGTATTGCCAATGCGGTGTCAATTGCTCGCTCAAATGTTCCTCGTGCGATTTCCGGAATGAAGGAGGACGGCCATCTTATCGAAAGGCAGGCACACGTTACCGGAGTTTCTAGGAAGAGGAAGGCATACTTCCTAACAGATGAAGGGGCCAAGTTTGCAGACGAGATTTGGACAAGGATTTCCGAGATCTCAGTAAGAATAATACACTCAGATGGACATTCTGATAAAACGACCTTGGCCGAAGCAATAGAGGAATCAGAACTGACTCTTAGGCACGTGGACATGCTTCGATATATGGACGATTCAGGCACTATTGACCTCTCTGGTCTGACTTCTGAATTGATTGATAGAGATTTATCTAAGCACATTGAGAAGCAGCTAGTTTCCTATCTCAACGACCTTCCCAGAACACGAAGATTCTATGGTCGAGAAAAGGAACTAGATGTGATGGCAAAGCTCCTCGAAGCCAAGTCTGCTTCAATTCTAGTTCCTGGCATTGCTGGAATTGGAAAGACGGCTCTTTCGACAAAGATCCTAGACAGATTTACTCACCGGAGAAATCTCCTCTATCATCGATGCCAGGATTGGGAAGGTTCTCGTGCATTCCTAGAAGCATGCGCGGAATGGCTCTCAGCAGTGGGAAACAACGACCTTTCTGACTATCTTGATTCATCTCCAGTACCGCAAACAAATATGGCAATCAACCTAATTGCTGCCGGATTGTCCGAGGCGCCTTCTTTGATAGTGATTGACGATTTACACAAGGTCGGTGATGAAACTCTTTACTCAATTCTTAAGGGGCTTACTCTGAGAATTCATGCACTGGAGGAAGTAGGCCTAGTCATGTTCTCCCGTTCCTTCAAAATGGTCGTTCCAGAATCTGACCAGTCTGGAAATATCGTTACTCTTGTTATGCCTCTACAGGGGTTGGATGCGGAGTCAAGCAAACAGATCCTAACCGCCATGCCAAAAATGGACCCAGAACAATTTACACACATTTACTCACTATCTCGGGGTCACCCGTTGATTCTCGAGTTAATCAATAGAGGCAACGTCGCTGAGACTTTCCATGCCACTCTGGAGGCATTTGTCGAAAAGGAAATTTTCAGTCGACTTTCTGGCTCCGAGAAACGCTTACTGGGGGCTATTGCAGTTTTCCGTGAACCCATACCTGTCCAAGCTATTCACCAAGTCGAGACGAGCGTAGACCTCCTCGATGAATTGGTCGAGAAGGGTCTGGCACGCCAGTCCGATGCTGAAAATTTCGATGTCCACGACCTTGTCCGAGAATTCCTGTTGAGGTCGATGGATGAGGAAATGAAGAATGGACTTCACTCCGCAGCAGCGAATTGGTACAGAGGTAAGAAGGGCGATGCTGCAAACAGGATTGAGTTCATCCACCACTTAAGCCATACAGGAGACGAGGATAGTCTTGCCGAGGTCCTGCTAACTGAAGGACACGGCTTGGTTAGTTCCGGTCACACCGAGCTACTCTCAATTCTCAACTCTCTCGAAAGCAGCGACTTCGATTCTAAGATTCGAGGCCTAATTAGGGAACTAAAGGGCGATATTCTAACCATCCAGGGTCGATGGGATGAAGCCGAAGAAGAATATGATGCTGCAACAAAGCATATTGACAGGAGCCAGCCAAGTAACGAACTTGCTCGTTTGCTGTCTGCTAGGGCAGATATAGCAGTAAAGAGGGGGGCAATGGAAGATGCCCTTGAACTCCACAGGAATGCTCTGAAGATTCAGATAGAGATTAGAGATGCCGTTGGAGCGGCAAGAACTTACAACAATATGGGTCACATTTTCCGTAGGAGGAGAGATGTCCGCAGGGCATTAGAGGTTTATGGGAATGTTGAGGATTTATTGAAAAAGGAGAAAGATCCGGAGCTGAATGACGCCAGAATTAGACTTGCATCAGCATTTATCGAAATGGGGGAATTGGATAGAGCAAGAGATCACGCACTATTTGCATACGAGAATACTAAGGACTCGAATCAGGAGTTCCTTCATGCTAGATCACGAGCCGTTCTTGGAAGGTACTATGCCAAGATCTCAGACAACGACCTAGCTCTCATTCATTACTCTGGAGCACTAGATACGCTTTCGAACCAAAACAATCCTCAAAGCACCGTGGAAGTTGAGATGCTTCTCGGGCAGGTACTAATTGATGCGGGTCGCAGGGAAGAGGCTGCAGAGCACTACCTCAATGGTCTCGCCGTTGCCGAGTCAAACGACTTTCGGATGCTTCAGGGCGAATTGCTCGCCAGACTAGGAGAGGTAGAAACTGATAGTTCCCAGAGAATGAATTACCTTCAGAGGTCACTATCTCTATTCAGAGATATAGGCGCCGTAGGAAGGATGAAGGAGGTCCAGAACTCTGTGCACAGAGCGGTGATGGGCAGGTAATCATGCAGCTGCTATGCTTCTCGGCTCCGACTGCCCCGTCCAGTAACTGAATTCAGGGCCCAGTTGCTTAGAAATCGAGATACTACCTCCAAACTCGTCATCTATTGCCATCAGAACCTCACTCTCGGCTATATGGGGGGCGTTATTCTTCTCTGAAAGGTGACATAGGACAATACTTTCCAAATCGTCGTGCAATACTTCCATCAGTATTTCTCCTGCTTGCCTGTTGGAAAGGTGACCCCCTCTTCCCGAAATTCTTCTCTTCAAGGAGTCTGGATAGGGACCACCTAGTAACCTTCGATGATCATAGTTTGCCTCTATTGAGATGTGATTGCAACCAGACAAATGCTTAATCAGATCATGTGGAGCTTCCCCTAGATCTGTTACAATTGCAGCGCGGCCTCCATTTCCATCACTAGCTATCAGGGCTACATTGTCGGCATCATCGTGAGGTACGGGAATTGGCAACATGCTAAGTTTTGACGAGAATTGAACTCTCTCTAGACTGCCAAATGCTTCACACTCTTCTACTGTATTCCAACCCATCTTCGATGCAGTTCCGAGATTACAGTGCAGAGAGGCATCCCACTTCTTAGCGGCCCTTAGGGCCGATCCAGAATGATCCTTGTGATGATGTGTGACAATTATAGAATCAATTGATTCAGGCTCAAATCCGGCTATCGCCAGTCTTTTCTCAGTCTGTTTGAGGCTGAAGCCACAATCGACTAGAACATTGCATTCTCCAGAACTGATTATGGTAGCATTTCCACGGCTGCCAGATCCCAAGTGAGTGATGCCAATCCCCATCAAACCAAACCCGGTTCTAGACGACCTTTGAACAAATCCATACTTCTCGCCGAACAACTGCGATTTTCTAACCTCGTTGGAGATTCTAAGACCTCTCTAACGACATATGTCCGAACGACGCTCCATCACCATGATAAATCTCTGAACCCGGGATTTTGTATAGAGGTGGGCGAATGCGTAGGAAGCAGACAGCTTTGCTAGTTTCTCTGTTGATTCTTTCTGGTCTCGCATTGGTCTCTCAGACTCGCCCGCAGTCTCCAGTTTCCTCCACAGATCCTAATCTTGCTGAGGGCACTGAATCTCCGGTAACCGATCAAGACGGCGATCTAATACCAGATCTCTACGAGGTAATTTTTGGCGAATCAATAGATATTGAAACTGCGACTTTCCAGCAATCTATTCAAGGACTAGATCCTTCCGACTCTACCGACAATTCAACCGATTATGACAGGGATGGATTGACCGCTTTGCAGGAATATTGCTGGCCTTACACTTTGGATAATTGCTTCGAGAACCGAAACACCCTCACAGGTAAATCACCCGAGGAAACCGATTCTGGATTGAGGGAATACCTTGATCCTCGAACGTCAGATACCGATGGCGATGGCTTGCCCGATGGTTATGAAGTACATATGTGCACATTGGGAGGGCTATTCGAGAGAGACCCAAACGATCCCCTCAATCCCAATAAATTCTGGGAATGCCGATATTTTGACCCACTCGACGCCAGTGATGTCAACATCGACTTTGATAGGTGTGAGGCAGATTTCAGTTGGGGTTGTGGTGATGGATTCGATTTCAATAGTGATGGAGAAATTGACTTAGGAGAAATGTTCACGAATGTAGAGGAATACTTACTGGGTACGCCACAGGATTGGATTACTGAGCGAGATGGCCTCTGGTGTTGGGGTTCGATAGAAGGGCTCACCGAAGACTCTTGCCAGACCCAGTTCGAGAGGCCAACCGGGGAATCTGGTTGGATGGGGAGCGACCCTAGGTTTTCCGATTCTGACTATTTCTTCTGGGACGAAATATACTATGCCCCATTAGAGGTATTGGGGGATGGCATTCCTGACGGATGGGAGGCCCAATATGGGATGGATCCATTAAATTCCAGCGATGCTACAATTGACAGTGATTTGGATGGGTGGGACAAAGACAGGGATGGTTTCATCACCGAGGACGTAACAATAGGAACATCACAGTGGGGAGAGTCATTCAGTAATTTCGAGGAATACTCTGTAGACTTAGACGATAATTTCGGAGTAACTCCAGGAGTTCGGGGAATCGAAATCTCTTCCGATAGCGGCAATTCGATAAATTTCGATCACTCCACTGCAATCAGACTAATCGACTCCTCAGTTCATAGCATAATTTCCGATCAACCAAGAGAGAGGTTACTAATTGGAAGCAAATATGGGATTACGGCATTGGACCCATTCAGAGGGATTTCTTCGGCATTCGAACTTCCTGCGGGTGTAGAATTGCATACTATGGAGAGGAATGCCATAGGAAACATAGACTTCCTAATGTTGGGATCAAACATAGGATTCCACACGATAATTTTGGAAAATGGCCTTCCAGACATGGACACCATGGTCACCTATGAAATCGGAGAATCTTCTGTTTTGTTCCAGTTGGTATCTGAGTCCTTTGAACCGGGAATCCTAATTATGGGAAATAATGGGGTTTGGAGGGTAACATTTTCTGAGGCCGAACAATCTCTATCAACTTCCGAGATAACGTACGTTGAGTCCCTTTCGATGTTACTTCAGAAGTCAAACGCCACCGTTACTTCTGCAGGTCATGCCAAGATCTTCGGCAGAACTCCAATTTTGCTGATTGGGACCGACTATGGCCTAATTGGTTGGAACTCTACAGACGGTTCTGACAATAATGGGGTGCCATGGTGGGTATTCACTAGAAACAATGCTGATGAATTCGTCAGTCCTGATATCTTGGATACGACAAAGACCGCAACTGTCAATTCCATTTTGGTGGAAACTAACAATCAAGGTTCCGATGACGTTTGGTTGGGTATGGGTGGGGGCCTCCATCTTATCACTATGGACCTATTTATTTCTCAACCGAAAGAGGCAATTGGCAATGAAAGAATGCTCAATCTCGAGGGTTTGCTAACCGGTGCTAATGATATCTATTCGATCCTACCATTAGATGGCATTGTCGTCCTTGGTTCTGCAGATGGGACTTGGTGCTTAGAAGGTGACTCTGATGGAATTCTCGATATCCGTCAGAATCAGACTGAGATTCCGGGACTTGTTACTTCGCTGACTACCTTGGAAAGGGAAGGTGAGGTTTGGGTTTTCGCGGGCATCTCCCCTGGTAGATTCATGAACATAGCCCCGATGAACCCCAATTCTCATGATTCTGATCTTGATGGTATTCCTGATGGATGGGAGTATGTATATGGGCTCGACCCCACCAATCCATTCGACGCATCAAGAGACCATGACAACGATGGAGTGTCGATCGGAGGAGGCAGTGGCCCAGGATTCGACAGACTGTGGACCAATTTAGAAGAATATCGATTCGTCGCACCTTCTGACTTCGGACAAAATGGCACCGACCCTCGAGTTTCAGATTCCGATGGAGATGGCCTAACCGATGGGGAGGAGTACTGGGGCTGGTTCATAGGCCCCACAACCTTCGAATGTCACTATCTCAATCAGCATTACTTGTGTGATTCAGATGTTGGGCAATCTGCTGAGGATGTACATCTTGGGGGGTGGACTGGAACAGGTTCTAGTGGTGGTAGCGATCTTCCCACCGACCCCACAAACCCAGATTCTGATGGCGATGGAATGCCCGACGGCTGGGAAATTAAACATCGCCGATGGATTGGCGATATATACACTGGGGGGAATGACTGGACATTGGACCCAAATAACCCCGACGATGCTTCTGATGATGCCGATGGGGACGGTCTAACCAATTTGTGCGAGTACGAATGGGAGAGGTTGCGCGAGAGAACAATTTCCACTGGAATCCAATCACATGGGGAATCTCCCGATTCCGTCCTCAATTGGACTCCAACCGACCCAAATTCTGCGGATTCTGATGGCGATGGAATGCCCGACGGCTGGGAAGCTAGATACTCTTGCAGCTGGCCATCTTCAAACTCAGGAATCAATCCGATGAATGGTTCTGACGCCCTAAATAATCCCGATGGCGATGGATTTGACGTCAACAAGAATGGAAAAATAGAATCCGAAGAAGCATTTGTCAATTGGATGGAGTATCATATCAAATCCGACATACTGCTCTATAATTCAATTCAGTCTGGCATTCTTTATCCAGATAATCACACTTCTTCATTGCCCCATCATTCATGGCAGGGATTGGCAGACGAATCATTCGGAGAACGAACTGGTGAATATTACCTATCTTTGTGGAACGGTTTACCGAGTGAAGACATCGGCTCCTCAGATCCATTAAGTTCTGATTCTGATAACGATGGCATGCCAGATGGATGGGAGGTCTTCCATTCCAGATGGAGTCTTTTCGATAGCGACTGGACTCTAAATCCGGTAAACGGGGGAGACGGTATTGGAGATCCGGACTTGGATGGGATGTCAAACTGGGAAGAGTACAATGTAATAGATAGCGAAATTAGCGAATCTGACCCCACAATCTCATCACCTCAGTTCTACCTGACAAACGCAGCCGGCGCTTTCCTAGAGACTCCTTGGATAGGTGCCGATTCAGCCTTGTCATTTGGGCATTTTTTGTCCGAAGAGCAATCTAATTTGACAGGAACTTCGGGCGATCCGAACAACCCCGATACCGATGGTGATGGTTTGTTGGATGGGATAGAAGTGATATTTACTACATGGAACCCTAGTGGCGGCGTTTGGACGCTAAATCCTCTGATCCCCAATAAAGGCGGATTCGACTCTGATGGCGATGGCATTGGCGATTTAGTGGAACTCAACCTCACAACAAATCTCCCAATAAATGGCGAATCTTATCCACTTGGAGCACCAACATTCGGAGATGAAGCGAGAGAAATAGACGAGTCTGCTTTCGAGAACAGGGTGTTTAGGATATTATTCAGCAAGGAGGGAAGGGCTGAACTTGGAATGGAGCAATACCTAGAATGGAAATCCGGCATGCCTGCAAAGCCAATGCTCCAGGCAATCTTCGGAATTACCGATCCTAATGATCAAGATACCGATAGAGATGGAATGAGTGATGGATACGAGTATTGGTTCTCAGAATGGGATCTCGAAGAAAACAAGTGGACAATGAATCCATTGACTGATTCGGATGTAGATTACGACTCTGACGATGACTCTTTTGATTGCAATGGGGACGGGGAAATTTCCGACTCCGAATCTTTTGACAACTTGGCAGAGTACGATTCCAGATGGTATGGTAAGCGGTTAGAGGTGGGTAACGTACCCAATGGGACTTTCGCAGTCTCATATGGAGCGGATGCAGCCAATGCATTCATGGAAGAGAATGGGCTTTCGAACCAATCAGCTTGGGGTCAACTTTTCTCATTGTTCTCCTCTAAAAGTCTACGCTCCTCTGAAAAGATTGGCCTCATCAATCAGGTCGATCCAGATAACTTCAACAAGTCCCTAATTGGAATCAGCGATCCCACCGATGATGATTCAGATGGCGATGGAATGCCCGACGGCTGGGAATACTGCTATTCGGTATACTCTGAAGTTTTACCAGTCAACTCATTCAGATGGTCACTCAATCCACTAAATCCTCTAGATGTAGATTATGATCCAGACGCAGATGGGTGGTTGGATAGGGGGCTACTGGACACTCCCGCGATCCAGGGAAATTGGGATGAACGTGTTTTCACACCTCTCCCAGGGGATCAGCAGTTTGGGAATGATGCCAACTCACTTTATTTTACCAACATAATGGAGTATGACAATGGAACCGGGCCTTTGGACCCGGACTCGGACTCGGACTCCATTTTGATGACCCCAATTCTACTAGATGGAGTAGTAGTCGACTATCGCCAAGATATGAGTCTATCAGACGGTAGAGAGATGTTCAAGTATGGAACAAATCCACTTGACAATGATACCGATGGAGATATGATGCCGGATTTCTATGAGTTCCATAGAGGTTGGAACGAGACCAACGATAACTGGTCGTCATTCCTGAAGATTCAGGTCCAATGGGTAGAAGTAACTCCTCAAAACTGGAAACCAATCCAATTCTCAGATGGCCAGATAACAAGACCAGAGTTAGGATGGATTTGGTTTACTCATGACCCTACCGACCCTTCGGATGCAACTCAAGATGCGGACAATGATGGCGAGTGGGAGTGCGTCGGGAGCATTTGCGAATACATCCCGTACAACAACTTTCAGGAGTATTACGCAGTCGTTAATGCAACCCTGTCTTCACCATCGATTGTCCGTGCATCGTCTTTGTTTGACTGTGCAGGAGAGGAGGTGGAAGAATGGTGGCAACTCCGCGAGACCCTTCTTGGGACATGTTCGGGTTCCAATTCCCTCTCTTCCAACTATTTGCGGATCAACAGAATAAATGACGAGGATCAACTTTATGCGTTAATAGTTCAAGATAATGACATATCATACTTGGATGTAAATACTAGCAATGACATAACGCACGTCAATGGGGCATGGACCGATGAATTCAACAGGTTCGCCGGTGATCGTTACCATCTCCCGAATCCTGGCCTTGGCGAGTATGCTTATGGCTGGTGGATTCTAGATATAGATGGCGATTTAATTGCAGATGGTACTGATCCAACCAATTGGGACACCGATGGCGACTGGTTGAACGACTTCTTCGAGATTGATGATGACCTGCTTGACGGAATTAGGGGGAATAGTGGTTCACCAATTCGTTACGATGACAGAACATCTTGACCTCAACACTTCATTTGCTAGCTTCACTTCAGATTATTATGGCCGAGGGTACGCGAACCGTCCCCGGGCCCGAAGCCTCCGTAAATGAGAAGTTACTATTTCTCAGAGAGAACATGGTTCATTTGACAAATCAACTCAGTATGCCAATAATTGAGGTGGCTCTGGTTATCTCCAAGTACATCAGAATCGTACTAGATTCGCTCCAGAAGGCAGCTATCGAAGAAGGAGAAGAATTACCTGAAGTACTCCTCAATCCTGTTCCTAATGACTCAGAATCCACCACTGAAACGGTTTCCGGAATCGATTCATTCCCATTGGAGAAACTAATTGGCAGGATTGATCAGGATAGAATCGATATTTTTGATACTCTTGTCCGGACCATACTCAACGAGAGTCAACTTGAGTTTGTTTCTGCACTGAGAGAGTTTAGGGATTGGGAATTTGAGATTAGGAACCAACTCTCTGAAGTGTCAAGCCCCGGAGGTCTCTTCAGTCCACTTTCCCTAGATGATGAATTCTAGTCATAATTTGACTCTGATGATGCTACAATTCCGCTGGAAACCCACCAAGCATCAGCTATTGACCAGACGAAAAGGAACGGCCATAGAAATGCCGGAATCAATGGAAATTGAATTAGAAACCACTCGCCACCCTTTCTATGTTGGCGATTGAAATGCTGGCCGAGGAAGAGAAAGGGAACTAGTGAAAGTGCTACAGCAAAAAGAGGCCTAATCGCGCCCCATGGACCAATGCCACCGCTCAACTCGTTCCAAATCGCCGAAATCACGCCGAGGGGCCTGAAATCACTGCCTTCTGAAGGCTCCAATTGGACTACATACTCCTCTTCCATATTGTTTGCAATGATTATGAGCGGATGAATTTGCCGACCAATATGTCATAGAAAATGAGAACTATGGACATCTGTTGCGAAACTCATGGTTGGCAGCATTCTAGTTACTGGATTTGTGCCATTTGCCCATCACGAGAGAAATATCTCCCAGCAGGTAGTTGAGTTCATTTCCACAGAAGGAGAGTTCGATTACAAAATCAATACTTCTATACTAACGGTCGACGAAAAAGGCTCAAGAGAAATCTCCGATCGAATTCATAGCGGCGAAGAGATCGGCGCTGTTCTTCATCTTGGATTCTCAGAAAATGCCGACGAAATCTTACTTGAGAAATTCGCTAGGAATCGTTTTCAGATGGAAATAGCAGATAACACTGGCAGGACAGAATCTTCTGGGGAGATTTCCTCTGACAAACTCATCCTTCAGACAAACACCCCAATTAACATCATTGATGAGCACCTGGAAGGAATTTCTGGAATCAGATGGAACGAAGACGCGGGTGGATTCGTTTGCAACGAGACATACTACCGGTCCTTGCTAGCTGCTTCTGTTAGAAAATCACCTATCGTACTATTCATGCATCTTCCAAGTGAGAACAAGATTCCATTTAATCAACAGACAGAGATAATTTGCAAGGTCTGCAATGCTTTGGAATCAGCCAATAATTTGTGACGACTACTCCCTTGCTCTCTTTGGTGATCCGAACCATTCAGATGCCTCTCCAGATGCCGCCATTGCTAGTTCGTCACCCACCTCTCTAGGGACATCATCTCTCCCACGATGCCAAGTGTTCTGCTCTAACCAGAGAACAACCTCGGATCCATTCAATGACACTTCCATAGTCCCTCCAAGGGGGCTCTCTCCCAAAACAAAAGAGATCTTTCCTATGGAAGCAGACTGTCGGGAAATCCTGAAAACAGTCCCTTCATCGTCTGCTTCCATCGCCATTGCATCAAGAGCAGTGTCGAGAATTCTATTTTCTCGTAGAATTGATAGAAGATTATCTAGTGAATCAACACTCTCGCTAATTATCTCTGATTCTCTGCTAATGGGAAAATCAGACTGGTCCGGAATTCCCTCTGGATTCCACTCGGGGAAAACTGAGCGAACCGAATCAACCACCTTGATCGGGTCATCATGACTCCTGACCATGGTCGAAACTCGAATCTCCGGTTCCACGGCCGGTCGAGTAATTGTGAATTAATAGTGCTAACCGGCAACAACCCCGTTTGTACGAAAATTCAAAACACTCCCAATTGACGATTCGTTATGGCCAAACGCTCAGGCTTAGTCTCCTTCGCCCTTGTTGCCATCCCTAACATCCTCTTGGTCGCCTTCCGGATTCTCTCGCCAGAACTGAACGAAGCTCTATCAAATGACAACTTCGAACAAATAGCAGTACATTTGGTGGCCATTTTCATCGGTCTGATAATGGCATTTCGATATTCTGCAGTTCATGATCACGAATATCGTCGCTCTAAGGCTATCAGCGCCCTCTCAAAAACTTACAAATTGGAAGATAGAGGATTATGGGAGAAGGGAGAAGTTGCAATCCAGAAGCTTGAAGCGAGGGCCTATTCCGATTTCAAAGGCAGAAAGGCCTCCGCATCCAGACAGAGAATGCAGGGAAACATCGGACAAATAAATAGAGAATCAGCCGAACTAGAACAAAGGATGGAAGAGCACTCGGAATACTCCATTTCAGTCGACGGAATTGAACAGAAAATGGAAAAAACGGAAGTGCCAAATCAACCCAAACGAAATCTATTGGCTAGAATCTCAGACTTTTTCGTCAATTCAATAGAGAGAACTGCAACTAGGAGAGCCGAAAGAAGGAAGAAGGAAGAAATTATGAAAATTGATTCATATTCTTCATCCGAGCAAGATGACGGTTCAAGATGGGTTATTCCGAAAGGGACGCAAAAGAAAACAAGATTATGCAAGCATTGTTCAACATATAATGAAACCGAGTCGAATTTTTGCTCATCCTGCGGGTCTTCGATTAATTGAGTGGGGAACGGTTGATATGACTCCTTTAGGAGCCTAAGTCGGGAACGTTATGGCAAGTAAGCGAGACTATTACGATATTCTCGAAGTTAACAAAGACGCTACAGAGGACCAAATTAAACAGTCCTTCCGCTCTCTAGCAAGAAAGTATCACCCTGACAAGAACCCGAATGACTCAGAAGCTGAGTCCAAATTCAAGGAAATTCAAGAGGCATATGCGATTCTATCTAATCCCGAAGAAAGAAGAAAATACGACGTCTTTGGCCACGAAAGACCTGGTGGTTCTCCGTTTGGGTCACGAGGCTTCCAAGGAGTCGACATCAATTTTGATGATCTCTTTGGAGGGGGGTTTGAATCAATATTCAGCCAATTCTTCGGTGGCCAGCAGAGTGATAGATCACGCGGATCAGACTTGCTGGTGAGACATTCAGTACCATTTCAGGCTGCTATGGATGGATTAGAAGACGAATTAGAAATAGAGGCACTGAAGGATTGTGATGGTTGTAACGGACTGGGATCTACCAAGGATGGGGGTTCGCGACCATGCCCTTCATGCGAAGGCAGGGGGCGAATCGACGAGGTTTCTATGATTGGCCCTTTCAGGCAACGAGTCAGAAAGGACTGCACGCCATGTAGGGGTTCGGGAAGATTAGTTTCTGACCCATGCAATGATTGTAGGGGCAATGGTAGGGCACTGCAATCAATCCGTATCAAATTCTTTGTAACACCTGGAATCGTCTCTGGAAATCGTCTTAGAATGCGTGAACATGGAGAGGCTTCGTCATCATTCAATGGGTCTCCTGGAGACCTATACATCGAAATTGAAGTTGAACCGCATCCATGGTTCGAAAGAGACGGCTCGGATTTACTAATGGCACTACCACTTAGCTTCGCAGACCTGACACTGGGGACCACTGTCGAGATTCCACATATCGACTCCGAAACTCTTCTGATAAAGGTCCCACCTAGTTCAAATCCCGGTGAAACAATTTCTATTCCAGGTAGAGGTTTGCCGAGTAATCATCTTAGACCCAACAGAGGTTCGGTAACAGTCGTTTTGAGGCTCCAATCTCCAAAGAAACCATCTCGTAAGCTGAAGAAGAAAATCGACGAAATTAGAGCGGAATTAGAAAATTCAATACCTCCTATAGGGGATAGGATAAGGAACGAGGCAAGGCTACGAAGAGGACGTTGAAAATCACTCACTCTTCTTCCAATTCTATGGAGTTAGTTGGGACGGCAGCTACTGGTTTTCCATCTACGAGACCTGAAATATGCATATTGACTATTGGCGGGTTTCCTAGTGTTTCAATTTGGACAAAGGTCGTTGTTCCTCCCTCAAGATTTCCTATGAATACTTCGTCATCTTGAAACACCATTTCCGGAACAACACTGTGGATTGTCGTAACTTCTCCAAGGGGTGAGAAAATTCTGATTGCTGCCATTTCCCAACTTGATGATCCTGTTCTAATTCCAATTAGAAAGGACCTGCTCGACCCTCCAAATCTCCAAGCACAGATATCTATGTTTTCTGTAAAATGCCTTATCTCAGGGACCCCTAACTCCTCTGAAACCGAATTCCACGAACCCTCTCCAAGTACTGACATCGCCAAATTTACTTCCTCACGCCGCATTGCCCCATCGCTGGTGGAGAACCTCTCCCTAAGGGCATTCAAGATGTACCTTTCATTCTCTAATAATTCCTCAACCTTCTTTCCAGAGGGCAGAAGGTCATTTCTATTCCACCATAAAACGATGACGAGCGGGAGAATCAGAAATACTCCTGCAAAGACATAGAAAGGAGTAAACATCCATGCTAGATTGACAAATCTTTCCTCTCCATCGAAAGACCCGATATTTTCTAGGGTGAATCGATATGAAATTTCCTCCTCGAAACCCCCAATCCTCTCCAGTCTGATGGCATGTAATCCATGGTCAAGGCCCAATTCTCCCTCATCACCATTCGCAAACTCGACAATTGACCAAGTGCTTTGATTCAATCTTTGTACGCTGATACTCACCGAATCGTTGTTCGAAACCCAGAATCCAACCATCGTCCAATTCGTCGAAGAAATGTTCAGAGCAAATACGTCAACCGAGTCGTTCAATGGGAAAGTTCCGATAGTTGTGGAATTATTTGGAGAAACTATTTGCCATTGCTCCCCAATCTCCCCGGGGCCCCACAACTTTCCAGGAGCATCTCCAATCTCCTCAACTAGTAACTCTTGGGATCCTGTTTCGGCACTAGAAAACGCGGAAATTGAAGCCACGAACAATATAGTCAGTGCTAGATTGGCGCCCCGCATCGTACTTGGGAATGCAACTAGGTCTTAGAATCCTTCAAGCGAAATGCTTCCATGGGCAGTCAATGGGCGAGCGGCCAATAGGCAGAAACGTCATTTCTAGAGACAGATTCTCCAGACTATTTTCTCTTGGAGATAGAAATGCGCCCGTTTCCTTTGCTCCAGGACTTATTATTAGTGATAATGACCCCGATTTTTCTGTTTCAATCGCACCATTTTCATCTTCTCTAGATAATTCTACAATTCCTTCTTCGATGAAGATATCCACTCGTGCCAATCTCTGTTTTCCATTTGATTCCATAGACACATGGGAGTCTTCACAGGGATTAGTCCTACCACCAAGTCTAGTGAAATCAAATTCTGGTGAATTTGGTTCAGGAATTGAGATTTTTCCAGTAACTTGGAACTCATTGCATCACGATCAATCACTACTTGTCATGGGGGCGCAACCGTCAATAATCGTATTGACAGATGCCCCACAATTGTCGAATAGTCCGGGGATGATAGAACAGGCTCTATTGACAATTAGAACTAACTTTTCATCTTCTTTGATATGGGCCCCAGGGATTGGCGGGCCTGATAATTGTGCGCTACTGTCGTGGATGGGTGTCGATATTTTCGACTTGGCTCGTTCCAGACAAGCATCATCACTTGGGGTATTACTTTCTGAAACGGGTCCAAGAATGCCTGAATCATCAACTAATGAGGATTCATCTATGGAGTCTCAAAGAGAGATGTGGGTTCGAGCAATTTCAGCAACTAGATCAGCAATTAGAGATGGTACCCTTAGGGATCTGGCCGAACGCCAGAGTACTTCGAGTCCTCGTTCAGTCGAACATCTGCGAAGGCACGACCAACTGTCATTCGAAATTTCCAAGCTAATGGGTCTGTCAAGCAGTTCCGTAGAATTTGGCAGACAACTTCGATGTCACTCCTTTGAGAGTAGGAATGATGTGACTATTCGGCATTGGAGAGAAACCATTTCTGAGGATTATGAGCCCCCCTCGAGACAACGCGACGTCCTGGTTTTGCTACCCTGCTCAGCAAAGAAACCATACCGGCTCTCACAAAGTCACTCTAGGTTCCGCCGTTCAATTGGGAAATCACGAGCCCATGAGGTGATGGTGACGGCACCTTTGGGATTAGTTCCAAGAGATTTGGAAGATTTGTGGCCAGCTGCACACTATGACATTCCGGTAACTGGGGATTGGGATGAGGATGAATTGTCAATAATCCAAAGAATGCTGAGCAGACTCGTCGAAAGGGTCGGCTACTCCAATATAGTAAATCATTCTGGGATTGAACTAAAGCTTGGAGGCATAGAAGTAATCGATACCAGACGAGGGGAAAGAGCAGGTTCTCGCGAATCTCTAGAAAGACTCCAACAAGCCATCTCTTTATCGTTTGGCGAAGGAGATGATGGCGAAACTGATTTCAGCGTTAGAGAGGAGAAGATGAAATCAATCTCCAGATTTCAATTCGGTTCAGACGAGTGGCTGGATGGCTGTCAGATTAGAGGAAGACCTCCAATTTTCACAATAACAAAGGATGGAGTACAAATGGCAAAATGGGATCCTCGGAGAGGAAGATTCTTGCTTTCCAAGTCAAGCCTAGAGACGATGAGGAGACTCAATCTACTAAAGATAGTGGAAATCATTCCCGAAGTAGACTGGGTCGGCGATATATTCCCGGGTATGATCGATCATCATGATCGTTCAATCCTTGTCGGCGATGAGATACTGATAATTCAGGAGGGGAAACTTCTTGGCTCTGCCAGATCGCTTGCTCCGGGGTGGGAATGGCCACTAGGACCAGGCAAACTGGCAAAATCAAGGCACCGCCTCTGATTGTCCCAATCCAACTTTTACTGCGTAGCGGTTAAAGAGGGAGAGCAGGACGCCCGGCTGCCCGAGGTATACAATTGGCTAGAATGCACAGCAAAGGGAAGGGAGCCAGTGGCTCTAGCAAGCCCCATTCATCAGCCCCCCCTGAGTGGTCAAATGCTGACAAGAAAGAGATTGAGGAGATTATTGTGAAACTTTCAGACGAAGGCCATACAAACGCTTCAATCGGAACCATACTAAGGGATAAGCACGGAGTTCCCGATGTCCGACTAGTCACCGGTGAGCGAATCTCTCAGACACTCAATAGACTAGGGGAGTCGACTGGACTCCCAGAGGATCTAATGAGCATAATGCGCAGAGCTCTACGGCTGATTGATCACCTTTCACAGAATTCTAAGGATATTCACAACAGGAGGCAACTGGAACTCTGCGAATCAAAGATTAGAAGACTCTCCAGATATTACCGGGAAAACAACCAGATTGACTCGGATTGGACATACAAGAGAGATCAACTCCGTCTGATGGTCGAGTAATCAGTAGTGATTTGTACTCGTCTTCTATCGTCGAAGGGTGAGGGCACTAATCGAACAGGATATTTTCTCCCCCATACGAGAAACAATCCAAGGATTTGCCAATGATGCTGTCAAAACAAATATGCCAATCCTGCTAATCTCAGAACCCACTCTGAAAGGATCACTTTCGCTGGCTCCTATTGAGGCTGCCCTTCTCGATGCCGGACTTCCCTACAAGAGGAGATTTACACACTCGGCTCCTGATTATGAACCATACATACAAATCATCGGAAGCGGCGAAATCCAGAAAACGCAACTTTCCGGGATTTCCATTTCCACAATTATTGTAGATGGCCTAAGGGGGAGGTTTGGAGACCCTCGAAAAGGGCCACTAAGTACAGTCACCCAAGCACACGCTCTAGCCTCGGAGCTTAACCCCCTGAGTCCTCGTCTGAGGAGAATGCGGCCATGGATTTTATCTGGAAACTGGATTAACGAAGCACTCGACACGACATATGACCCGGTATTTTCCTTTCTACGAGACTATCTTTCTGCAGAGGGCTCAATCCGTGTTATTCCCATGACGGAAGTCCTAATTCTAGACTTCAATAATTACTTCTGGCTTGAACGTCTTGAGATAGAGAAAGCCTCCAAAGAATGGGTGGTTTCAGAATTAGAAAATCGCGAAATAATCATGAGAAGGCTGGTTAGTCCAATATTATATTCCAAGCTACCTTCTACAGCCAGGGTGGAGGAGTTGCTTTGGCACTGTGTCCTCGGATCTGGCTGGGAGTCGGATCTCGCGTCTCAAATCAGCCTAGCCTTGTCCAATTGGAAAAGCAATGCTTCTACCGTCGCAGCATCGATTGTTACCGATTCCCTAGTATCTTGTGGGACGGTGTGACTATTCTATTCTCAGAGTACTGCTGCACCCACTGCATTCAATCCTTAGCGGCCTGATATCTGACTCTATGGAGTTCCTCCTGCCGCAAGAGGGGCACTTCACCATGCCTCCCTTGGTAGAATTCCTCTGACTACCCCCATCCTCAATTACTGGTGATATAATTGCAGCAGGGAATACCAGTAATACACTAGAACTGACTACACCCAAAACTATTGGCATGGGCAATCCAAACCAATATATCGAAAGTGAAAGTACTCCTAAAACCCCTAGCATGATCATACTTGGGACCCTTGTCCTCCTTCTCGTCAGAGTCATCCCTATACCCAATGCCAAGCAAAGAGAAAATACCGAAATCATAGCAGAAATCAGAGGGCTGAATAGGAGTGCATTGTTGGCCATAAACTCAAGTCTAAAGTCAGTATCAGATTCTATGCCTGTTTTCTCCACAGTGAGGATCTCCATTACAATCCATCTTCTATGTGTGTAAGCTACTTCTTCATTGTCTAGGTTTACACCACCAAACCCAGATAGCATCCCGGTTCTAATTTCGAAAGAAAGATCCACTTCATCCCAAAAGTCATAACCTCCAGGTCGGATAAAATCCTCAATCAGCGTCTGCCTCTCTCCTTTCTCTACGGGGTAACTCGCCTCAACTCTGATAGAAATTTGTTCGGAATTGAAGGACCTAGATACACCTAGGTCAATGGTAACTTTCAACGGTCCAAATTCTACTGCGTCTACTCCAAAAACAGATTCTGAATTCAGCATTAATCCGTTTGAGAGAAATGACTTCAGATTGGACTTCGATCCTTCCAGATGAGTCTCTAATGCCGATAGCTCGGTGTTGTCTACTCTAGCATTGGACTTCTCTGTTCCGCTGACGGTATCGGAAAATGTATTCAGGTTCCTCCACCAACTATTCGATCCAAGACTCTTATTCCCTATGTTGTCCAGTCCCCACCTCATCCATTGTGACATGGCGCCATCAAACTCTATTGTCGTCTTCCTTTCAATTGAATTACCGTCGTATCTACAATTGACTTCAACCATGAGGTCAGAACTACCAGTTCTAGGGGGCTCTTCGTCAGGATACCAGCTATTGTCTCCGGTATCTTGGCCAAGTGTGATTTCGTGAATCTTGTCTGTAGTGATTACAAGTGAACCCTGCAGAGAAATCTGGAAGTCCGTCCTCACTGTCCCCTCACTAGAACCGCTTGGTTCCCAGACAAATGTTACATCTACCCAATCTTCGTTCGAATTGACTATCGGACTTTCGGAAATCTCGACGTTCTGAACCATCAATCCTCCTGTGGAACTGGTCCATATTTTGTCGCCGAATCCGGAAGTAATCCTCACGGGAAAGAATACAAGATTGCCCTTTACACTAGCATCGCGAATTTCTACATTCACAAGTGGGAATGAAATAGAAATTGCAGCGTCAACTTCTTCCGCTCCCCAATAGAACATTATGCCTGATTCACTTCCCGGGTTAGAGAAGATCAAACTCCTAACAGAAAATACCACTTCGATATTCTCATTTTTTGCAACATCACCGTCTTGAACTTCAATATCCACTTGAAGCTCACCAGATTCAGTAAAATAGACTGCGGGTAATTGCGAAGAGCTTTCGTATGTATTCCCCCCAACCTTGACTACCACGGTCGCATTAGCCGATACTCCAGCTGAATCTGTAACCTCATAGGGGATTGAGAACGTCCAGGTTCCAGAAGAGTAGCTACTAGCTTTTCCCCATTCTATCGTCCATGAGCCAATTTCTACCTCTCCGAGAACGGACGAGGTCACTTCCACAGTTTTCTTTTCCTCTAAGTCCGACTCGAAAGGAGTAAGTTGCCCACTGTCAGGGTCACCAATCAAGTATAGGTCGAACTCATCTGGAGATTCACAGCAACTATTGCTCTCCGCTGCCTGAGTAATTATTGGCGAGAAAACAACCATTACTAGTATCGATGAAAATAAGACTGCTAGCCTCGTTCCAGAACGTTCCACGCTACTCTGATTCGTATTGCCCCCTTCAATGCGACGCAACTAATGGGGAGATAATTGCGGTCTTGCTGACAATAATGAATATTCACGACTAACCGTGAAGCCAGATTAATTCGACTACATCGTTGTCAATTCGGTCAAGCCTTGCGAAACCCACTCTCTCAAACTGGTAAACTTCCCCGACTCTCAACTCAAAGTCTTCTATCAGGCCCACCAACTCCCTCATTTCTCCACCTTCTGGAACAAACATTCTTGCTTCTCTGGAAATCTTTTCAGACAACCAATGAATGATTGGGCGGTCATCGCTCCTCTGTTCGCCTTCAATCTCAGCATCCGAGCCCGTGATTTCTATATCGGCGAAGTCTTTCAGACGCAACTTACCCTGAATGAAGTCAGACTCTTGGATGAATATCAAATTATCAATTTCCCATTTCCTCATTCCGGGAATTTCTCCGTCTGGATGCCTAGCAATCTTTGCTTCATTTGGCTTGTTTTCACTTTGAATTTCAATAGGTACTGGATTAGATACGAAAAATCTTCTTTCACAGATTTTGTCTATTATCTTGGAATTGAATGACTCCACAGTTTGCATTGAAATGGAAATATCCTTCTGAGTTAGGCCAATTTCCCCCCAAAAATCAATCAGAGACTGAGCTTCAAATCCTCTGCGCCGTAGAGCCCTTAGAGTTGGTAGACGAGGATCCTCCCAGCCCGAATATTCGCCCGAAATGATCGAAGATGACATTCCGGACGTAGAGAATCCACCGAATTCGTGAACCTTAACTCTGCCCCAGTAAAGAGTCTCAGGATACTTCCAGCCGAAGTGTTCGTACAACAAAGTCTGCTTTCTCGTACTGTCCATCAGATCCTTACCCCTAATTATGTGGGTGACTCCCTGTTCATGATCTTCCACGGCACTCTGGAAATCCAATAGGGGCCAAACCTTGTATTTGTCACCAACTGTTGGATGAGGGAGATGCTGAATTCTTAGCGCCGGCCAGTCTCGCAGTGCTGGATTGGGTAGACTCATGTCCGTCCTAACACGCACAACGGCATCCCCTTCCTTCATCTTGCCGGAATTCATCGTCTTCCAGTCTTCTAGACTTTCCACAATCTCCCTATCCCTGCATGGGCAGTCTGTTTTCGACTCACGAAATCCACGAAACTCTTCGGCTCCACATTGACAAACATAACCATGACCTTCCGAGATCATTTTCTCTGCTCGGTCGAGATAAATGGGCATCCTTTCGCTAGCCCTAACGACAATATCGGCTGATCTACCAGTCAACCATTCGAAGTCTTCCTCAATCCATTCGTATGCTTCGACCAAAGGTGGCTTGACTCTGGTATCCGTGTCATCAAATCTGAGAACAATTTTCCCATCATAATTCTCTGCATATTTGGAATTAATCACGACTCCCCTAGAATGGCCAATTGACAGGGGTCCATTTGGATTGGGAGCGAATCTGAGTACAACTTTTGATGTATCTCCAGGGAGGTCACGCAAACCCTCTTTCTTCTGGTGTTTTTCTCTCTCCAGAGCCCGAGGATCGATCTTTTCCAATTCCGAACGAGCTTCTTCTATCCCTTGATTATTAGCCATTGAATTTGCCATATCCACTTCGTACTCAATCAATTTTAGCAATCTCTTTGCATGAGGGCGAAGATCAGTTCTTTCCGCGAGAACTCTTCCAAGGACACTACCAGTTTTCCCCTCTCCGTCATATTCTATGGCATTCTGCAGTGCATATTTTCGCACGGTTTGTATGTCCTCAGAACCAAAACCGTTGTCTTCACCCATGTTTCTCAAACAAACCAACCAATAGTTGCATTTCACCGTTCTTGCTAATTCCATTCGTCAAGAGCCGATTGAGCCCTTCTGAATTTTCCAAACTCTCTCTGCGGAATCGGTTTTCGATGGTGCATCATCCAAGCTCTCTCGACATTGCTCCACTTCCGCCTGAGACAATCATTGGGAATTTCTTCTCTGCAGAGATCTTCAATAGCAATCTTGGACTTCATATCCGATGGATAACCAGAGCCTAGGTCAACGCCCAATTCCTTCGATAACTCATCTATCGCCAAGTCCCTATTTACTTTAGCAATAATGCTGGCCGCGCCAGTGATCACGTCGGTAGAATCCATTCTATGTTTGGAAATAATCTTGAAATCATTGCCCCTTTTACCTAGGGCGGACGATACATTTTTTCCGAAACGTTCTGCATCTACATCACAAGCATCTAGAAATAGCGTGAATTTTGATGAAATTTCAGTTGCTTTTGTTATGGCCTCAGCAAACAACATCACCTCTAGAGTATTCAGAGTTCCAGATTCCATCCAACGATCAATTTTGTCCGCATCACAGTGAATCAAACCTATTTCCCAACCTCGTAATTTGGAAATAGAGATGATTTCTGCATGAATGGATTCCCTCCTAATCTTGCTTAGATTCTTCGAGTCATCCACTCCTATATTATTCAGAATACTTCTGTCTTCCTTTGGGATGGAAAGTGCACAGACCACCAAGGGGCCTATGGCAGGCCCCCTCCCAGCTTCGTCAACTCCGATGTGGCGCTCGCTCACATGTCTTCCAGAGTAACTAATGTCATGAAAACTACTGTTTATTGAGTCGAAATGGGGAAAGTATGATGGTCCCACCCGTCGCTTACGAGACATGGGACCAATATGGCCGTTCAAGAAGAAGAAACCCGCCAAACCGACTATTTCCCGAACAAATTACATGACGAACGTTGTTGAATACGAGAAAAAGACTGGAAAGAAAGAAAACAAGAAAGGAGACAAAAACCATCTGGAGAGCAAGAAGTTCTTGGATGCAATGAAGTTATTGTCAAAGGACAAGGAGAACTAGGAGACCGGATCAGGAATCAGTCTCCTAACTCCTTCCAGATCAATCTCCCCTGCCTGAATTGGCGATTTTATTCCGAATTTCACGCTCACTTCCGGGTCAATCTCTCCGAATTCTCCGATTTCCTTGCCCTTAATCAGAATCAGACCGCCTCTTCCTGAGATCCATGGGCCATGTCCTGGTTCTACCGGTATAAATTCGACATCCTCATGTTCAGCACCCAGATCCCTAAGAAACGCTTGCGCGATCCCCTTTGAAGAAGTAAAACCGCTCCCAACCTCGGCGCACGTCCATGCGACTCTTTGGTAATTCTTGAATCTCCTGACCACTGTGCCTAACTCATACACTCTCTGAGGCAACTCATGATGCCTATTTGCAGCAAGCAACCTCAGTAGAGAGGGTAGAATGTATTGTCTTAGAACAGTGTGTTCTGAGGTGATGGGATTGGAGATCAATGCCATCCCCTCTTCTTGCGGCCATCTGACATTTTCGAATTGGTCTCTCTCATTGGAAAGAGTCAGACTTTGCACTTCTTGTAATCCGCATGCCCTCATACTTTCTCCAAACCTCCTATTCAGGTTCGAAGTCTTGAGTGGAATTGCATCGAGATGTGTCTTTGACAGAGTTTCTGGGAGGTTCTCGAAACCAAATCCTATCGCAATGTCTTCTACAATATCTACTGGATGCATTATGTCGCTCCTCCAGCGAGGCATCGAAATTAAGTGCTCAATTTCTCCGACGACACAGTCAGCCCACCTTCCACGTCCATTCGGACCATCTGTTACAGTCCGACTTTCTTCTAGGTTTCCGCCCATCTTTGCGATTGCACGCGATAACTCATCCGAGCTCAACTGCAAGCCCAGAATTTTCCTAATCAGACTCTCTGGAACTCGATGCTTTCGAGCCCCTCCTTGTGGGATTGACTTTTCCTCCCCATCCGGGCCAGAGAATTCTATACTCTCGATTCGACCTCCCCTTTCAGACATTGAGAGGCATACAAGAAGAAGGCAAGATTCACAGGACCTTTCATCCCAACCAGTAACATCGATGAAGAAATCTTTCGTCCCCTCGTGTACAGTTGTATGGTTGCCATTGATTATTGGGGGGAACGAAAGAACCCTCTCTTCCGAATCTAGTATCACTGGAAAACGATCCAATCCTTCCATTAGATGGGCATATTCCATCCCCTTCGGATGTTCGGAGAGAATCTGTTCTATGCTCATCTCTTCTGAGCCAGCAAGTGGAATGAAAGAGTAAGTTGACGCAACGGTCGTTACTCTGAACGGGGGTTTCAGAGAATTTAAATCGTGAACCCCTATAGATGCGAACTTCCTCTTTCTTCCCAATGTCATGTGTAATTTTTCTTGGTGATCCATCAGAGATTGAATGAAATCTTCTCTCTCTTCTGGATTAGATCCCGTATTCACACCTCTAACTACTGCCCCCATTACTATCGGCCTGACCTCTTCTAATTCAGGGTCAACTGAAAGTCCGATTTCACCCGGAAAAATTGGTAAGTCAACTCCGACTTCCGTTGATGACAGGAATGACCTCGACGCTCTTGCTATAGTTTCATGGCTAAGTAGATCCGGTCGATCCGGAAACACTTCGACCTCTATCGACTTCTGATCATTATTATCCACCGGGCAACCCAATTCCGGCAGCCACTCTGACCATTCTTCGGCTCTGTGTTTAGTCCCGTGAATTTTCTGAATATAACTGAGGATGGAGTGCTTGAAATCAAGAGTAGGAATGTTCTCACCTCAGCTCTAGCCACATCTTCAGGGGTCGGTCATATCCAACTAGTCTAAGTCCAGAAATTGCGGCAGTGTCAAAATCATTGGCTCGAAGATTCCTCCTACCTATCCTCTCAATCCTATCAACTCCGACCTCTCGCATCCAACCACGAACGCCAATGCCCAATTCCTCTATCTTCGAACTCAGATTCCCATTAGGGCACGGAGAAACCAATGCCGTACACCCCGAAGCGACAGCAATCACTAGGTCCTTAGCATCAGGCTCGTGCATTACCTCAATCATGACGAATTTTCCTGTTTCACCTATCCCCATTGCCTTCGAAGCAAGACCAATCTTTGGAAGTGACGAGGCAAGCCTAGAACCACTTCTGGTTGCACAGTTCACAACTGCTCCATCCAGCTCCAAGTCCATAACTAGTCTGAAAACATGTTCAATTCTGTCTATTCTCCCTCTTAGCATGATAATCGAATTTGCAGTCATTCTACTCCGTAATGAGGTTAGCATTGCTTCTATTTCCGCGTCATCCAGTCCCGGGAAGTCTGTGATGTCGAAAATTATCCCCGAACAATTCCCGACATAATTAATCACCTCAGAGACCTCTTTCCTGCCAATTAATAGCAAGTCGTTCTTCCTTGATTTAGTTCTGACAATTGCTGGTGAATCTACATGTTTCCAATTTTCCGGACCAATTGTTGTTTCACAACTAATTATCCATGGTATTTTCAATAGTGCACCACCCGATTCGGCCCCATCTTGTACAAGAAGTGTGTAATGGTCCAATGGGGCATTGTCAGACAACGAGTTCTCATTTGGGTATAGTGAGATATTTTCAAATCCCTCTAAGATGAAATAATCGGGTGAATCAATACTTTTCGAAAGATTTTCCTCCGGTTCTAGAACTAGAGCATCCTCGTTTACGGACAGTCCCATCGGGTCCAGCAATTTTGAAAATTCAGAAATTTCTGATTTATTTATTGATCGCATTTCTACTCCATCCGGAGGTGGTGGGCAACTGCCAGAGATCACGATTTTTCCTCCAGTCATTCCGATGCCTGGTTCTGAACCCACGGATCCCATTACTACGGCGGTGCCACCTGACATCCCTGATCCTAAACGATCACCTGCATGGCCTCTAACTAGCAATATTCCGCCAGACATTGCAGCCCCGGCTTCATCTCCTGCTGAACCTTGTATCGAAATTTCGCCTCCAATCATTTCGAATCCGGCCTTGTTCCCCACATCTTTCTCAACAACTGTTTTTCCAGAAACGTGAAACGCACCGAGCATTGACCCAGCACCCCCTCTGAGGGTCAAAGTTCCGCCTCGATTTGCCACCCCTACGCATGCCCCCAAGTCTCCTAGGCAAAGCACCCTAGCACCCTCCGGCAAGTGAGTCATGACGCCAAATTCTCCATCTTTGGGCCTTTCATCGCCAGCACGCCCCCAACCAATCTTCACTGGACGACCCTGTTCCAATGCCTGCTCAACGTACATGTCTAGGTCTTTGTTGAGTTTCAAACTCTTAGTGACGATCTCTCTCAACTTATTGCCCCCTATGCATTACACTACGCATCCAGAAAGAGGCGACTCATTATTGACTCTTACCGAATTCGCTAGGTTCATAGGCATCCTTCAGACGCCGATTAATCAAAGGCAAAGACATGGGGATTTGAAAATGGTAACCATAAAGGTGGCAATAAACGGTTTTGGGACTATCGGGAAACGTGTTGCAGACGCTATTGATGCCCAAGAAGACATGAAAGTCTCCGGTGTAACTAAGACCGGTCCAAGTTTTGGTTGTGAGCTTGCAATCAAGAAGGGTTTTCCACTGTACTGCACATTTGATGATGAGGATAGGATTGACCAGTTCTCTAAGCAAGGATACTCTTGCGCAGGCGGCCTTTCTGACTTACTAGCGATTTCTGATGTCGTGGTTGATTGCTCTCCTGGAAAATCGGGCGCAGAGAATCTTGAGAAGTACCAGTCGGCTGACATCAAATATATTTTCCAAGGGGGAGAAAAACACGAACTAACTGGGCTATCGTATACTTCCTCGGCAAACCACATGGAAAACATGAATGCAAAGGGAACGAGGGTTGTTTCTTGCAATACCACCGGATTGTCTAGAACTCTGGTGCCTCTTTTCGAACACTGTGGTTCATTAAAGGTCGAATGTACAATGATTAGACGAGCAGCCGACCCGGGAGATTCTGGAAAGGGGCCGATCAATGCAATCAAGCCAGTGCTGAAGGTACCAAGTCACCATGGGTCTGATGTAATGACCGTGAAACCAGAGATAGAAATTAACAGCCTAGCTGTGGCCGTTTCAACAACATTAATGCATGTCCACAGTATTGTTGCGGATCTCCCGGAGGGGCATGGACTAACTACAGAGTCAATATTACAGATGTGGACGAACACTCCCCGAGTAATCATCATGAATGGCGCAGAGGACCGCATCCCAACTACTGCCGAAGTCATGGAGATGGCTAGAGACATAGGTAGGAAGTGGGGTGATTTGCATGAAATTTTCATTTGGGAAGATGGAGTAAAACTGGTGGAGGACCGTCTCTATTATTTCCAAGCAATTCATCAGGAGAGTGACGTAATTCCTGAGAATGTTGATTGCATCAGGGCACTAATGGGTGTTGAGAAAGATTGGCGTAAGTCCGTTGCAAAGACAGATGACTCAATCAGCCGTTATTATTCCTTGTTGTCGTGATAATTTACGCTCGCATAGTGTCAATAGTCAAAAGAGAATCTAGTCTCGGAATACCGAATGACTACCTCAAAATCAGTCTGCTCAGTCATTGCTCTGTTTTTGTTTTCCACTTTTTCCTATACAATTTCGCTAGAATCAGTAGCAGATGAAAAATCTCTTTCTCAATCTTACGCGGAGTCCAATAGGAATATCTGGGAAATGTTTCAGAATCCATTATCTAGCGATTATCCAATCTCGGAATCATCTGGTAAAATCCACACTCCCTTCGGAACTTTCGACCCCTTGAATGAGGATCTTCCAGTAGGGCCGTGGCAGATCTCAGGCCTCCAACAGCCCCATGATGGCAGATTACATATTGTCCAATCACAAAGCTCGGACTTGCAAGATCTAGAGAATTCACTTGCATCCTTCGGATTTGACATATTTGATCATATACCAGACGATTCGGTAATTATCAGTCTCTCGGAAGGAGGCTCAGATGAAGAAATATCACGGATTCAGAATCTTTCGCAAGTTCGATGGGCGGGACCCATGCCATCAATGTGGAAGGTTTCTCAATCATTATTTCCTTTGTTGGAGTTGGAAGATTCTCTAATTGACTTGGACGTCACCCTTTCTCCAACTAATTCTCAAGAGGATATTGCCGATCTAAGCCGGGAAATTAATGATCTCGAAGGGACGCTACACCAATCTTCCAATTGTGACTTACATCTGTGCCAGATCCAGTCTGCAAATCCCACCTTGATTTTTTCATTAGCTTCTGATCATAGAGTAATGAGGGTCGAACCCGGCCCAGTCCTATCTATTCAGAACGCAAATGCCAGCTTCATAGCCGGTGCTGATTTTGCAAGAACTATGGCCAGTGTCAATCTTACTGGATATGGAGAAGTAATAGGAATTTCTGACACTGGCCTAGATGTGGATCATGGCGACTTCGACGGGAGACTCAGGAGCCCAGTATTCAATTTGTTCGGGCCAGACAATTCTGGTGCTGATTCAAACAGCGGCCACGGGACACATGTCACTTCAACACTACTGGGTGATGGATCCGGCGACTCGAATGCCACGGGAATTGTTCCCCAAGCGACTTTCCATTTCTACCAACTAGAAGTCGATAGCTCCGGACTATTAGCAAGGTGGGGGTCTTTGTACGAAATGTTTGAGCACTCACTATTGAATGATGCATACATCCATACAAATAGTTGGGGTAGTGATAGCTTAGTAGGAGATTACACCTCAGATTCTCGCTCGATTGACTGGTTTACAAACGACTATCCAGAGTTCCTAGTGATTTTTTCTGCTGGTGACATGGGTGAATCCGGAGTCACCTCCCCAAGCACGGCAAAAAATGCACTCTCTGTGGGCGCTTCAACCACAGGTGCTTTCGATTCTGCGACCGTGGGCCAGGTTTTCAACGAATCATCTTCAGGGCCAACTTCAGATGGTCGAATAAAGCCTGACTTGGTAGCACCTGGGGTAATGATTTGCTCTGCTAGGGCTCAAGAAGCAGACCTCACCTCCGGTAGCAATTGCTCTGACGCTATGCATTCCGACGGTTCTACTCCAATGTACATGACCTTGAGCGGAAGTTCGATGGCAACTCCAGTAGTTGCCGGAGCATCTGCAATGGCCAGAGAATTCCTGAGAGGGGAAGTCGGAATAGCGACGCCAAGCTCTCCCCTAATCAGGGCGTTATTAGTCAACGGGGCAGAGGATATCGGCGAGCAAGATGTGCCAAACCCCAGGGAAGGATGGGGGCAACTCAATATCTCCAACAGTCTTTTTCCACAAAGCAATGGAGAGAATCTGTCTGTATTCTATGATCAAGAAAGGCAACTTCTTCCAGGTCACAGTTTCATCTACACCTTCGAAGTTTCTGGCGGTAGCGGCATCGATGTGACTCTGGCATGGAATGACAAGGAAGGCTCTGCTTCCGCGGATCAGAATGCAAGCCGACTAGTCAACAACCTCGATCTCGTAGTCACTTCTCCAACGGGGGATGTATACAATGGCAACAACTTCGCAAACGGGATCAGCCAATTAACAGGTCCCAACGACCAGTTGAATAATCTAGAGAGGTTCAGAATACCATCTTCTCAATCCGGAATATGGACAATTCAAGTTGGACACGCCGGAGGTTTTTCTCAAGATTTCTCCTTGGTACTATCTGCCAATGCAGAAGAACGCCAGGAGTCCGATTTGACCGTCGTCCCAAACTCGATTTTTTCTTCAGAATTTAGTCCATTGAAGGGAGACACAATCTCTATGCAACTTTCTTGGATTAACCAAGCGTCTGCACCAACCGGTGAGTACTCTATATCACTACAGGATATTACTGATGGAATAGAGATTGGAACATATTCGATGCCATCACTTGAGGGAGGGGGGATTGAGACATTCTCGATCTATCACTCCTTCCCAACTACTGGGGCTCACCTAGTCAGACTAACTCTCGATTACCTCTCTGAGGTTGTTGAGTTAAATGACGAAAATACCGGTTCGAATAACAATATCTTCGAACTAGAATTTGATGTGACTGAGATAGGGGTGCGTATTACTCCGTTGATGGCCGATGGTTCCCACCCCTCGGATTTCCAAGCGTTAGAATCCGCAAAGTTCCAGAATATCGATCCAAGCCTAGTAAGTTGGTCTGAATTTCAACTAGAACTCTTGAATGAGGGGACCTCGGAGATTACCGTTGAACTCTCAACTTCTCCAGTACAAATTATCGATGATTTTGGAATTATGGGCACGCCACAGGACGAGTGGTCTCGAACGCTGAGTGAGGCTGGTCCATGGGTTCTTTCCCCATTTGGGGAATTGAGCGACAGAGTGGTAATCTCGTTGAACCTAACTGATGAAGACGCGGATTTAGAGAGCAGTTTCGCCCTCCCAGGACTTTTCGTAACCAATCTCAATCTAAGAGACAAGATGTCGCCGACCATCTTCCACTCGATTCGGTTGTCAGTGGACATTGATCGGGTGGAGGGCCTCTACACAATCCCTGCGGGTACCGAGGACCTAGGCTCTGAACCTAACAAATTCGCCCTGTTCACACTCTCTGTCAAGAATATAGGAAACGGTCCAACTGAGTACAGTATTTCTTGCGAGACTGCAGATCGATGGATTGTTCACGTCGGAAGTAGTCAGTCTTCGGAGGTAACAATCGGGCCACTTAGCAGACTTCAGTTCGTGCCCGTCCCAATTCGTGTCAAGGTCCCCCCCTCATCTTCTGGATTATCTGCCGGGGATACGAACCAAGTTACTTGCGTGACTACTTCCGTCAACGACCCCTCGCTATTCACAATCGAGACAGCCGAGGTTGAAGTGTTTGAAAGCAAACACTTCTCTACGCAGATTTCAGATTCAAACGGTATTGATTTTGGTCCAGTAGCTATTTCCGAGTCTCGAGCAGTCCTGAATGGGGAAACTGTTACCACAGTTCTATCAATATTTAATTTAGGAAACATTCCACTTGATTTTGAAGTACGGGCTCTATCATCGAGCAACACATGGCCTATTCAGGTCTTCTTCTTCGATGACGAACCCCCTGCTGGAGAGGTGACAAGCATCGACGTGGAAGTTGAACCAGGGGATGAATCTAGGATCAAAATCAGAACCATAGTCCCCCTTGCGTCTGAGAAAGGAGATAGGAACACGATCACAGTGAAGACAACATTGGGAGAAAACATTGTAACTAATGCTACTGTATTGGAAGTAAGAGAAATTACTACTCTAGATATCCAGAGCGACGAAGGTTTCTCAATCGCTCTAGGGAGGGACGGTAACTCCAATATTTTCTTACACAATTCGGGTAACGTTCCTTTGCTAATCGATCTAACGATGGGAACTCTCCCAGATGGCTGGTCTGGTGGATTCTTGACTGGAAAGACATTCTCAATGGATATGAATAGGGACTCAGTAATCTTAATCGGACTTCAACTCCCCAGCGGAACTCCCGTCGGGACTCTGCTCGAGAAGGTTCCCGTTATCATCGAATCAACATCTCCGAGTCTATCGAAGGAAACCATCACTGTCGAAATGGAGGTCATCGTACTTCCATCGGTGTGGATTGAAGTTCAGTCCGACTCTGTAAACTTGCAGGGCATTCCCGAAGGTGAAGAGACAACGTTCTCATTGAAAGTCCACAATCTTGGGAATACTGCATCAGGAGTTTGGCTAGATTCCGAGGACTTGGAAGGATGGGTCATAAAATTTGAACCCACTTCTATAGAAGAACTAGGCCCTGGAGAAAATGCTGACATCACTGTATCAGTCAAACCAAGAAAGTCTGCTGAAGGCGGCCTAAATCAACTCAAAATTAATGCAAATTCAACAACTGAAGAGGGACAAGTTTCGGTGACGCATTCTTCTTTAACTTTTGATGTCAGCAAGTCCAAGCCTACCAATCAGGGGGGGATCTCCGGGGTTTTCGAAGCCTTGGGACTACCTTCATGGACTCTTGCAATATTTTTCTTCGCGGCTCTAGCCGGAGCCATCTCATTTGGAATCAGAACCAGGCAGGAGTTCCAGCCTGTGGGTACTGATGAGGAGTTGATTCCACGGGGATCGGCCCTCCAAGCAGGAACCAAGGACGAGAGAAGGGCAGCAGCACTAGACACATCTACCACTGGTGACGTGGTTACCGGGGAAGTCTCCAAGACCGAAATTCAGGATGTTCTTCAGTCAACTGTGCCTACTCTCCCCACGCATCAGGTCCCCGAAGGGGCACTCTCACTTCCTCTTACAGGGCTGCCCGCCGGTTGGACAATGGACCAATGGGTTGCATACGGGCATCTATGGTGGGAACAGAACGGACCCTAGAGCGGTTCATTTTTCTGTACCAGCCCACGCCATACACTCATGTTGGGTTCAATTGTGCTATTCGGACCCCCGGGAGCTGGCAAAGGCACACAAGCGGAAATTATCGTAGAAATGACCGGGAAGCCCCAAGTTTCTACGGGAGACATGCTTCGTTCAGCAGTTTCCCAAGGGACAGAACTTGGTTTGGAAGCGAAGACGTATATGGAATCGGGGCAACTTGTTCCCGACCAGGTGATAATTGGATTAATTGAAGACAGGTTGAACGAACCCGACGCATCAAATGGCGTCCTATTTGACGGATTCCCAAGAACCATACCGCAAGCAGAAGCTCTAGCAGGGATTACTGAGGTATCGGGAGTGATATCCATCGAGGTCCCAGATGAAGACATCATAAACAGGATAGTGGGAAGGCGAATGGATTCAGAAACCGGCGAGATCTATCATGTTTCATTCAAACCACCACCTCCGGAGGTAGAGAGTAGACTTGTTCAAAGGAAGGACGACAATGAGAATACTGTTAGATCGAGGCTCGATGCCTACCATGAGCAGACAAAGCCTCTCGGGGAATGGTACGACAATATGGGGATACTCGCAATCGTCGATGGAACCGGCTCAATCCAGGAAGTCGGTCAGTCCGTCGCAAATGCTGTAAGAAGCCTATGAGGTTAGACAATGGCTGGAAGGGGAAGACGTTCCAGAAGGAGAAAGTCAGATCGAAAGAATGAGGCCAATAATGCAATCAGGCATCTCTCCACCGTGCTTGAGGTCAGTCTAGGCGAGGGGATCCCGATTGCAGATAACGCAGCAAGGCAAATTCTCGCTATCGGTAAGAAGCACGGCGTCCGACCAAGCTCCGAAGTAAAAAGAAAGATATGCCGGCGTTGCAAACAATCTATGTTCCCGAGCCTCACATCAAGAGTAAGGATAACATCCAAGACATTAATTAGCACCTGTCTCAGATGTGGGAGGAAGACCCGACAAGGTCCTGATTTTGCGAGGCGCTCAGAATGAGTGATGATATACCCAGACGTATCGCCAACGCAGCCAAAAGTGAAAACTTGGAAGTATCGGTAAGAATTGGTAAGGAAGGGGTAACAGAATCACTCCTCTTCGAGTTGTCAGATCAATTATCCAGAAAGAGATTAGTCAAGGTCAAGGCCAACAAAGGAACTACACCCGATAGGGAGCAGAGAAGATCACTATTCAGTGAAATCGCCCAATTAACAAACTCAACTCTCGTATTTCAGAGGGGGAATGTAGCGGTTTTCTGGTCTGGCAAGTAGCCATTATTCTCATTGATTCGATAGTCTACAGCAGTCATATATTTAGAGGAATTATTTCTCGCACCAAATAATGGTGTCTGAAGCCCAAGTAGTACTGACTATTTTCATCATATCATTTGCCCTAATACTCTCCGAGGTCGTTCATAGGACAATCGCTGCATGGTTCGGCTCAGTCCTAATGCTTCTGTATGGTCATTACTCTGGCGTATTTCATCTCCACGAGGAATGGAAACCAAACGAAATGGGCGCCGCTGTACTAGAAAAAACATACACACTTGAGCACACTATGCTTGGATGGATTGAGTGGGAAGTAATCGGGCTACTCCTTGGCATGATGATTTTCGCATCCATACTGGAACTCTGTGGTTTCTTTGAGTACATTGCTATCAAGGCATCCAAGATGAGCAAGGGCGATCCCTGGAGGCTGATTGTTCTTCTAGGAACAATCACTACCCTGATTTCTCTTGTAATTGACAATGTTACTGCAATCATCATTATCGCCCCTGTGACTTTGAGGATTTGCAATAAGTTGGAAATCAATCCAGTTCCTCCACTGATGGCCGAGGCAATCCTGTCGGACACCGGCGGTGTGGCATCGATGGTCGGAGACCCTCCGAATGTAATGATAGCTGCAGCAGCCGCAGACTCTACTCTCGATTTGAGCGCATTCTCTTTCAATGGCTTCCTATTTAAACTCGGATTCCTTACCGTCTTTGCATGGGTTGCGACTCTAAGCTACTTCAGATGGCATTACCGAGAATGGTCCATTCAGAAACCCCCTCATGTAGATCTGTTGTTAGAAGAAGATGAGTGGGAAGCTATCACCGACAAACCACTGATGTACTCAACTCTGATTATCCTTGGGCTCACTGTAGTCGCATTCTCATCAAAGTCGCTGTTGGATCTTCCAATAGAAATAGATGGTATCGCACTATCCGGTGCAGCGTTTGCACTAATCATGGCCAGGCCGAAAAAGGAAGAACTCAGAGAGGGCTTCATAAACGAGGTTGTAGATAAGGTAGAATGGCAAGCTCTTCTTTTCTTCGCAGGCCTATTTTTGCTGGTTGGAGCAGTAGGGGATGTAGGTTACTTCGAGCAGGTTGCAAACTGGATTTTCGATAACTTTGGAGATAACGAGGTCAAGTTAGCAGTCGCAGTAATTTGGGTTTCCGCTATTGCAAGCGCTCTAATTGACAATATTCCATTCACTGCAGCCATGATTCCGGTTATATTCAGTATCACGGAGGCAAGTGGAGGCGAAATGAGCCCAGAGCCTCTTCTCTGGGCCCTAGCAATGGGTGCAGGTTTCGGTGGCAATGCCACTCCCATAGGTTCGAGTGCAAATGTTATGACTGTAGCTATCAGTGAACGAGGACCATACCCGATTACGACTGCCGAGTGGATGCAGGCAGGACTACCCGTCATGCTAATCACCTGCTTCGTTGCAACAATATTCATGATATTGTTCCATGGGGTCCTTTACTCGTAGTTTTGATCTCCGCTAGCATCAAGACTTGATGCCCGTTGCGCATATCGTGGATTGCTCAGTCTGTGGCTTCTTATTGGATGGGCCTAGTGTCTGTCCAGCATGCGGATCAGAAAACCAGTCTACAGTGAGTAATGGTGACAATATCGAAAAAGAAACACTTGCAGAAATAGATAATGTCGAGGACTCTAATGGAGAAAATCTGAAGTTAGTTACCAACAAACCTACCGATTTGAGTATAATCAATACTCAGATATTACCTTTCGGTATCGATGATGCACCTACTCATAGTAGTAATGAGATTCTTCCATACGGTCTCGAATATGCGCCATTTAATCCTAATAATTAGCCTTTTCTTGTTATTTTCAGACTACTTGTGCGGACCACTGCTCCCGTCTTGTTCAAATAGAATAGGTTGGTCGGAAGTTTGCTTTGTGCGCTCTGATAGATAGCCTATCAGGGTAAGTGGTTGAGGCTGCTGCGCCCTGCGGGGATACGCAGTGGCCTGAGAAACCAGAATTGATATGCCTGGACACCAGAGGCCTCACAATAGTGAGTACCGAAAGAAATAATGATGCTACAACCCAATTGGGGGATGGCTCGGCTCGAGAGCCGACGAAGGTCGTGACAAGCTGCGATAAGTCGCGGGGAGAGGCATGAATCTCTTTGATCCGCGAATTGCCGAATTGGACCTCCTGACATATGTCATTCCTCGTTTTAACAACGTAGGAAAGGGAACCCCCCGAACTGAAGCATCTCAGTAGGGGGAGGAAAAGAAATCAATAGAAATTCCGTGAGTAGTGGCGAATGAAAACGGAATAGGACAAACCGAATCTCCTTGGGAAACCTTGGAGAGATGTGGAGTATGGACACTAGTAGCCTTAGTCCGGGAAGTAGAAGTCGTCCTGGAACGGCGCACCAAAGAGGGTGAAAGTCCCGTATACGTGCCGGATATGGCCATGTAGTGGATCCTGAGTAGCGTGCGTTGGATATCGCGCGTGAATATGGGAGGCATAGACTTCCAATCCTAAATACTACTCGAGACCGATAGTTGACAAGTAGCGTGAGCGAAAGCTGAAAAGTATCCTTAGCGGGATGTGAAAAGAACCTGAAACCAATTGGGAACAAGCTGAATAGGCGTGAAAGCGAAGATATGAGCAGCGTCTATTCGTGCGTTTCGAAAAATGCTCCTGGGAGTTCTGATCATTGGCGAGGTTAAGCAGTATATCTGCGAAGCCGTAGGGAAACCGAATAGTCCGCAGCCGCAAGGCGAGGGACTGGGTGTGCTCGCCCGGAGTCAATGGTGGGAGACCTGAAGCCCGTCGATCTATGCCTGACCAGATTGAAGCCCGACGAAAGTTGGGTGGAGGATCAAACCGTTGCTGATGTGCAAATCGCTCGGACGAGTTTGGTATAGGGGTGAAAGTCCAATCGAGATGGGCAATAGCAGGTTCCGCGCGAGACTACTCGTAGGTAGATCTCTGTGGAGGTAGAATGCGATGTAGAGCACTGATTGTATGTTTAGGGGGAGCAATCCCTCGGCACGCTGTCAAACTCCGAATTTGTGTTCGCCGTAGAAGCAGGGAGTGAGCCACGGTGGGTAAGCTACCGTGACGAAAGGTGAATAAACCAGCTCAGCGTTAAGGTCCCAAAATTTCAGTTAAGTGTTAATCACAAACGGCGTCCGTGGCCGAAGACAACCAGAAGGTGGGCTTAGAAGCAGCCATCCTTGAAAGAGTTCGTAACAGATCACTGGTCAAGTTTGCGGGCCCGAAAAATGGACGGGGCTCAAACTGAATACCGATACGCTGACCCTTCGAAAGAAGATGGGGTAGCGCGGCGATGTGCTCGGGTAGAAGCGAGGTCGTAAGGTCTCGTGGACCGTGTACATATGAGAATCCAGGAAAGAGTAGCAGCATAGTGTGGTGAGAATCCGCACCACCGAAGGGGTAAGGGTTCCTCGGCAATGTTTTTCAGCCGAGGGTTAGTCGGTCCTAAGGGCATTCTTAACCGAAATGTCCGAATGGGAAATGCGTTAATATTCGTATACCCCTCTACAATAAATGGTGACGGCTCGGGCTAGTTCGTGCATTCCTGTCATGGGATGTCGAAGCGTTCGATAACCGATCGGAGAACCGTCATGGTGAGAAGATCGGGAAGGCGTGAGCAAAAGACGAATGATGCCTGGGTCCCATGAAAAGCCGTAGAGGTGACCGTACCTAGAACTGACACAGGTACCCAAGGTGAGTAGCCTAAGGTGTGACGGGCAAAGTACCGCGAAGGAACTCGGCAAAATCGCTCTGTAACTTCGGGAGAAGGAGTGCCAGCTTAGAGATAAGCTGGTCGCAGTGACCAGGGGACTCCGACTGTTTAATAAAAACATAGGCGACTGCTAGATCGAAAGGTTGTGTATAGTCGCTGAATCCTGCTCAGTGCTGGTATCTGAAATCGGGTTACAACCTGACGAAGGACCAGTAAACAGCGGGGGTAACTATGACCCTCTTAAGGTAGCGTAATACCTTGTCGCTTAATTGGCGACTTGCATGA
>PSPW01000035.1 GCA_004195615.1 Methanobacteriota archaeon | reverse complement strand
CCATGGCACTCACTGGCATCGAACAGGAACTACACACCCCTGTGGCTCAGCCGCGGAGGCATGGCAACAAAGTGGTGGGCCTGCCTGGATTCGAACCAGGGTCTATTGCTCCCAAAGCAACAAGCATAGACCAGACTAACCCACAGGCCCCGTAGTAATCGTTGCGTCCGGTGAGTCGTCATGAACTTTGCTGGAGCCAAGTCCATGAATCCGAGTCATACCTAAGGAGGACCCCTTCAATTTCTGCTTGCCCGATCAAGTAGTCTGGAGAGGTTTCTACGACTCCTAACTTGGTTAGTTCATCCGCCAGAGAAGCGATGCTCAACATGCCATTTTCATTCGTAGCATCATGCATTGCTCGGAGAAGCTTCGAACGTGAATTCCCTTGATTTGTTTCACTATATGCAGCCTTCTTATCCTTAGAGTGCAGTCTAGAAGTGATGTCCTGAACGATTTCCTTTGGAAGATTCGCATTAGATACTGCTTCTGCTAGAAGTCTCGAGTTGTCAAATTCAGAGACCACCCTGAATCGTGATGACCCGCATCGGGTGCATCTACCAGACTCTCCACCAATCCGGCCGAACGAATGCCCACAATCGCATCGGAGCAATTGCCATACATGACTCACGACTTTGCTCAAAAATCTAGGTACATCACTTTGTCGTGACAAAGATGAACATCTGCGCCCCCCTAAGGTGTTTGACTATGGAGGCAATCAGATGGTTGGCACTTGGCATATCCACTTCCCTAGCCACCATATCAGTAGCACTAATGATTGTTGAAAAGACGATTACAGCTGAGGCTTGGGCGCTGCTACTTCTCGCTCCAATCCCAGCTGGTTTTGCCATGACAAGGCACGTAAATGAGCCTTCATCCAGAACAGAGGTGGCGAGTGATTGGGCAGATGATGCCGACATAGTCGAAGACGGAGGGGTCGGAGATCCCACCGAGGCAGGTTTCGACATACCAGTACTATAATCAAGAAAGCCTCAGAGTCTCGAGGTTAGCTGGAGCGTAGGTCTGTACCTTGAATCTATCACGAAGACCTACCCTGAATGCATTACACGTCTGAGGGTCCCCGTGATGGCAGATAATCTTCCTCGGTGTTGGATTCAGGGCGGAGACATAGTCCATTAGCTGGTTTCTATCCGAGTGCCCGCTGAATCCATCGATAATCACCATGTTGCATTTCACGTCTAGCATCAGTGTCTGGCCCTTGTCCATAAGTGGAACGTGAGAGTGACCCTCCTGAAGCCTCCTTCCAAGAGTTCCGGAGGCTTGGTAACCCACGAAGCAAAGTGTATTCCCGGGTTCGGGTGCCCAGTGCTTAAGATACTCTATAATCGGGCCGCCAGTCATCATCCCACTAGTAGCTAGGACGATACACGGGCTCGGATCAAGGAGTATAGACTCGCGTAATTCACGCGAGTCTACTTGCTTAAACCACGGGGAATTGAATGGATTCTGATCACCTCCCCTGAGCATGCTCTTCTTGAGCTCCCTGTTCAGGAAATTTGGATGGCTCGAATGAATCGCAGTAGCCTCGGTAATCATACCATCCAGCCATACGGTAACCGGAGATACCCTGCCGGACTTGAAGAGCTCGTCTATAGCGAGCATGACCTCCTGCGACCTTCCGACTGCAAAGACTGGGCAGAATATCTTGCCCTTCCTGTTCAAGACGTCCGTGATTAGATCATGTAATTCCTGGCTAGCTTGCTGTCTAGTAGGTTGGATACTCTGGGGACTTCCGTAAGTCGACTCTATCACAAGTGTGTCCACCTTGGGGAAGCGAACAGTTGCCGCGTCGAACAACCATGATTTTTCATATTTGATGTCGCCCGAGAATAGGAGTCTGTGTTCTGATTTTCCCTCGCCGATCTGCATGTAAACGCTTGAGGAACCGAGTATGTGACCAGCATTCTCCATTGTCATCTTCACATCAGGAGCAATGTCGGTCTTGTCTCCCCAGTTTACGTCGACGACGTGCTTGATGCACTCTTGTATGTCGGCCTTTGAGTAAGGAGCCTCGTTGCCCTCTGCTTGAGAGACTTTGATGTAGTCAATCTGCAGCAGAGTCATCAGATCGCGAGTGGGCGGTGTGCAGTAAACTGGTCCCTTGTAGCCATATCTGAACAGTACTGGCAACATCCCAATATGATCTACGTGAGCATGGGTGATTACAACGGCGTCTAGATTGTCCAATGGCAGCAGTTCTGGGGCTGCGAAGAAAGGCTGAACCTCGCTTTGGTTGTTTGTTGGCTTGGCCCCAACATCGATGAGTACCTTGGATTCGTTAGTGGTTACTAGGTGCATGGCCCTGCCGACCTCTCTGTATGAACCTAAAGCTGTTACACGGGCCCACGGTTCACCTGGTCTTTGTGGGCGGTAAATCCTAGTTCCGAATTTCTTCAATAGAGATTTCCTCTCATTTGCGAGTTCCTTCCTAAACCTACGGATATCGTGTTGGGTCCGGCTTTCTCTCGCCGGCGCTCTCTCGACCTTGACTAGCCAGCCAATTTCGTCCCTCAGGGTATTCACATGGACGCCCTTTGGGCCTACTGCCGAAGAGGGGTCATCGCATTCCAGTATTACTTCGGAGAGAGCTGGGTCTAGCCATGTGTTCCTGACCATGGCTTCGGGAGGGATGATTCTATTCACAGCATCGTGCACTTCAGTGTCATCAGCCAAGATATCGGGGTGTGGCCTAACAACAACCCTGCGTTTGATTGTCTTAGCAATTCTAACTGTGAGACTCTCGCCGCCGCCGGAGAACTCGCGAGGTTGCTTTGTGATAATTGCTATGGAACCGGCTTCCAGCGTGACCTCGAAATATATACCCTCAGGTATTAGCTTGGAAATCTTCTTCTTTATCTCTGGTAGCGTCAGACGCATAATGTTCTCCTCATATCCTCAACGACTAGGCAAAGTCAGCGCTAGGGCCGGGAATGTGATCAAAGTGAAGAGATAAGCTCGCTGACTTCCTCTTCGGATAGTTGTGTGAAACCGTCTTCATTTGTGATATATGCCAAATCCATACCATTTCCACTCGCAGCATCCCTCTGGGCAGAGGCAAGTAGAGACTTTGCAGCAACTGCCAATGCCTGTTGTTTGGTCATTCCCAACTGAAATTGGTCCTCTAAAACACCGTACATGTATGGACTGCCGGAACCAGTAGCGCAGTATACATCAGGAATAGACCCGCCAGCAGAGTCGATACTGTAGACGCTAGATCCGGATGGGTCTACCCCAACAATAAGCAATTGGACGTAATGAGGTCGGCCAGAAAGGATGTTTGCAGTAAATGTGGCTGCACCCTTTACAGTCATAGGAGTGTCCCGCTTTAACTCGTAAAGCTTCAACTCTGCAACAAGAACTCGGGATATGGATTGAGCATGCCCAACTAGTCCAGCGGTGGTCAGAGCGATGTTGTCGGAAATGCGGAATAGCTTCTGAACTGACTTATTTGCTATGAAATGCCCCATGGTTGCTCTATGATCGGCACCAACTACTACACCGCCATCGTAAGTGATGCCGATTGTGCTTGTGCCAGTCTTGATTGCTGTAGTAGTAGCGTCCATAGTAACCACCAGCGGAGTTGCCAGTGATATTGACTAAAATCGCCCCTTTATCAATGCGACGGGGGGTGGGGTTGCATGATTTTACATTACAATGAAGCAATTCATATTACCAAGGTAGAAGGTATGAAGCGTCAAATGTATGTCGAACAAATGTGCGTTCGGGAGATAATGGCCCCAAGTGGGTTGAGATGCCAAGTATTTCGGATCAAAACCTCGGGAATATCGAACCTGGGGAGCACTACCATGACCTCGGCACCAAATTCCCACATGCCCCTGTCCTTAGGTCCGAAGGTGATGTGATTGTACACAGAGCTTTGCTCGAAGATGTGACGGGAATAGCGCAACTGATGGATTGGATTTCTGATGGCGACATTGTAATCGTGGAGATGACTGGTTTGATGTCGAGGGATATGGAACTGCAGTTGGCCGTGGGCAATATCCAGGAGTTCGTAGAAGGGGACTTGAATGGGCAGCTAGTGCGTCTGGGTAACTCACGACTGCTGCTGCTGCCTCCGACGTTCGAGAGTGCTCGGGTAAAGTGAGCTCATGCAGAGCAAGGTAGAGGCCCCCTGTCCGCAATGCCGAGAAGAGGATTCGCTCTCAATGCTTGCAATGAATTCCGAGATTCCATACTTTGGTGAACATACCCAGATCACTGTGATGTGTGCCTCATGCGGCTGGAAGCACACTGACTTCATTCCTTCTGATGGGGAAAAGCCTGGATTCTCCTCGATTGTTGTCGATTCAGTTGAAAAGACTGCTGCAAGAGTGGTGAGATCTTCATCTTGTACAATTCGCATTCCAGAGCTAGACTTGGAAGTCTCTCCAGGTAGTTCTTCTAGTGGATTTGTGACAAATATCGAGGGAGTAATCAAACGATTCGAAGAAGCAATCAGGACGGTCATTAGAGGAAACGATGACTATGAGGCCGGGCAAATTGCAGAACAAATTCTGGTAAGACTGGAGCTTGCGAAGTCGGGGGCTGATGCAATTCGCGTGGACCTATTGGATCCTCGTGGAAGAAGCCAGATTATCCACAAGGATGCAAAATCACGAGAATTGAATAAGATTGAGGAAGAGAGTTTAGACACTGGCCCTGATGTTCCTATTTTCGAGATAGGTTAGAGTGCATCAGGTGCTAGGAACTCGTTTATCCTGTCCTCCCACTGCCCTCTCTTCTCCTTGAGTTCGTTCAACCACTCGGTAGCGCTGTCGATGCATAGTTGCTTCACCTCACCGGCAAGGAGCCTGCCACTTTCATATTCTCGTCGAATCTCATCCAAAGCGCTGTCGTCTTTCTCGAAGAAGAATTGCAAGTACTGGAATGCTACATCTTTCGCGACATTGCCGCCGAGCCTTCGATGTTCCTCAACTGTAGATTGGCCGCCGCTAATGGCCCTCTGGACCTTCTTTGTCATGACTTCAACATCGTCATCCATGAAAATCGTAGTCTCTGGTTTGGAAGATGACATCTTATCCCCTGTCATACCAACTGCGAATCTATGGTAGGTTGAGCAAGGGGGAAAAAGTCCCATTCCACCCATTTTTCGCTCTATTGCTAGCATCTTCATCCTAATTCTTGATCTATCAGCGATTGTTGCACCTGGAATTTCTATAGTTCCGTGCTTAGGGTTAGATATTACGTCAGCAAATCCAATTTCCTTAATTGATCCTTCCAAAGTGGATATTATTTTTGTTCTGGAGTTTATGTCAACCTTTCCAGATTCAGACTCACCAAGCTCTGATTTGTTGCTATCTTGAACTGAAAGTGCCACGGTGAGACCCCCGGACTTTCGCTGCTTAACGTTGAACCAGTTCGTCTTCTGGGTAATGTCCCTAGTCAATCTCAGATGCGGGTCCTGATCGACTCCAACAGGTACAACGATTGGCCTTAATCCACCGTACTCTTCCATTTGAGGGTGTACAATATCTCCCACCTGTACTAGTGGTGCCTGGACATGAGCGAGATTCGTCTCCCCATTGAAGCCGTATATTGCCTCGAATTCTGAAAGGTTAGTTCGCTGACCGAGGGTAAAGGCTAGCCTCTGAACAGCTGGTCTGGAACTCTGGAAGTATACATTGGTGTTATCGGGATCGAGTCCCATTGCGGCATAGTTCAGAACATATTCGCGAAGTGCTGTTTGACGGCCCTTGGATATGGATGTTCCACGTGTTGCCAACGCCTCTAAGTCAGCTACGGCAACTGTTACATCGGCACCCTGTTCCTGAAACCAACGAACTTGCTCAATTACCATACTATGTCCGAGGTGCATCCTACCACTGGGCATCAGGCCGGTAAGTACTCCGAATGGATCTCCAGCACCCATACAGTCAACCACTACATCGAGATCTCGGTGAGCAAATACAATGCCTCTGCGATGTAACATACCAGGATTTGGTAGAGAGTCTGGGTCGACTGATGAAAGCCCGAATTGGCTGACTATTCGTGCATAGTCAGTGGATTGCTCAGATGACCATGGGTCTATCCTTCCGGCCTTTTCCATAAATATGCGGCAAGTATTGCACCCAATCAAGGCATCGCTAGAATATATGGAAAAAATTGCAGACAGTTACAACGAATAACACAGCCGGACCCCGAGTATTATGAGCGTAATTCACTGCTTCGGAGTAGGGCTCGTGGGTTCATATGTGGCCAGAAAATTCGCAGAAGCGGGATATTCAGTCCATGCCTACGATCCTCAACCACATCGTGTTTTAGGATTCCCTGGTATTGAGGTGCATCATCTGGGGCCCGATGATGATCCACTAGATCTGATGTTGGATTTGATGGCCTCGGATGAAGGTCTCACCTTCGACCCAAAGAACGATCTTGTGGTCAATATGCTTCCTGGTGACATCGGGCATTTGAGCACTACATCACTTGCTGAGCTCCCATGGAGAACTGTCGATTTGAGCTTTAGTCAATTCACGCCTGACAGAGATGACGAAAAGGCCAAGAATTACGGAGCGAGCATCCTATGGGATACTGGTATTGCCCCCGGCCTGTCAAACATGCTGCTATCTAAAGCATACAAGGAATTGGGGACATTGAAGAACGGGGAAGTGAGGGTTGGTGGGAATCCAACTGGACCTA
>PSPW01000034.1 GCA_004195615.1 Methanobacteriota archaeon | reverse complement strand
TTGATTCGTTTTGACCCAATCAAAGGGCTTGCAGTAGGTCGATACAGACGCTACCCATTGAACAGAGAATGGGATAGCAAAGGGTTGCTCTGCTTCATCAACTGTCTTCATCTTCATTCTTTTCGGCTGCAGATTGTGCTCTAGCCTTGAAATCTTGATTCGTTCCTGTTTTGTCAGCGTGGGCTTGTATTCGTGATGCGCTCTTTGCATCCATTCTCTGACTCCATCGTCCCGAACTACCGGATGATTGTCTTGATGAATCGTGAGCCGGATTGTTCGGGTTCATCTGATTGGAGCGATTGTCGGCTCCACTTTTGTTGGTTATGTTGTTAGGATTCAGGCTATTTGCCCGTTGATCTTTTTGAGATTTTGACATCCTTGAATGTCTCCGCGAATTTCCTTTGCCACGCGATGACCCTCCTTTGCCCGAACCTCTTGACATGTCATCCCCTCATCCAATCTTCATTACTCTCTACTTTGAATCTTCCCACATGTTATTGCGAGACAAGGAAATAACAGATTTTTCGACTTGCTCCGGCCTTAATTTGGATTTTATTCCACTGGCTTCCATATTCTTGGCTATGCAATATATTCCGAATCGTACTCCAAGTCCTAATTTATTGACAATTGTGAGCTCATCACGATTTGAAATCTCCTCGACTTCTTGCTCCCAAGCAACCCTTAGATACTCATTTGACTCAATTCTTTCAATCATAGAGTCCAACGCACCAATCAGTGATATTTGCTCACTAGGTTTGGGTGTATGCAGAGAAACCTCCTCACCGAGAAGAGACCACCAGCGCGCCAAATCACCAGGGATTTTGGCTTCATTAGGAATCCATAATTCCATACTTCCTCTTGTTTGAAGGGCTAATCTCGGATGATCAATCATAATTCCCAATTCACCCGCGTCCCCTCGTTCGGCCTCTGTGTCTCCAAAGGATAGTGTGTTATCTGAAGTAATCATTAGGCGATAATCATCGACTATGAACATCTTAGCATGTGTTTCCATCGGCTTATTTGACTCAAGGGGGAAAAGTGAGAACTCATAGTTGACTCCACGAATTTTTTTGAACTTTCGAACACTAGGATATTTCTTGCCTGGTTTGATTTCTTCGATGAATTCAACTTGATTTCCAGATTTAAGTTGAAACTTTTCGACCATGGTTTTGGGGACGAATACGTTAACAGGTTTAGTTTGAATAAATCCAAATCCCTTTTCGTGGATATGCTGTATGCGGCCTTTTTTCGCATCATTATTCATATCCCCCTCAAAATTCCTTAACTTTGCAAGTTGATTTTTTGCTTCCTTCCTTCCTCTCCTATCTACTTCATCAAAGGGTTTCGAACCCGGTGCATGACGACCCCACCAGATGTGAACTGATGCCCCAGATTTCGATGCACGTTGACCGATTCTCCGGATGGTTGCTTTATCCAAACCGTTACTTCTCAAACCATCGCTCGCCATCACGATTCGCTTGTCAAATCGCTCTATACAATCAGCCATGAAAGGTCGATGTTCTAGAGTACGAATCAGTGACCATGTTGGTCTTTCAGCAATATCCCTCAACATTCGTTCTAATTTCGTGTAAGCATACCAATCTTCACCTGATTTGATGTCGCTTTTTATCTCCGCAATTTGCTTTTCAACTACGTTCATTAAGGAAAATTTGGGGTGTTTGATTTTTCCTAAATCAGCGTACATCTTGTCAGTATCTTTTACCAATTCGGTTGGCATCCACCCCTCATCATTGGAAACTTCAAGCATTGATTTCGCGCAATGGATATCCTTGATCAACAAACCAGATTCGAGGACACCCGACTCCAGTGAACCACTGAACAGATTGCAAGAACAGATGAATGCCATTCCAGTGTCGGATATGACCAATTTTGTGTGACTCGATTTTGGAGAAATTCCGCCTTTCAGTTTGAATCGCTTGTCTTTGGCGAGTGTGGAGATATATTGTTCAGTATTTTGGGTGTCTTCAGGCGATCGGCCACGGTCGGGCTCACCGAATGAAAGGAGAATATCTGGTTTCCTCTCTTCTGATGCCTCCGCCAATAATTCAGCCACACCATCTGAGAACCGTGGATTACTGAACGATGTCACAATGAATACCTGTTTCTTGGCTGAGCGAATGACTTCCTGCGCAGCATCCCACATGTCTTGGCGGAATCCAACAACCTGTTTGACCCAATCAAGGCGTGGGCGCTCATCTTGTTTTATCTGGTCAAGGATTGCATCAAGGATATCCAATGTCTTCTCTTGAACGACTTCGGGTTTATCCGCGAATTCAGAAGCTGCCTTTTTGAATTCATGCAGTGCCCGAATTTCAGGAGAATACGGCCATTCGTGTTCAGCTTCTGTCACTTCAGGCTCATCCATTTCAAATCCGGGTTCTTTATCGATATAATTGCCAATCAATTGCTTGAAAGGTCCTTCTTCATACACCCAATATTTTCGCCTGGTTAGGTCCTCTTTCTGTGAAATCTTTGTCCTCAAGAATAAGACTTCGCTACTTGATTTCAAACTCTCAAGACGCACATGCCCCAGAATCTTTTTTCTATCTATTTTCGATTCACTCGCCAACCATCCTAAGAACGGTGCTACCAAATCCTTGACTTCACCTTCTGATTTATTCACATCTAATTTTTGAATCGGCTCTATTTGATGTATGGAGCCCGTGATATCATCATCAAGACTGAGGCTCTTTTCCCCCAAGGTCCAGTATTTTCCTTTCCACAAATCCCTCATCACAGGTGTCGAGAACTCACTAATCTTGGAAATTGATGAGGATGAGCGGGAGAGTGCATCCAATCGATGGACAGATTGGGAGTTTGATTCAATCTTCTTGTTTGATTTCATGACATCCATGAGTGGTTTTAGAGGATCATCTCTCTCTACTCTGAAGGCTGTATGCAAAATCTCAATTGGAATCTCAATAATGATACTAGCCCCACTCAATTTTTCACCCCCTAGATTATTTTTCCATGATTGCGAACTGATTCAAGGAACTGAGATAATTGCCCCTCATCCTCCGCCCAATCTGTATTCTCGATATGATCGATGGATGAAATTACAACAAGGCCTTCTCGGGCGCGAGATAGAGCCACGTTGATTCGACGTGGGTCGCGGAAGAAACCCCACCTTCGAGATGATCCTGTACGCTTGTTACTACGTACAAGACTGAGGAGAATGAAATCGGCTTCTTTTCCTTGAAAACCGTCCACTGTTCTGACATTGTCGCGATATTTCTTCGGAAGGTTGCTGCGTATTTCTGCAACTTGTCCCTTGTATGGAGTGATGGCTATGACGTCACTCCCACTGTTGAGAAGTTCCTCAAGACGCTGGGCGGCAAACTTGGCTTCGGCCTTGTTGCAATACGATTTGGAGCGAAAACTCTCTACTCCATTTGGAACATCTACCATCAGAAGTCTCTCTGCATGTTCTCCAAAGACTCCCGGGAGTTGATTATCATCGATACTGTTGATCTTCTGTATGGAGAACGGCTCTCCATAGAATATCTCGCCAACTGAATCGGATAGTGATTGGAACATCCGCCATTGATTGGAGAGTACATCTCCATGGGTAATACTGTGAATTAATTGGAATGGTTGAAGCCATTCTTCAATCTGATCTGAAATACCGGCTGGATTGAACTCTTCACGCTTAGCATATCGTGTTGAAAGTTCTAACAATTCGCGTTCTATACTATCTCTGAAGTTTTTGTTTTTCCAATTTTTCAACCCATCATCGATACAATCTTCAATCGCTTTCTGTATTTCACGTAATTCAAATGGGGGGAGTTGAAGATGATCGCCAATGATCAGAGTATTCATTGAAATAGACACGGGCCCAATCAACTCAGAAGGGTAAGATTTCCCAGCTTCTTCTATGATGGTGAAATCGAATGTCTCGCCAGAATGCTGCAAATTCTCCATCGTACGGTCCAAGGTGGTGGTGCAAACAACAGAGGCTGTTTGAATGGCCAAATCCTCAACCCATGTAGCCAATTTCCCGATTTCTCGCATCTTCTTCTCAGGAATCGAGATTTCCTTGAGGATTCTATTGGTGATCGTTTCGGGCAAAACATCAGGGCTGATGTCGCGTTCTACATCAGATTCACTATGATTAATTCGGACGACGTCAAAAGAATCGGTCAATTCTTCTCGAATGCGGTTCGACAGATGATCAAGAGCCAGGTGTTCCTTTGAGCTTACCAAAATTCTAGCACAGGGGTTTTCCTTGAGGATGTCTTTCACAATCTGACACGCAGTCCACGTTTTACCCGTTCCAGGTGGTCCCTGTAGAGCCATGATGTTTCGTTTTTGAGATAATCTCCATTCATCCAATTTTCTCGTATTGACCGGTGACTGGAGTAGGTTTCGTATCGTTTCTTTTCGTACGCCCAACCTGATAATTTTCTCCTTCCTCATCATCAATGCTCTCTGCGGAACACTAGACAGTTTCAGATATCCTGAACTTGATAATTTAGCATTCTTCTGAGATGATTTAACCGTTAGAAGGAACGGGTCCTTTTCGTGGATTTTTTCCAACTTCCAGATATCATCGTCTTTCCATTCAAATACACTTTCGGATGAATTCAATGCAACATCCATTTCTCGGTTACGCACCGCTAATTCCCACAAATCGTGTGCATTGGCATTTCCATCACGGCGTTCGATTCTAATTGTGGCAATCCCCTTCTTGACATCGTGATTCTCTAATTCATACTTGAAGCAGGAATTTTCAGCATGGCGAAATTCTGCTGCAAGAGTTCCGACCAAATTGCGGATAGTCTCATCATTACCACCCGCATTCCAGATTTTCGTTTTCCCTTGCCAACAAAGCGCCCTTTCAATCCAAGGATTCACAAGATTAGGATCAGGATAGGGGGAAATCTGAATTGGAATTTCGATACCAAGTGCATCAGGGTCTGGCGTTCTTGAAGGCATCCAATAACCATGTGGATTGGCTGTGATTCTAAAGCACTCACGATTATATTCAATCCACATGGAATGACGTTCCTCTGTGAGATTTACAATCAATTTCCCTTCTCCTTGTGTTTCGTTGTCTTTGCGAAAAACCAAACCGTCAATTCTTGATAGGATGGCCTCAATCGATTTGCAGCGAGAGAATGATCTAGCTTGATTAGGGAGACAAAATTTTGCTGCAATCTTTGCAAGCGACAGAACATCAGTCCTCTCGATGGAATCTTCTTGTATATCGCTCAAGTCAGGAACTAAGATAAATCGTGTACCACTGTATTTCATTTGTTCAAAACTGTAGTTAAATTGAGAGTATGAAACTCCAAATCTGCCTGATATCCCAGTCTTTTCCAACCTCAACAAATCTATCAGAAATGTTGCTAATACTGTTGGCTCAAAGCCCCCACCGTCATAGTCTTTGACAAACTGCTCAGTCAACATATGGTTGCTACCGTTGTGATCTAGTATGAGGGAATATTCCTTATCGGATGGAAAGTGTTCCAAAACTCTAGCGATTGGATATCCATCATTCCAAAGCCCCCAGCACATCCTCGCCCTTATCGCGCACATGTGATGCATTGTCGACAAACTGATACCGCGCGGAATGACCCTTTTCTTGGATCCGAATAGTGTTACTTCAATTGACATAATAATCTAATTTTACAGACTTCTCAAACGTTAGGGTAGTGTTTTTTTTAATTCAATAATGGAGAGGGGCAAATTCCCTCTGCATTTTACCAATGCTTCGCCCTTCTTAAACAATTCAATCGCACCAGAACGGTAATTACCCAACTGTTTTATGTGGGTTAACTCAGAGGGTAGCCTCTGAAAGGACTGACTGCATACCCATTAATTCAGAGAATGCTAACTCATGGGTCTATGCAGAAACCCATTGATTAGACTGTTAATCGATTATACTATGCTCTGATTCTCTAATTGATCGCTAGCCAAGCAGAGGATGCACTGAAAGCCTTTTGAAAATAATACTGGAAATTGAAATTTGCGTGTATCAGGAGGGAAGGTTTAAAAGATTCAACGCCTATAGGGGGGTGTGCTTCGCACACCCTGAGGCCGGGGAAAAGACCGAATTAGAGAAGAAAGGAGAAGATGAAATGACAATGACAGAGATGAAGAAATATGACGATACGCCAATAAATAAAGTGAAGCCGATAGCCGACAGGCTTCCAAACTTGGATGAAGAAGATGAAAACTTGGCTCTTTCCCATCAACAGCTCGCTTGGTGCCACGGGTTCATGGACAACCACAAAGATGGACAGACGTTCTGGATGAAGTCACATGGAATACATCTGCAGAGGGTTAACGAGACCGACGCTCGTTGCATCGCAATAGTTGACCACCCCCTCTGCTACGAAGCTCTAGCCATCTTGTGGCGCTCGTTTGAGAGGTCAGGCATAGTGTTGCAGGTTGACCCATACACTGTAACCATCCCCCCCGAACCACGGAAGGAACAAGTTGTAGAAGAACCGGGGTTGGAGGTGGCCTAAATGTGCCCCTACTCTATTCTAGAGGCAATTACCCTTTGGGGTAAAGCTTGCAACTTCCATAAAGGTACAGATCCCACTCATGTATGCAAGAATCCACCTGCTTGCCAGCGGACATTGGACAAGGCGTTCTCGGTTGAATTGAGCTCAAAGGGGTGGGAATGATGTGGATATTTACAGAAAAGGGATTTTTTTCCGTTGCACAACACTATACGAAAGAAGGGTGTTTCCAAATCAAATCAAGGGCCCCTGGGGTATTGGAGGAATATTGGCCTGATTATGAGATTGAAATCCTCGACAACGCTGATTACAGATACAGGATTACCATAGAGAAGTACGAAGTAATCCCAATCGTAGTAAAGGCATTGGAGAGAGTGGACTATTCCAATTTCAAGAGTAAATGCTTCCACATGAACGACTATCACCACGCTTTAATGGGCGTATGGAGTGAGATGAACAATTACCAGACAAGATTGGAGTCTGATTGATGTGTTCAAGAAATGCTGAATTAAGTCACGGAGGAAGAATTAAACCCCTTCTGAATTATTGTGGAAAACGTGTTCTTCCACATTAGAACCCGTGACCTCGTTGCATTCGCTCTGATCCT
>PSPW01000011.1 GCA_004195615.1 Methanobacteriota archaeon | reverse complement strand
TGATGCCGACTGCGCCGATCCCGATGAACATCATCCGCTTCTCATCGTCGTCGGGGATTGTTTCATCTTCAAATGGAGCATCTTCCATGGCGCGACGCATTCACCGGACTAATTGAGGCTATTCCCGACATAGATACAGAGGGAAGCCCATTGCACAACCATCGATACAGAGGGTAGCGTGGCATATACCACGCTAGGGACTGATTCGGCCCACTGATACCCATTGATTCATACTTCCACATCTATACATATCTAATGCCTTTGACAAGGACATGAATTCCGGAGAGATTGGATTTATCCTATTCATTGTCTTATTCATAGGATTTGGAATATTCCAGATAATTAGGTCGGGTGAGCTTGGAGAGATTCTGAGTTTCACGAAGATGATGAAGACGAGCCAAGACGACATTTTCGACGAAGAGGGGAAATCACTCCGAGCCCAAATCGACGGCAAAGAGGTAACGCTCCACATTAGGACGATGATGGATTTCTGGAAACAGACCGAGGACATTAGGGAAAGCGCGAAAATATACCTCGAAGAGACTGGGAAGATGGGGAGGAACCTAGACTTAAGATTCACAAGCTCCCAGGGCGATGACTGGCTAGAGATACGCTACTTTGCCGGGGAAGAAATTCTGCGAACAGAGACAATCAATCTGGATAAGGAGGGGCCTTTCAAAGCCTCTTCCTTTGTCGAAGAAGTGTTCAAGGAGACAACTCCGGAAGGAGAGGAGTGGTGGAATTAAAGTCCCGGCAAATCGAAAGGGTAGCGTGGCATACATAACGCTAGGGAATACACTACTGAGCAATCATTCGGTGGGAATGTTCACTCATTGGACCTAGGAGATTCGCGTTGGGACTAATAAGAATCTTGATGGGGTGCGTTTTGAAGGGCCAATCAATGACAGAGCACACCCTCCAACAGAAACTGATCGCTGAATTCATCGGAACCTTATTCCTGACTTATACGGTCTGCCTAACCGCAGGTTGGGGGTCATCTGGAGATACTCATGCTGGTTTCGCGATAGCCGCTACTCTGATGGCCATGATTTACAGCTTGGGATATATTTCAGGGGCCCATTTCAATCCCGCAGTAACTATCGGAATCTGGATCCGTGGGTCCTGTGAAAAGTCCGAAGTCACCCCATACATTGCAACTCAAGTCGTTGCTGGAGGATTTGGAGCACTGTTGTCCGGTTATACCTACACGGGGGAGTATTCTCGGGGCTCTCTCGAGACAGCCTCGTTACTTGGGAATAGTGAAATTCATGAAGTTCTACTAGCTGAGTTTCTTTTCACTTTCGCACTGGTTTATGTGATACTCAATGTCGCGACCTCTGAAGCAACATCCGGAAACCCATACTATGGTGCTGCAATCGCATCAGTAGTGTTCGCTGGAGCCATTACCGTAGGAGAAGTTTCCATGGCATCGTTCAACCCAGCGGTCACTGTGTCCTTGATTACGGTCGGAAAGTTGAGTATCGCACAGTCATGGATGCATTTCGCACCGCAGTTGACAGCGGGTGTCCTAGCAGCGCTAGCATTCAACAAGACCAATGAGTAAGCTACGAACTCACGATTGGTTTCCGTGAGTGCCACAGTCACTTTGCGATTATTCAATCATTTTGTCAATTTCTTGAGAAAATAGAATTAGAGTCGGTGCCCACAAACCCACAAAAATCCCTAAGTCGGGATCCCCACCATCATGCATGAAGAAGATATACACTGATGCAATGATTGATACTGCACTCGCCGCTAATCCAAATTTCACTATCTGTCCTTTCATTATTCTTTCACCTAAAATGAATCTGTAACATAGTAGCTGTTACACTCAGGGGTATCATCTTCCCTAGCGTGTGAGCGGCATCGCAGTCAATCGGTGAGAATGTATCGATGGCGGTTCAATGGGTTCTATGGTGGCACCCATTCAATTGCCCGATGATACATAGGGTTCGAAGGGAGTACCCATTCTTTCTACCGAAGAAAGGTATTACATTTTCTCTTGTTTGCCGTACGAAGAAACTTCTTTTTCAAACCATCGAAGTTAAGATATATTATCCCACCAACTGTCAAGAAAACGCCCCCAATTATTGTAAAAATACCTCCAATGTAGAGTCCAACTCTAGGCTCGGTATCCTCAAAGGTTGCAAATCCATTTTGTACCATGATAATCCCAGCAATGAGTACAAGTATTCCAAATATTATCAATGAGAATGAGATGGTTTTTGCCTTCGTTGTTTTTGTCATATTATCTTTTCTCCATTATATCTCAATTGTCCTTGCAATAAATACCCTCTGATTAGCCCAGCTCCTCAAGCCTTTGGGCGTATACCACGAAGACTCAGATGACGTCCCTTGATTTCGACAGTACCCACCCCATCGCTTCTGGATCGATATATATCCCGAACCATCCCTCGTGCTCTCCGCCGACGATCGTTCGGAACTGAACCTCAGCACCCAGGACCTCCAGGATCCCGGCCATCTCGGCCGCCATCTCGTACGACGAGGTGTTGTCGGAGTCGCCGTGGCTCATCCAGATGGGAAGGTGCGCCACATCCTCTGCGAGTTCGGTGTAGGGGAACGGGTCGTGGTGAGGGGACAGGGGCATCAGGGCGGCGAAGTAGTCCGGAAGGGCCGCTGCGACGATGAACGTACCACGGCCCCCCATGCTGAGCCCGGTCAGGTAGACGCGAGAGTCATTGACACTCATGTGAGACTTGACGTCCTCCAGAACATCGAGGGTCTTCTTCGGGTCCCAGTCGACCTCCAGCTTAGCGGGCTGGACGATGATGTACTTGTCATCGGCGGGCATGTAGAAGTTCCCTGTGAGGAACCTGAAGTAGAACTCCAGGCCAGCAGAGGTCACGCCCCCGTGCAGGAACATCATCAGGGGGTAGCTGACGTCGGGATCGTACCCGACCGGCACCTTAACCTCGTAGTTGTAGCCACACGCCCAATCCAGTCCCGGGGAGACGACCTTCTCAGTCCCCCCTTCGCCGTCCTCGGCATCTGGGCTCCCATTGACATTCACTGCATCCCAGCCCACCGAGGGGGAGGTCGAGTTCTCGTAGTAGACGGTGGAGAGGCCGGGGACCTCGAGCCATGCCCCACTTGTGACCTCGGGCCACTCCTGGTGGTTCAGGGTGATCTCAGTCCCCTGGGAAGCAGTGATGTTACACGAAGGGATGAACTCCGGCCCATGCTCCTCAGGGGCCTCCTCGTTGGAGTAGAAAGGGACCAACTCTCCGTCCCTGCAGACATGGGCCTGACCATCTATGTTCGACGTCTCGTTTTCATCACCGGTGCATGATCCGTTCGATTGGGCATTGAGTAGAAGCTGGGTTTGCTCAGTCTCGACAGTGAGGATTTCGTCGCTATCTTGGCCTGCCTTCTCGGCCTTTTCCAAATCCATGCAGCCAGAGAGTGCGGGGGAGATGATTAAGAGAATCATGGCGAAATTTCTGAAACGCATCAACTAAGGTTCACCCATATTAGATATCAACCTTTGTTGCCCTATGAACAAAAGTAAACCAGCGCTGAATCCAGTTCACAGCCGTCCTTCACTAGCCCTCGGTCGTATTCTCCTTGAGCAGATCCAGGTCCACTACCTGCAGAGTCTCTTCGTGGGAACCCTTGCTTATGCTGGCATCAGGTACGGTACCCTCTGAGTCGCCCCTGAGTTTTCGGAGATACATTCGGTGGACTTCCTTTCCGTTTGAGATTAGTTGAATCTTGGTGCGTTTGTTGCACTTTGAGATCTTGACATTGATGGCAGACTTCAGTAACTCGTCTTTCCAATCTGACATTTCAGAGTCACTGAGTACAAAGTCGTAGCACCTACACGTGGTACTAGAGATCGAGGGTTTTGCTTCCTCGTTCCAATCATCTCTGATTTTATCTTTGATTGTAATCTGAATCGAATTAGTAATTATTTGGTAATAGGGTATGTAGCAATTTGAGCAATCGTCAGTTTTATTCTTGTTCGAAGACTTCTTGAATGTTCTTCGAAATCCGCTTCCCCGATTGCCCATATACCTACCCGGGCTGGATGAGTGAATCAACCCCTCTATGGTACGGACCGTCATAATGGATCTGAAGATTAGATATACAAGTCATAGTAACCGATTGACTCAGGGGCAGCTCAGTCCCTAGTCACTGATCTCCACCAGAGAAGATCCCATGTCGACCTGATCCCCCTCCGAGAAGTGGATCTTTGTGATCTCTCCTGGCTTCGGAGCGAGGATCTTGTGCTCCATCTTCATCGCCTCTATGGTCATCAGGTGCTGACCTTCACGGACCCTCTGGCCCACCTTGACCATGCCCTGGAGGACGGTACCGGGCATGGGCGACTTCAGGCTGCCCTCCTTGGCGGAGGCCCTGCTACCCTGTTCGTGGAAGACGACCTCGTGGGCCCTGCCATCTATGTGGACCCACCATGTGTCACCGGACCTGGCTATGTGGGCCAGCTTGGTTGTCCCCCCGACCTTGACCATCGCCCTGCCTGGCCTGTCCGCGGCATCCATTGACGTCTCGGGGATGTGTACTTCGATCCCATCCCTCGTTAGCGAGGTAACTGAAACCGTGCCTTCGGCCTCCTGCAATGAGACCTTGTACCTCTCTGGTCCGTCGGGAATGCTCCACTCCATGGTATCACCTCAGGGGAACGTTCTCCCGAGGGTCCGGAATGGATCCCCCTGGTGGCCTGTGTGGTCGTCGACGACCTCCGTGCCTGCGATATGCTGCCTGTCCATCCCCAGTCTCTGGGCGGAGGCGGCTACCGCCACCAACGTGGGGCGGTCGGGATCGGGGCCGCGGAGCTCGCTGGGATCGGTGGAGTCCAGGAAGTCGGTGTCGATGCTCCCGCTCTGGAATAAGCCGTGGGCTAGTGCGTTTCGTAGGAAGTCGATGTTCGTCCTGACGCCCAGGACGACGAATGAGGAGAGCGCGTTGTCCAGCCTCCTGATCGCGGACTGCCTGTTAGGGGCATGGACGATCACCTTGGCCAGCATGGGATCGAACTCGATGGTGACCGAGTCCCCCTCGCGCACACCAGAGTCGACCCTGATGCCAGGCCCGGAGGGGGGTCTCCAGACGGCGAGCTCCCCTATCGAGGGAAGGAAGCCCCTGCTCGGATCCTCCGCGTACACCCTGGCCTCAATAGAGTGACCGTTCTGTGAGACTTCCTGCTGAGAGATGCCAATGGGCAGACCGGCTGCGACCTCGAATTGCTTCTGGACGAGGTCGATTCCGGTGGTCATCTCGGTGACCGGGTGCTCGACCTGTATCCTTGTGTTCATCTCGAGGAAGTAGAACTCGCCGTTGCTGTCCAGGAGGAACTCCACTGTCCCCGCCCCCACGTAGTCGACCGACCGGGCCGCGGTTACGGCCGCGTCGCCCATCACTTCCCTGATCTCGGGTGTGACTGCTGGGGATGGGGTCTCCTCGATCACCTTCTGGTACCTGCGCTGCAGAGAGCAGTCCCTCTCGTTGAGGTGGACGGCCCCCCCGTGCGAGTCGCACAGAACTTGGATCTCTACGTGCCTGACCCTCGTCAGTAACCTCTCGATGTACACCGTGCCATCACCGAACGCCGACGAAGCCTCCCTGGCCGCGGCCTCGAACTCACCCCTGAGGTTCTTCGGCACTGAGACGGATCTCATTCCCTTGCCTCCGCCTCCCGCGCTCGCCTTGATCAGCAGCGGGTATCCTACCTTCGCGGCGGCACTGGCGAGGGCGCCTAGGTGATCTGCCCCCTCCTCTACTGGAATCTGGCCCCCCGGTATCACGGGGACCCCGGACTCGATCATCAGGGAGCGGGCGGAGATCTTGTCCCCCATCGTCTCTATCGCATGAGTGGATGGCCCTATCCAGCGAATCCCCGCGGACTCGACTGCACGGGCGAAGTCGGCCCTCTCTGACAGGAAACCGTATCCTGGGTGGATGGCATCTGCGCCAGTTGACCTGGCTGCCTCGATTATCGCATTGCCGTTGAGGTAGGTCATATCGAGTGTGTCGCCCTCAAGGAGGACCGCCTCGTCGGCCAGTTCAACGTGGAGTGAGGAGGAGTCCGACTCCGAGAAGACTGCCACGCACGAGAGGCCTGCCTCCTTGGATGCCTGGAGGACCCTGACTGCAATCTCGCCCCGGTTTGCGACCAAGACCTTGGAGAAAGGCCTGGGGGCATCGGACATCCATTCTGGTGACATGTTCAGCCTTCCCGGTCCTCTTGGGACCAGGCTGGCTGCCTGCCGTCGAGGAATGCCGAGAGTCCCTCCTGACCTTCGGAGGAGCCGCGCATCTTGCTAGTGAGGTCAAGCGTCCATAACCTGAGGGATTCATCGTCCCCCTCCCAGTGGTCAAGCTCCGCCACCATTCGCTTGGCAGACGTTACTGCAATTGGGCCGGAGGTCATCACCTCAGATATTACGTCGGACACCGCGTCCCCCATGGCCTCAGCGGATTCTACGACCTCGTCGACGAATCCGATCCTGAGTGCCTCCTCTGAGCCAATCCTGGAAGCGAGCATCGCCAGTCTGCGGAAACCGGCACTTCCGAGACGACGATAGACGTAGGGACCTATCACGGCCGCTGAGATACCCAGCTTTGCCTCCGACAGGGCGATTCTCGTCCTAGGCTCAGCGATTACGTGGTCCGAACAGGCGACCAACCCCGCGCCTCCTCCAAGGGCGACTCCCTGAACGCATGCCACGGTGAAGCAGGGGTGGGACCAGAGACCGTGGAACAGTCTGTCCAGCCTGTCCGATTCCTCTCGGTTCTCCTCAGGAGTTTTTTCCCCGCCGTCGCGCATCATGTTGATGTCTGCGCCGGCGCAGAAGTGCTTGCCCTCTGACCTGATGACGAGTACGCGTAGGTTCGGGTAACCGTCCTCGGAGAGCAGTTCGCCTGTGACGCCGACCGACCTATCTGCTGTCCATTCGAGAATCTCCGCCATCTCTGATATGATCTGCTCGTTGAGCGCATTGAAGACGTCCGTCCGATCAAGTGTCAGGTTGGCGACCGCCCCATCAACGTCTAGTCTGCACAACTCGGTCTCTGGCATCGGGTCTGTGGTCATTCTTTCACATCCTGAACACGCCGTAGCGGGTCTCTGGCATCGGGGCATTGAGGCTGGCAGAAATAGATAGCCCAAGCACGTCCCTCGTGTCCCTCGGGTCAATCACGCCATCGTCCCACAGCCTCCCGGTGGAGTAGTAGGGACTGCTTTCGCGCTCGTACTTAGCACGAATCTCGTCTGGGTCCTCATTGCCGACCGTGGACAGCACGCTGGCCGCCTGCTCTCCGCCCATCACGCTAATCCTAGCGTTTGGCCACATGAACAGGAAGCGTGGGTCGTAGGCCCTACCGCACATGCCGTAGTTCCCGGCCCCATGCGATCCGCCGATTATCACGGTGAACTTCGGCACTGGTACACAGGAGACCGCGGTCACCAGCTTGGCGCCATCCTTCGCTATCCCTCCAGACTCGGCCTCCCGACCGACCATGAAACCGGTGATGTTCTGGAGGAATATCAGTGGCACCCCCCTCTGACCACAGAGCTCGACGAAGTGAGTCCCCTTCAGTGATGACTCCGAGAACAGGATGCCGTTGTTCGCGATGATTCCAACCGGGTAGCCGTGAATCCTCGCGAAGCCGCAGACCAGGGTTTTTCCGTAGCGGCGCTTGAACTCGTGGAACTTGGAACCGTCGACGATTCTAGAGATGACGTCCCTGACGTCGTAAGGGGTTCTGTTGTCTCCTGGGATTATCCCCATCAGGTCCTCAACGTCATATGCTGGGAGCTCCGATGGCTTGGACTCTAGCCTATGTTTGGGTGGGACGTTGAGGTTCTCGACTATGTTGCGGACCATCCTGAGCGCATCGTCCTCGTCCTCTGCGTAGTGGTCTGCTACCCCCGACTTGGAAGTGTGCACCTCCGCACCGCCGAGATCTTGGGAGGAAACCTCCTCCCCTGTGGCTGCCTTGACTAGTGGGGGTCCAGCGAGGAATATGGTGCCGTTCCCCTTCACTATGATCGATTCGTCGGACATGGCAGGGATGTATGCACCTCCAGCGGTGCAGGAGCCGAGGACCGCGGCCACCTGGGGGATTCCCTTGCTTGAGAGTATGGCCTGGTTCCTGAATATCCTACCGAAGTGTAGCTTGTCGGGGAATACTTCGTCCTGCATCGGGAGGAATGCCCCACCCGAGTCCACTAGGTAGATGCAAGGCAGGTTGTTTTCCTCCGCGATCTCCTGGGCCCTGATGTGCTTCTTGACCGTCATTGGGTAGTATGACCCTCCCTTGACCGTGGCATCGTTGGCGACGAACATGCACTCCTTGCCATGCACGAGTCCGATGCCAGTGACAATCCCGGCAGACCTTGCCCTTCCGTCGTAAAGGCCGTCTGCAGCTAGTGCGGAGGCCTCCAGGAAGGGAGAGCCGGGGTCGCAGACCTCTGCTATCCGCTCTCTGGGAAGTCGCTTGCCGCGGTCTCTGTGCCTCTGGAAGTGGGGTTCGTCACCAGCCTTCCTGACGGCGTCCAGTTTGGACTTCAGGACCTCTGCTAGGGAGACGTTCCTTTGCCTACGCTGAGCGAAGTCTTCGTCACTCGTATCGACCCCGTTAGGCAACCTCTCCATGTCACTCGCTCTGCCAGAGTGCGGGAGAGACTTCAATTGAATGGGCCGGGAGTCGTGAATTCACAAGTTAGACGCCAAGAGTTAGTCTGCCGACGTCCCTCAATCCGGGAGCCATCCCAACAACAAGCATGGCCACTCCGATTAGCAGCCTGAGGTGCTGCTCCCTTCTCTCGAAGTTGAGGCTGTAGAAGACGTAGTAGATGAGCCCAGCAAGGGCGAACTTGACGAGTGCGAAGAGCCAGACGCCCTCATCTAGTAGTCCGTGCTCGATTCCGAGCTTTTCGTTGGTCCACAAACCAGCATCAATGACGTGCTGGGAGGCCACATGCTTCTCCCCTAGACCGGGGAACCCATCGATCCCAATCCATGTGGCGAGACCGTCCATAATCTGCCCCGCCACGGCTAGGAATACGAGTGGTTGGGCCATGATAGCCCGTGACCTAAGTGGCTCGATAATGGCCTTCTCGGGGAGTTTCTCTGCTGGAGTGGTCTTGTATTCTTCGTCGGTCATTCCTGATGGCAGTATCCCTGCCACTAGACCCTGTCTGGAGAGCTCCTCTGCAGCGCTGCTGCCTTGAGTGTACATCCAGTAGCAGACAAGAGAGGGTGTCCCTATGACGACTACCAAAGGCCAGATACGATCCGTCGAAGGTGGTTCGTGGATTGCGAATGAGGCGAGTGCCCCGAAGAATATCAGTGACCCCCCGACTCCAGTGAGGTAGATCATCCTCTGGACGTTCGAGAACAGGACCGAAATCTCTCGGGACCACCAAACGAACGCTATTGCGATGGCTATTCCAAGGAGCATCGGCCAGAGGTTCAGTTGATCGCCAACCTTTCCTGAAATCGAGGAGGCGTATACGATGAATTGCATCAGAATCAGGCCGGAGGCGAGGATCTCGAGGTCATTCTTCTGGGAGTTCTCCCCTCTCTCGGCACGATCCAAGGAGATCCCTGTTGCACCAGCCAATACCACCCAGAAGGCAGCCTGGAAGTGGATGCCCGGGCTGACGAAGTATGGAGCCATACCAGCTCCGAACAACTCCGCATCCTCTGCGATCTCTCCGAAGACCGCCCATGTGATGAATGGGAGCAGGGCTAGCACAGTGGTATCGCTCGGGTCTATGCCGAGACCCCTGAGCCATGCGGAGAGGGCAACTACGAACAGCCCTAGAACAACGGCGTAGGTCATCGTGTTGACCGTGTTGTAACCAGAATCACCGGTTGACTCCCCCTTTATCTGGTCGATGAAGTACTCGTTTAGGGACTCTGAGAGGAAGTTCTCTATTCCTGCCCACTCGAGCCCAATGCCGAGGAAAATCAGGAGGAAGACAATCAGCAAGGCGTTGATCGCCCATCTCTCGTACGGATGAGCCTCATCGAGCGGGTTGTTCACGGGTCTACGGATGGTCATTCTCCCTTATGCGTGACGGTGAATCACTCCTCGTCGAAGCTGCCGCTCTTGTCGTCTTCCGTATCTAGGGGCTTCTCGTCAGTCATCTTCTTGCGTGCCTCGGAGAAGCCCGGTACCATCGATTCGAAGGAGTCGGAGGCGATTGAGCTCTTGTCGCTGAAGGTCTCGAGGTTTTTCGAGCGGAGTCTCTGTCTCCTCTTGTCCTGCTCGAGGCCGAAGAGCACAGTGCTGTGCTCTGAGCCGCCCAGTATCCCCTCTATCGCAGGTGTCGCGAGCGAGAGCCCGTCGTTGTCCCCCATCACTGCCACTGTTGAACCGTAGACCGTGATCTCGCACCTTGAAATCTCCTCGATTAGGGTCCTTATCCTCCCATTGGTGCCGATGAGCCGGCTCCGCATTCTGCGGGTCTGGTTCGGCTGACGCCCTACCCACTGCCTGATGTCATACATCCGGAGGAAGACGTTGTCCTCTAGGAGCTGAATTGCCCTTTTCGGGGAGAAGCCCCTGCCTATCGCAGAAATAACTTCTGGGGCCTTCATCCTCTTGATTGGGTCTGGCTCTCCCTTCCAAGAGATGGACACGTCACCGGTCTTGGAGTCTATGCTGAGGTCGCCCTCGCAAGCCTCCTCAATCATCTTCCGAGTCTTGCCTGACTTCCCTATGAGAACGGCTATCCTGTCCTTGGGAACTCTGCTGAGGTGCTCCATGGTGGTTCCGCGACAGTAGCTGTCGCTTTAATCCACGCTAGTATTCTCTGATAAGTCGGGAACCGGCCCGTCCAGTACCCTCACTAGGTTCTCTGCGACTTGGGTCTCGTGCCCCTTGCGTCCTGCCCATTCCGTCAGTCTCGTAACATCCCTGACTAGGAACTCCTTGGCGTTCGGGTGCCTGGTGGTGACTGCCTGGCCGGCGTCGATGACCCATGGAACTCCCTGTCTCCAGAGGATGTTGTACTCGCTGAAATCGGCGTGTACGAGATCGCAAGTCTGCCATATCACCGCTAGGATTTCGAGTAGGTCGTCGAAAACCGCGCCTGGATCGTTCACCTCGATGTCCTTCAGACGAGGGCTTGGAGTTCCCTCGACACCGATGAACTCCATGACAAGGACGTTCTTGAGGTTGAAGAGTGGCTCTGGTACTCGAAGGCCGCTCTTTCTCATCCTCTTCAGGTTCCTGGATTCCTTCCTCACCCAGATATTCACTAGCTCCCTATGTCGTCTTGAGAGGCCCGAGAACCGGGGATCCCCGTCTATGTATTTGGTTAGGCCCTTGAAGACCGCGTTAGTGGTATGGAATATCTTCACTGCGAGAGGCCCGTTTGCCGAGGTTGCTCGGAAGACATGAGCCTCCTTCCCCCTGGCGATGGGGTAGTCGATCGTCTGTATCCCCCCTTGCTGCATCAGCTTGTGCAGGGCTAGTAGGGTTAATCGGTCGAAGACCTGGTCGAAGACCCTGCGATCCACCCATTCGAACTTCCCCTTCCCCATGACTCCCTGGAGGGCATCCTCTATGTCGTCGAACATCCGCTTGTACTTGGGCTCAGAAATCCACTCGTGCTTCCTCTCAGATCTCATCATCCGGTCAAGGTCGGGTTCTTCCCATTCCTCGTCCGAGGGCATCTGTTCACCCGAAGAAGGAGTCGATGTCGTCATCGTCTACGGCTGGCTCTGGTGATTCCTTGGTGATTTTGGTGTCAGTCTCTTCCTCGAGACCCTGATCCTCCTCGGAGGGTTCTTTCTCAGGGGATTTTTCCTCGACCTCGTCAGTAGACATTCCGAACATGTCCACTATCTCGGGAAGAACCCCTTTCCTAGACAGGTAGAGGGACTGAGTCTTGGTGTAGCGCATGCACACATTCGCCTTCTCGTCCTGGAACTCCCATGGCTGAATCACGATCAGGTCACCCTCCCTGACCCATTGTCGGCGTCGCATCTTGCCGGGAATCCTAGCAAGGCGGGACTCCCCGTCCTCGCAAATAGAACGGATCCTCCGTCCGCCTAAAATCTGGTCTGCTATGGCGAACATCTCGTTCACCTTTCGCTTGGGTAGGGGTACGCGTATCCTATCGCCACCAGACTCCATCTGCGCTAGCAGCTCTGTGTCTACTGACTCCTCCCTACGGGCCATCGTGCCTCGGTCATGGAGCCCCTATGTGAAGTTGAGCCTGCTATCAAGACAGGAGCGTAGCCGCGGCGTCCTGAGCGAGGCCCAACAGCCATTCGCTCGGAGGTCCGATACCGAATGCCAGCGAGAGGATCGCCATCGACACGATTAGTGCACGCACCACTGGGCTGCATGGAGGAGACTCCCCGCGCTCGTTGGGCTCAAAGAACATCACCATGCCCATCCTGAGGTAGTAGAACATGGAAAGGGCGCTGTTGAGCACCACAGCTACTGCCAGCCAAAAGACCGGTTCGACGCTGAAGGCCCATGAGAGGATGGTCGATGCTCCTCCGGTCCCAGCTGAGACGGCCACAATCCCATTGATCATCAGAAGCTTGGAGAGGAATCCTGAGAATGGTGGCACCCCTGCTAGGGAGAGCATGAACACGAACATGGATGCCGCGAGGAGCGGGTCTCTGCTGGCGAGCCCGTTCAGGCCGGAGACCCTGTGGCTGGAGCCCTCCCTCTCTATCGAGGAGAGCACCATGAATGGGCCCATCTTGAACAGTACCAAGACGCACAGGTGGAAGAGTACGGCCATTACTATCATCTCCTGAGCGGCGGAGTCCGCGAGCCCCGACCCGATTGCCGATACCGCTGCGAGCATATATCCCGCATGGGCGACGCTGGAGTATGCGAAGACCCGTTTCGGGTTCTCGCTGGAAAGGGCTGCTAGGTTACCCCATGTCATGGTGACCACGGAGATGGCAGCTAGCGTCCCGAACCAGAATGCGGGGCCCGATGCGGGCATGGCTATGGTCACTAGGAGCCTCAGCAGGGCGACGAATCCCATCGCCTTTGAGGCGGTTGCTAGCACTCCTGCGACCATCGAAGACGTTCCAGAGTAGGCGTCGGGAATCGCGAGGTGGAATGGGGCGGCTCCGACCTTGAAGCCAAACGCAACCAGCATCATCCCTACTCCCGCTGCTGCGAGTGGGTCTAGTGTCTCCATGGACTGCCAGGACTGGGAGAGGCCGTCGACACTGAGGTCTCCGTTCCACAAGTAGAGCAGTGACATCCCGTAGATTCCGACCGCAGATGCGACCGAGCCCACGATGAAGTACTTCGTCCCCGCTTCCCCACCTTCCTTTGACTCCTTGTGGAATCCTACTAGGACGTACGAGGAGAGTGAGGCGAGCTCCAGGCAGACAAAGAGCATGAACAGGTGAGTGGATTTGGCCATTAGTGACATGCCAATGCCTAAGGTAAGGAGCAGGATGTGGAAGTCTGCCTGCCTCCTGTTGTCGTAGAGGGCGGCGGTCTTGCTGCTCTCGGTTTCCTCGTCGTCGCCCTCGGAGGGGGCAGGCGCATCGGGATCAGATGGGATTCTCTGGGTCGCAGAGACTGCGCATAGTATCAGGACGCAGATGAAGAGGTTCGTGAGGAGGGAACTGAACTGGTCGACCTCTAGGCTGCTGCCCACCTGTCCTGATGAGGGAGGGTCCAGCAGGGTCATCGTCGAAGCGACTAGAGCTGCAGATAGTGTCGCCAGTGTCATCCAGTTGGGTAGCCGTGGGTCTCTGGTCGCTGGGAATCTCGTGCCGCCAATCAGCACTGGTATCCTGATGCTCGTGAGCGGAATCCTGAACTTAGCGTCCCCAAGGTTGGGGATGATGATTATGGCGGCGAGACCTAGAGTTAACACTAGCTCCGGCAGAAGGAGTTGGATGTCCATCCCTTCCAGCTCTGACGTCAAGGCCTCACCCCCTCTGACTGCATTGCTTCGGAGAGAAGTTGAACCATGAACTCGGTGCTCCAGTATGACATCATGTCCCAGAAGAAGAACGGAAGTATCCCGAAGAGAACAGTTAGCACGCCAAGTATGGTCATGCCCGCATTCTCATGCCACGTGATGTCTCGTGGCTCATGATGCAGCGTGTCTGGGAGAACTCCATGATGAGGGTCGTTCGACTCGAAGATGGTCCTCTGCATCGAGGTCAGGTAGTAGACGGCGGTAATCACGAGGGTGAGTGCTGGGAGGAGGACCAGCCATCCGAATGTCATCCAGAAGGCGATCATGATTGCGATCTCCGCTACGAAGCCTGCCATCATGGGGAGTCCAAGGCTGGCCATCCAACCGAGCATCATGTGTCCTGCCAGCCATGGGCTGTGGTGGGCGATTCCCCGCATCGACCCGATCTCCAGGGTGTGGTAATGGTGCTTGAAGGCACCAGCGACGGCGAACAGGAGTGGGCTGATGATGCCATGAGCGAACATCATGAACAGGGCGCCTGCAATACCGAGGGGTTGCATTGTCGCGATACCGAGGAATATCAGGCCCATGTGGGACACCGAGGAGTAGGCGACCATGCGCTTGAGGTTGGTCTGCCCCATGCAAACCCAAGCACCGTATACGAGGCTGGCCATCCCCAGGACGACTAGGAGAGGGGTGAACACGACGGTGGATGTTGGGAAGGCGGTGACGGCGACCCTGAGGAATCCGTAGGCGCCCATCTTGAGCATCACCCCAGCTAGGATCATTGAGCCAGCAGTGGGGGCCTGCACGTGAGCGTCTGGGAGCCATGTGTGAACGGGTACGCTGGGCATCTTGGTCGCGAATCCGATTAGGAGAAGGACCCAGACAAGATGCCTCAGGCCCTCGCTCATCTGCCTGCCGCTATCGAGCATCGCTATCATGTCGAACGATCTCTCCGAGATGGATGCTCCCGTGTTGAAGTACATCACCAAGATTCCGATTAGCATGACGACGCTGGCGGTGAACGTGTAAATGAAGAACTTCATCGCCGCGTAGCGCCTTTCCTCACCGCCCCAGACTAGGATTAGGAAGAACATGGGAATCAGCGTCATCTCCCAGAAAACGTAGAATACGAATAGGTCGAGTGAGATGAAAACCCCAATCATCGCGCCTTCCATCACTAAGAGTAGTGGATGGAAGTATTGCCCCTTCTTGGCATCCCACTCGACAAGCATCGAGAGGGGGACAACGAGGGCGGTTAGCCAAATCATCGGAAGCGAGAGAGCGTCGGCGCCTACGTGCCACGAGACGCCTATTTGCGGGATGATCTCGAACGGTGTATTCTCGAGCTCGTACCCCCCGAAGTTGATGTCCATCCAGTTGATGTCGCCAAGGGATGTCGCTGCTGCCCATGTGGATATTGCCAAAAGAGCCAGTGCGACGCCCATGCAAATGTTCCTCGTGACCCCGGAAATCTGCTTGGAGAGTACCTCGGGCAGAATGTGAGGTAGTGCCATCAGAGCGAGCCCGACTGCTATCGGTAAGAGGGAGAGTATGCTAAGTATCAGCCGCTCACCCCCCAAGCCAAGGCGAAAATCGAGAGTGTCCCTACGGTCAGCATCAGGATGTAGTCACTGGCCCGTCCCGTTGTGACCCTTCGAATCTGGAACGAACCGAGGACTGAATACGACGCGACCTTCTTGACGATTCCGTCGATGACGGTCTTGTCGAACCAGGCAGCGAAGACAGCGAAGGGGAGGACGGTCTTGGAGAGGGCTAGTTCGTAGTAGTAGTCGAAGTAGAGTCGGTTCTGTAGAGCCTCAGAGAGGCTGGACTGGGACAGTTCCGTGGCATCCTGAGAGCCGAACATTCCAGAAAGTGAGGTCAACCATGCTACCATGGGCGAGGCCCGATGGCCCTCGGCCAGTTTCCCCCCATGGACTCTTGCGGCAAATATCGGGCCGATGATGAAGGACAGGAGTATGGTAGTCCAGCCGACGATTCTCAGATTGGGGTTCTTTGGCAAGAAGGCGTGTTCCAATTCGTAGACTATCGCCTCGAGAAGGCTGGGCTTGTGCAGTGCAAGGTGGTCGTACTCGCCTGAGAGGTAGTCGATGACTCCGAAGAGCGCGAGGAGGAAGCCACCGAGGGCGCTGATCACTGCCAGAATCACCAATGGCTCCTTGATCCATGGGGTGGACTCGTGGACGTGGTTGACAACATCGTGCTTGGGCTCTCCTGCAAAGGTCATGAACCACATCCTGGACATGTAGAACCCGGTCATGCCAGCAGTGAGGAGAATCAGGATTGCTGGGCCAATCATCAGGGGCTCGTGCTCCAGTGCGGCAAGCCATGTCTCTGCGATGATTCCCTCCTTGGACCAGAAACCTCCGATAAGGGGAACCCCGATGATGGACATCGAGCCAATCATCATGGCGGTCGAGGTCACGGGCATCTTGGATGCCAGACCTCCCATGTTCCGCATGTCCTGCGGGTCGAAGTCATCGTGTTCGTTTCCTTCCTCATGCAGGTGGTCATGGGCATGGTGCACCTCGTGGATAACTGATCCGCTGGCCATGAACAGCATCCCCTTGGCCATGGCGTGGTTGAATAGGTGAAACATTGAGGCTCCAAAGACGAAGGTGGCAGCGTGATGCTCGCCGTGGTTGTAGAACCAGAGGGCGGATCCGAGCCCGGTGAAGATGTAGGCGAGTTGGCTCATCGTCGAGTATGCTAAGACCTTCTTGATGTCATTCTGCACGAATGCTATCGATGCTGCCATGAAAGCGGTGATTCCTCCGATGTAGGCCACTATTAGGCCGAGATCCTCCAAACCTGCTACGCCATGGTGACCCACGTCTACGAATGGCACCATGCGAGCGACTAGGTACAGTCCGGCATTGACCATAGTGGCTGCGTGGATGAGCGCGGAAACGGGAGTCGGACCCTCCATTGCATCGGGGAGCCAAACGTGGAGTGGAAACTGGGCTGATTTGCCAATGGCTCCGACGAACATCATCAGAAGTGCCCAGAACAGTTTGTCTGAGTTCACAGCACCATGGAGGGAGGGGTCCGCAAAGATCACTGAGAACTCGAGTGAACCGTAGATGTCATAGAGGATCAGCAGCCCTACCATCAGGAATACGTCACCGACTCTTGTGGTCAGAAAGGCCTTCTTCGCAGCATATGCAGCGCTCTCCTTCCAGAAGTAGAATCCGATAAGAAGGTACGAGCAGAGTCCCATAATCTCCCAGAAGATGAAAAGCCACAGGAAGTTGTCAGCTAGTACCATTCCGAACATGCCCATGGCGAAGAGAACGAACTCGGCGTAGAAGCGATGGTTGCGGTCCTCGTTGATTGGGTCCGTGTTCATGTAGCCAAGGCTGAACCAGCAAATCAGGAAGCAGAGGAAGGTTGCGACGAACAGGAGCATCAGGGTTACTGAGTCTATCCAGACACCTACTCCGAAGACCCTCGTGGAACTCATGGTGTAGTCCGACTGCAGAACTTCGAAGGAGATCCACTCAATCCAAGAGGTGACCTGGTGACCCGAGAAGTGGTGGATCTCTGCGAGGTACTCGATTAGTATCCACACGGAGACGGAGAGGGAGACTAGCAGGGCTCCGAGGCCGATTATCCCTCCTTCCTTCATCTTGTTCTTCCATGTCTCGTTTCCGTTGTACAATTGGCCGGCGATGATGATTGTCGGAAAGGCGATAAAGGGTGCTAAGACGATCAGGAAGGCTGCATCGTACGATTCCATCCCAGAGATGTACAACGCGGGAACCAGCAAGAGTACCGGTATGAGGGGTAGGAGGAGGTTGTACTCGTTGCTAGATCCAGACATCAAATCACCTAGTTCCTGAGCTCCCTCGCTCCATCGAGCGAGATTGTCCCCTGCGTACTGTACAGGGAGAGTAGTATTGCGAGTCCAATTGCTACTTCGGCAGCTGCAATGGAGATTGCAATGGCTGTGAAGACCCAGCCGTCCACGTCACCATAGTGAGAGGCTGCTGCGACGAAGTTCAGGTTGGCGGCGTTAAGCATAAGCTCAATGCACATTAGCACGACAATCGCATTCTTGTGGTAGAATGTGCCAAGAAGGCCAATCCCGAATAGGATGACCCCGAGGGCTGCAATCCAGCTTGGATCGATCATTCCTCGGCCCCCATGTCCCAGAGGAGGTTGACGAGTCTCTCGTCCCTCACTAGGTAGGACGCGCCAATCATTGCCATTGCCAGCAATGACCCGAGAATCACCGTGGCCATCGTCCAGTCGTTGAAGATCGCGTCAGCGAATCCAAGCGTAGTGGGTGCAGTGGATGGATCAGAGTCCCACATTGAGTGTTCCATCATCCCTCTCAGGAGGACTAGTATGAATGCGAAAATCCCTACACTGGAAACCACCGAAATTGCGTTCAAAGTGGGGAGTGACTCGACGTCCTGGATCCTGCGACGGGTCAGCATCACCCCGAATTGGACCACTAGCATCACCGAGCCGAGGTAGACCAGAATCTGGATTGCGGCGAGCATCTCCGCACTGGCCATTAGGAATGCCGCTGCGACTGCGAAGAATGTGAACATCAGCCAGAGCAAGGAGTGAGCCACTCTCGAGGAGAAGACGCACCCCAGGGCTCCGACTATGGCAGCGCCGGAGACGATAACGAAGATTACCGACTCGAAGTTGACCATAATCAGGCCTCCGCCTTGGCTGCTTTCCTTTCCCGCTTGGACTTCTCTTTCTTGGCGCGCTTGGCAAGTTCCATGTCTACCCTCTCCTTGTGGACCGAGGGCAGTACTCTGGTCCTGCCGGCATCCATCCAGAGGTCTTCTCTTGAGAAACCGGACATTCCGTCGTACTCGTTGGTCATGAAGAAGGACTCGAACGGGCATGCCTCCATGCAAAGGCCACAGAACATGCACCTCCCGAGGTCGATCCTGCCCGATACTATGTCCTCCTCTGCTGGTCTGATCGCGCTCAGATCGACGTCCTGATGGCCTGAACCATCCCTCCAATTTACCGTGGCTACGTCTCCTGTGATATCGATAATTTCTCCGAAATCGTACTGCTGAGGGGCCGATGTGTGGTCCTTGACCAAATCGTGCTGCTCCTCGATCTCGTGGAAGTCTTTCCTAGGCATGGCAGCCAGGCCTCCGACCTCGATCTCGCTGCCGAATCCATGCCATTCATCTCCCTCCTCGGCCGTATCCAGGACGTTCACCCTAACCTCCGAAGTCATGTGCAAGCAATCGTTGGGACAAGCCCTGACACACTGCTTACAAGCAGTGCAAGTCTCCCAAATCACCCCAATCCTCCCGTTGTAGTTCCCAGGGACGAAAAGCCATGGTTCGAGGTCATCCAGTCTCTCGTATGGGTACATCACAGTCACTGGCCTTTCCACGAAAGGCATGAGTTGGCTCGTCTCCCTATCAGCGGAGAACTTCTGTTCGGAGCTAGGGTGCGAGTCACCGACTCTTCTGGATGTCTCGGGGTCTAGCATGTCAGCGGGTTGGGCGTGATATCCGTTCTTCAGGAACTTGAGTTTGCCGAGGAACGGGACTGTCCGCAGAGCGGTCTTCAGGGTAATCCACATGGGCCTGACCACGAGGTTTCGGAAGCTGGGGGTACCGTGCGGGTGGTAGCTCATGTGCCCGCCTCCGTATCTGATGGGCTAACAGAGGGCGCTGCCTTCACTGCGGAATAGGAGGTGTATTGCCTCTGGAGATCTTCTAGTTTGGAGTCAGGGTGTCTTCCAGGGTATGCCTTTGTGACTGCGTATGTGCTGTATGGTCTCCTCATGCTCTCAAGGGCCTCCTTGTCCTCGTCGACAACGAGTATCACCAGCCCGACTATTCCGGACAGGATCATCACTACGGGTGCCACAATGCCCCAGCTGCCATCCCAAACCCAAACCCTGAGGAACATCGCCACGGCTAGGTTGACTATGGACAACGGGAGTAGCCATTGCCATCCAAACTCGAGAATCTGATCGGTCCTAACCCTGTGCAGTGAGGCCCTTATCCAGACGAAAACTGCGAATAGGGCCCATGCCTTGATCAGGACCCAGACTATTCCGGGAATCAGAGACAGGAGGAACTCGAGGGAACCTCCTACGATAGGGAGTGACTCCATTGTGCCCTGGAAAGGAGCCTCCCAGCCACCGAGGAAGAAGAGCGCAAATAGCAGGCAGGCAGCGTAACAGCGTTGGTACTCAGCCGCGAACATGAGCCCCCAGCGCATCCCCCCGTACTCGGTCCACCATCCCTCTACGAGCTCCGCCTCGGCTTCTGGCATGTCGAAGGGGATACGTTCCACCTCGGCTATCATGGTGATCAGGAAGAGGGCTGCGCCTAGTGGGAGCATGAACAGATTCCACACGTTGGACTCTTCGGCTTGGAAGTCGACGATCTCTATCAAGTTGAACGAGCCGCTGATCACGCAAACTCCGAGGACTGTGATGAGGAGGGGGATCTCGTAAGCGGTTAGCTGGGCAGCCGACCTCATTCCTCCGATTAGGGTGTACTTGTTGTTGGAAGACCATCCGGCGAAGAAGACACCCAAGGGAGCCACCCCGAAGATGGCCATCATGAAGACTACTGAAAGTTCTGGACTTGAGACGTAGAAGTGTGGACCGAACGGAATGAAGGCGAAGACGAGAACGGTCGTGGAAATGATGATCACCGGTGCGACCTCGTAAACCGGCCTGTCGGCTTCCTTGGGAACGATGTGCTCCTTGCCAGCGAACTTGGTGAAGTCGGCGAAGGCCTGGAAGAATCCAGGTAGGAGAAACCAATAGCCGTGGTAGCCCCTATTGTTTACCCTAGAAACTGCCTCCAGATGGTGATCGTTGCCCCATATCGAGTTCAGGGTCTTGTTCAGCCAGCCTATTGGGGCACCCATGCCGAAAGGAAGTTGATTCCACCATTCTCCTGCAGTGACGCCGCTCTCACCTATCCAGAGGCTCCTGAGTGCGGTCGTGGCCCCAAGCCTGTCCATCAGCCGGCCGATGAACTTCCTCTCGATGTATGGTATTGGGAGCATTGTCAGCATCATCGTAGTGAATACTACGGTGCAAATCATCGTGGCCGAGAAGAGTCCTTCTAGAGCTGGTTGCATCTGCCCGAATCCGTCTTGGAGATTCAGAACACTGCCTAGTACGATGTCTTCGGGCCAAATCCCCTTTGGAGGGGAAATAGTGACTGTAAGATCGAGGTCCTTCGAGGGAAGGATGTCGTGGGCATTGTCCATTGACCATCCAACCAGTCCCTCGACCCATCCTCTTAGGTCCAACCAGTCGCCAGTAGCCATCATATCACCTGTCTGTCTCCCCTATGCATGGGTCGAAGGAGCCCATTATCGCTGGAATATCGGCTACCTTGTAACCCACCATACACTTGGATGCGTAAGGAATGGTGATGAACATGGGAGATCGGATTGAGACCCTGTATGGCATCTTTCCCCTGCCCTCGCCGCCACCGGCGAGGTAGAACATGGATTCGCCGCGACTGTCTTCAAAGTGGTGGAATCCGGAAGCTCCCTCTGGAGATCTGCTGGGTGCTTTGGCGAGAATGGCGGGATCCCCTGGTTCGTGGTATGTGTCGGCTCCGCGGGGAATCTTATCCAGTGCCTCCAGTACCATCATGGCACTGACCCTCATCTCCTCGACGCGGATTCTGTACCTGTCATAGCAGTCTGCGCCCTTGATTGATGGTCGCTCGACGGGAGGCTCCCAATCCAACTCGCTGTAAACAGAGTAGGGGTGTGCAGTTCTGATGTCGTAGTTTACACCGCCGGCCCTTAGGTTGGGCCCGGTTACGCCATGGTTGACCATCTCCTCTGGTTTGGAGTAGCCGACCCCCTGGGTCCTGATTAGGAAGATTGTGCTCTCGTCGAACAGGGCCTCGTACTCTTGTATTCGGTTCAGGAATAGACTGACCTTTGCCCTTGTCCTCTGTGCGAACCCGTGAGGAAGGTCCCTCTTCACGCCCCCGACACGGGGGAAGTTGTAGTGCATTCTCGAACCACCGAGCTCCTGGAGTAGATCCATCATCATCTCTCTCTCTCTCAGGCACCAGACCATCACGGATAGGTTTCCGATGTCGGGACCATAGGCCCCCAGCCACATCAGGTGGGAAGCTATCCTCTGCAGTTCGACTGCGATTAGACGGATGTACTCGGCCCTCTCTGGGACCTCGACCTCGAGGAGATCCTCAACTGCGTAGATGTAGGAGTGTGACCATGTGTTAGCGCTGGCATAACACAATCTGTCACAGTAGGTTGTGATTTGCGTGAAGTCCCTTGACTCGCATATCTTCTCTACTCCGCGATGGATGTACCCCAAGTCTGGTTCGGTGTCGACAACGGTCTCACCGTCGACCTTCACCTTGAGTGTCCAGAGACCATGAGTCATCGGATGCTGCGGGCCCATAGAAATCCACATTTCTGCCATATTCTCGCCTCACTTGATCTTCCCAGTATCCGAAGGTTTCCTCAGGAATCCTTGGACATCGTCGTACATCTCCTCGAAGTCGTGGTATCGGAGCTTGTGTTGCTTCTGGAGGGGGTGGAATCCAACTGGAGTCTCATGGGGTTGCAGCACCCTGCGCATTCCTTCGTGACCCTCAAAGTCTATGCCGACAAGATCCCACGTCTCCTTCTCGTTCCAGTCTGCTCCGACCCAGATGTCCTGAACAGATGCTACCGTGGGCTCTCTTGTTTCTGGGAGCGCGATTCTCACTTCGACCTCCAGAGGGATGTCTTTTCCTTCCAATTTTGATGGGTCCTTGACGATAGGTTGGACCATGCCGTCTACCACTGGGGGATCAGTGACTCCCATTCTCATGAAGTGGTAGATCACCTCCCAGTTCTTGTCGGGAGAACCCTCGGGCCAATGGATTCCTGTAATCATGGAACAGTAGTCTATACCGTGCTCAACCTTCATGCACACAGCCAAATGGCGCCAATTCTCGCTCGAGCAATCCACTGATACTATGTTTCGTGGGCTTGTGCCGTTTTTCCTCTCCGATACTACTGCTTCGACTCCGTCCATGGAGGATAGTGCGGATGCCATTGTCTCAGCGGCTGACTTTTGATTTGATGTTGGAACGACCTTGCCCAATTCCATCCCTCCTAGACATCTCCAATGATGATGGGTTTATTCGATTCGGGCGCGGCATCGTCAGGAGCCGCTCCAATTCGGATGATCTTCTGACGGAGCTTGTCGAACCCATCGATTAGAGCCTCGGGCCTTGGTGGACACCCAGGGATGTATACGTCAACTGGAATAATCGTGTCAACGCCCTCTAGGATGTTGTATGATTGGAAGTAGGGGCCACCGGATATGGCGCACTCACCCATAGCGATACACCACTTGGGCTCTGGCATCTGCTCCCAGAGCCTGACGATTGGATCAGCGAACTTCTTGCTAATTGGGCCATTGACCAGGAGTACGTCGCACTGCCTCGGGCTCGAACGGAAGAATACTCCGAAGCGCTCGGCGTCGAACCTGCTTGCACCGGCTGCTGCCATCTCGAGTGCACAGCACTTGATACCAAGGTGAAGAGGGAAAAGGGACTTTCTCTGGCTCCAGTTGAATACACGTCCAACTAGAACTCCAATAACGTCCTTGATTTTACTGGCCTTCAGGGCCTCGTCAGTGATATCGCCGACTGTATCCACCAGCATTCTGCTGTTGAAAAGCGAGTAGTTCTGGCCATCTCCGTCCATCGAATCCCTCAGATGTATATCCTTCCTCTTTTCCTGAAGACGTGCCAAACCCCAAGGCTCATGAGGAGCATGAAGATTGACATCGTCAGTAGGGCGCTGGTTATTGCTCCCTCGTCAGGTAGCACCCCATTCCCCTTCTGGATGGCCATCACCCCACCGAAGGCCAGGAACATGAATGCGATGTCAAACACTAGGAAGACTATGGCGTACCAGTAGTACTGGAAGTGGAAGTTGATGTCTGCATCCCCGAGTGGTTCAGAGCCGCACTCGTAGGTGGAGTCCCTTCGGATGTAGAGGGTGTGATCGGCCTCATAACCCGGGAGGAGGAGGGATCTCGTCTTGCTGGGATCTGATCCTTTCGGGGTTGGCCTGAGGAAGCGAGTGGCGATGAAGCTGCCAACCGGAAAACCGATTCCAACTAGGGTCATGACGGCTACTGGAAGGTACATCTCCGCTACAGTACTCATGGTATCACCCTCGGTCCCGTAGGGACCGTTGAACATGGCCACAAAAATTACTGACATAAGCGTATCCGAACGAAGGACTGGGAACTGTCAATCGTCGAGTTCCACGTAGTTGGAGTCTGACATCATCCGATTCTCCGCTCGGATCCTGATGAAGAGGTATGTCAGGGCGATCGAACCGATCAGAATAATGGCCATTGCAATCGCCTTCTGTGCATCACCCGATAGTACCCCGACACCGACAGTTGACTCGACTGTCAGATCGATTGGTTCGCCGGCTACTGGCATGTCCTTTGGTTGGACTATTACTGTGAAGAAGTACTCGTCATTAGCAATCATCTGACTGGGGGGAGTGACTCTCACGGTGACCTCTTTTGTTTGCCCTGGTTGGAGTTTGAACTCGTCGCCAATCACGTCTACTGTCCACCCCCTTAGGGAATCGCTGGTGAGGACTTCTACTTCCTCCTCTATGTTTCCATGATTGGTTACGAATATTGTGAACTCTGTATTTTCTGGGTACGAGGATTCCTTCGTCTGACTGCTTTCCATGTCAATCTGCAGATCGTGGATTGATCGAATATCCACTACCAAGTCGACATAAGACGGAGTCTGCCCCGTATTCTTCTTCGATGTGACGCCCACTCTGATTACTCCCGATGTCCCGCTATCCACATCGAGGACTTCGAAATCTATGGTGACCGAGACATGCCCGTTTGCTGGTACGGTGACCTCGTCCCCCTCCAGAACCTGGCCATCGGCGCTTATTGTTCTCAGAACCGAGGAATCCATGCCGGAGACGGAGATGACAACGTCATCCGCCCCTCCGTCACCTGTGTTTGCAATCAGGAATGAAAGGGATGACAATCCACCGGGGGGTAGAGAGAAGCGCATCAGTGATGGGTCTTCACCCGGACTCTCGAATGCCACCGACATGCTGTAGTTGAAGTTGGAAACGGTTACAGTCAGAGATTCTGACATCATGATGTTTGTCCCGACAATCCCAATCCTCACATCGAATGACTCGGAGTTGTTGTTGATATTGTCAGAAACGAGAACTTCGAGGGAAATCTGTGCGGTTTCCTCTGATTGGATTGTCAGTTGGGAAATCTCGTTGCCCTGGTCGTCCTTGAACCTAGAATTCCACTTTGTCTCTTCGCATGACTCTGAGATATTCGGATCGCAGGAAGACAGGGCGAAGTTGTCCTGTGTGTTGCCAGCATTGGTTAGTCCTAATGGGAAAGAGACCCATTGTCCGAATCTCCCAGTTTGAGAATCGGAAGGAAGGTCGATGCTACCTGCATGAACAGCGGCCACGGTCACCGTTGCAGACACCTCATCTAGGGTGATTCCCTGTGAGTTGACGTACATCGTGATTGGGAACTCGATTCCAGACTTGGCATTCGCGGGGACGGTGATCTGCACTTCGACACTCTTCCTGTCACAGTTCGTGGAAGAGTTGCAGTGTCTGCCATCGATTGTGACATAGGTCTCGGAGAGCTCCACCAGCCACCCCGGGGAGAGGTCCTTTACTCCCAGGGCGAAGTTGTCCTGGCCATTCCCAGTGTTCGTAACCATCATTGAAGTTGAGGCAGTAGAGCCAGGGTCAACATTGCTGACTGAAGGATTTGAAAGTGATAGCGATGAGTCATGGATTTGACCCAGATTGACCCGAAGGAGAGATTCGCATCCTACGCTGCTACCGGCCCTTCCTTGGATGTAAATATCCACTGAGCCGGGCTCAACAGAGTCGTCCGGGGAAATCTCGAATTCGAATGAGGTCGTGTCCTGGGAACCGCCTGGCTCTGAGAGAAGCCTGCTTGAGGGGGTCTCGAAGTCGACCCAGTCACTAACGTCAAGACCTTCTGAAGTGGCGAATGCGCTTACGGTCCAGGCGGTGTTTCCAGTATTGGTGAGAGTGAACGAGTTGGTCGCTAATTCTCCAGGATCCAGATTATGGGATGGGTTCTGAAGAGAGGAGTCGCACGTCTTGACCTCTGGGATTTTCAGGTTCAGGTTTAGACTGTCGTTAGCTTGGTCTGCGGGATTGGGGTCATTAGATACGGTGGCTTCAAGCACGAAGCAGTGATCTCCTGATTCTGTAGAGCTGCCATCAGGAAGATTTACTGTGACCGTTGCAGTATCCTTGTCACCGGAGTTAAGCGACATTTGCTGGGGTTCAACCGAAGCTTCGAGGCCATCCGAGTCGCAGTCTGATTTGGAGGATATCGCAAGTTGGACTGTCGCGTCGTTCTCCCCTGTGTTCTCGACATCTGCCGTCCACTCCACCTCATCGTCCCCCCCATCGTAGTCCACTGCCCCATTGCTTGGGTTGATGTAGTCCAATTTGACAGAGTATTGGCCCCCTCCTTCGGCCGTTGTCGTGACCTCGACGTCTGCTTGGGCGTTTTCTGAGGGGTTGGATGCGACCCCGTTGGCATTGACAGTGGTGACGCAGTCACCTGATGCCTGGTCGTTGATGCTTACCGTGAGAGTGATGGTCTCCGACTCGCCCTCGCCCACCGAGACCACAGTAGAATCCAAGTTAGAAGTGAATCCATTGCAGTCTGACTCTTGCGAAGAGCTCAGAGAAACGGTCAAATCCTCGTCACCCGTATTTATAATCGTGATATCGTACTCTGCAGCGTCGTCGGTGGTTGCAGTGGAGTTAGTCGGGTTGGCGTTCAGTGCGAGGTCGGCGGACGCGACCACGGGCGTGGAAACGAAGGAGGCCAGTAGAAGAACGGCGATAATGCCCGCAGAATCTGGCCTTCTCATCAATTGACCGAGACATTCGCCCCTCTAAGGGCTTCGGGCTCTGAGTGCGCCAATAATCACGATTGTGGGAGTTCTCATTATTCGCGGCTATTGGTCGCCGTGGTCATATTCAGGGTCTACAACCCACTCCTCACTAGCAGGGTCCCAGAGCCATCCCGGATAATCGGGGAAACGCTGCAGTTCCTGATGATCCCCAATTGAGGGAGCTTCCTCTTCCTCCGAGTACTCGATAGATTCTTGCTCTATTACCTCCGAGGATTGAGTATCCTCCTGTTTTTTCTTTCTGAGTGAAGAGGTCCTGCTGGGAATTATGGAAGAGAGGTTGCCTCCTGATCTAGTGTATGTCAGAGCAGCCGAGACTGAGACTATAATCATGAACATTAGTGCTCCCAACACGTAAATGATGGTGCTGGAGCCTCCTCCAGAGGGGTCGGAGAGGACTTCTATCTCGAGGGTTCTTGACTGCCCTGAGATGTCCTCTGCATTTGCCAGCATAATCGTAAGAGAACCATCTGAACCGGAGTCCGGTGTGAACTCAACCTGAACTGACCTTCCCTCTCCGGGTTGAAGAGTAACTAGGATTCCGTCGATTATCCTGATATTCCAGTCATCTGGACCATCTGTGACAATTCTGTTGGAGATGGCGACGTTACCAGTGTTGTGTAATTCTAGGTAGAGGTTTGTGGAGTAGTCTTCCCTAGCCTCGCTGAAGTTGATCAACGTCCATTCAACCTCTCTAACGGTGTCAACGAAGAGAGTAACTGTCTCCCTCACTTCTACACCATCTGCTGCCAATATTAGTGAAATCTCGGGTTCAGAACCAGCTTCCTGACTCAATGGGATGGTGATTGAGCACCAAACCATTGCAGATTGTCCGGGGTCGATTCTTATGGGACTGACTGAGCAGCTCGAGAGCCAATCCTCAGTGGGAAGTTCGAGTGATACTTCGGGTTCCCAGATGGAGGTCCCTACGTTCTCCAGTTTCCAACCCATGTCAAATGGGCTGTCTACAGGGTGGGCTCCCAAGCCAAGGAGGGTTGCAGAGGAATTGATGTTGGTCCCCTCTACGAATACCACCTCGTGGAATGAGACCACGGGAATTGCCCCGGAGATTGCCTCCAGACTGAAATTCCAATCGAAGAACGCTCCGTCCTCCACTAGGAATCTGATCTCTATTAGACCACTGGCGGCGAGTCCGTTTCCTTGTATTGAGAAAGCCCACTGAATGGAGGAACCCATTGGAATTGTCAATTCTTTGAGGCCTCCTTGAATTGTCCACCCCCCAGGTAGTGATCTCTCGATTGGAGTCATGATGATCTCTCTGTTCCCCTGATTGGAAATCAGGATAGATATCTCATGGAGTGAGTCTGCGGGGACGCCCCCCTCGCTCCCACCTGAAGCAAGGCTGAATTCGACAGAGTCACTCGGTTGGATGGCCATTGGTATCTGGTATGACCAGACCTCTGAGCTGACCCTTGATTTTACCAATATCTCAGCATAGAAGGTTGAGCCTGCAACTAGCATGACACCCGGGGGTGTGATCATTATTCCAGCCGTGATTGAGCCCCCCTTAGATAGGGTCCCAGTGGAACCTTGTCTGGACCCTTGAAAGGGGCCCAGTTCCAGAAGTCCGATATCCCATCCAGCGGGTGATAGCATTTCTATGTCGTACGTCTGAGCTCCGTTGCCCAGGTTGAGGATTTCTACGGAGGTATTTGTTACCTCATGGAAGTCGACTTGGATTTCTGCGGAGGGGAGGGTTACTTCGGGTTGGGCTAGTACGGGTACATCGAAGAAAATCTCCAACTGCGATTCGACGTCGAAATCCTCGTCCGTTGCAGTAATGACCAGCGAATATGTTCCTGGATCAGGGGGAGCTGGGTGAACTAGGGTCAGATTCACGGTAGTCGACTCGGCCGGCCCCAATTCCACGTAAATCTGGTCGAAGCTCTTGAACCAGTCGAACTCGGCTCCGTCAATCTTTCTGACTGGCTTTGTCACCTCGATGCTTGCGTTGGTGTCGAAAAGTGCAAGGTTAGTCATCACAATCTCCCACTTTGTTGTGGTATCGGAAGCATCCTGGAGAGTCTTCCAAGACGACTCGGTTGAAGCTTGAATACCCGGAGCACTCACATCTATTGTCATTACAAGCAAGTTGTTGTCCTCATAGAGTTCATCCAATTGGCCCCCGGGATCCACTTCAATTCTGATTTCAGTTTCGCCCTTGTCCGAGGCCTCGGGAGTCCAATCCCATTCCAGTCTGACCTGTTCTCCAGGGGACATTCCCAATGACTTCGTCTCCAATGGATCTCCGTTGATGTGCGCAGAGACGAAAACTTCGGCGAAAGAGCCAGAGCCCTGGTTTACCACGGAGACGGAGAAGCTTGTCGGCTCTCCGACTTGAGGGATGGGGGTGGATATCTCGAAAGAACCGGGAGGAATGGAAGGATCAGGAGCCAAGTCATTGACGTTGACACCTCTCACAGCGATGGCAAATGGTTGGTAGGTCCTGCCCCCTCCGTGGGAGAAATCCTTGACCTTGACGTTCCAGATACCAGTGGATGCCGAGTCGATTAGCACTACCTCGACGTTGTTCTTGTCATCCTTCTCCCCGCCTGTTGTGGACCTGCCATTGGCAAAGTCGTTACCGAGGTAGGTTACGGTCCCATCTGGAGAGGTGATTTCGAGATTCAAGTCGTTCCTGAGTTGAGTTCCTGAGAAAGTCGACCCGGGGTAGTCGGACCAAGCCAAGACTACTTTGAGCGGTTCTCCTGAACGTGTCACATCAAAGTTGTATGATGCCTCTTGTCCGCTTGACAACCTTGAACGATCGTCGACGAAGATTCCCACATCACTATCTGGGAGAAGTGTGTTGACCAAGTTGATCCTTCCCCATCCCTCGTCATTGTTTGGGATATCGCGAGTCCCCATGTCCTCGGCACCTAAGATTAGCATCGCCTTCACCAGCGCACCTTGGGGCGAAGGCCTCTCGGCTATCTCCATGAGGTACTCTCGGACAATGGCTGATGCACCTGCTGCTGCTGGGGTGGCCATCGAAGTACCGCTGTACTCAACATACCACTGGTCATTGAGATTATCAGGTGCCTCGGTGGCTTCCTGTGCCTTACATGACCTAACGTAATCTCCAGCAGCGACGATGTCCGGCTTTATCCTCCCGTCATCAGTGGGACCCCTGCTGCTCCAGTAGTACATCTCATCGGCAGAATTGCTGCTGTATCTGTTTACATGGGCCCCGACGGTAATCACGTTCTTCGCTGTCCCGGGGGGAGAGATTCCATCGTCCCTCTCGTTTCCAGCAGCGAATAGGACGGTCATTCCATCGTAGGACCAGTACTGATCCCAAGTTGAGGTTCGGTCATCTGCGTCCTCGGATTGGGTGGAGTAGTCCCCTCCTGAGTTCCAGCTACCCCAGCTGTTTGTATGTATTCTAGCGCCACCGGAACTGTAAGCCGAGTTCAGAAGTGAGTATACCCCGGGACCCGAAAGGGCTCCAGAGTCATCATCCTCCATTGCCTGCATGTAGAGCTCTGCTTGAGGCGCGATTCCCTCGTAGGAGGTCGAGTGGCTTCCGGACCCCAAGACTGTACATGCTACGTGCGTGCCATGCCCATCATTTGTGTCGGCTGTTGACCCATCGTTCGCCACGTCAATTCTCTGAACGATCCTTGAACCGAAGTCTCCGTGATCGTGATCTATCCCCGTATCTGCAACTGCAACTCTCTGGCCACTCCCATTCAGGCCGGTGAAAAAGAACCCTTCTACGGAGTTTGCTTCCATGTGTAAACGAGCGAAATCGTTCCAGATGGATAGTTCTGGAATAGAGGAAACGAATGCGATCTCAGGATTCATTGCCAGTGTTGGGATTGATGTGGGGTAGATAGTTCCGAAGTGTATTCCAACGGAAGGCGACCACTCTCCTTCCAAGTGATTCTGAGTTAGTCGGGCAACGGAACCAGCGAGCCCCACTCCGGGTGAGTCGAGCCTCACTAATTCTGCATCCTTCCACCCAATCACCTCAACCTCGGAAATTGACTGCTGGTCCCAGAGACTATCTTCTACGATTAGTGCAAGTGGCACTGGGTGGCTAGCTACGACGAATGGTAGGCTGGAGACTGAGCTGAGTTCTTCGCTGGTTCCCTGAATGAGGAAACCAGAAGGGGGGATGGTAGTCCTCACAGCTACATTTGCTGCTTCAAGGATGCCCCCCCTAGCATCCCAGAGACCGGTTTCCGGAGAAATCAGTACTATCATCAAATCTGATCTAGTTCCCATCATGGAAGACGGGATTTCAGTATCAAGAAGCAAGCCAGAAGTGGTGTAAGTTCCTATCGAGGAGTCGGCCCATGGGCCTCGCTGGCCCTCTTCTCCTTCGGCAATGATTGGAGACCCAAGGTCTCTGACACTATCTGGGTCCGGGGAAATCTCAATCCTAGTGACATCCGTGGCCAGTTCGTCACGCATTTCGTCATAGGATGTGGGCTCCTGGTTTGGAAGACTCAGTGTCGATGAGAGGAGGACGATGAGGACGAAAACCGATACGTGTTTCTCCATCGTTCAATCCCCTTTTTCTCTCGCTTTGATACTATGGGTCACTCGTGGCTTCTGATGCATAATTGGATTAGAATAATTCGAAAGGCGTCTGATCGACGAAAGACTCCCTGGTCCAGTTCCCTACTGCGTGAGTCCAAGTGTAGAGATCCCTCTGTGCGTCGTTGTCGATGTACTCCAGTGTTATTTCGATGAAGTAGTCGTCCCATACAGACTGCCCTAGCACGATTAGTTCCAGGTCGTCGGACGGAGTATTGGATATCGAGCTATGAGCAGGGAGTTTTGAGAGGTAGAAGTCATGCCGGTCTATCTCTGCCCGTTCTGAGTCCAGGAACCTGATTGTCAGGCTGACATCTTCGATGGCCCGGCTTCCCTTGTTGTCCAGCTCTACGAGGACAACATGGCCCGAACCCGCCTGCATGTATACAACTTCGACATCCACGTTCTCATAGGGAATAATCCAAATGATTGAGAAAATCGATGCTAGTAGAATCAATAGGGTCATTATCGAAGCGAAGACGACTCGCTTAGGTGTGATGACATCGGTGATGTCCTCGATTTTCTCCAGGATGACGTGAGCGGCTTCTGAGTCCGCCTCCGAGGCCTTGCCGAGAATTCCACGTGGTGATTTCATGACATCCACCCCAATGTAGCGATGACAGTGAGAATTCCCGATGATACTGGTTCTGGGGCCATCCAGTGACTAGTTGAGCCGGAGAATCCTGGAATCATGTTCAGTAACGAGAGATCAGATGCGAATCCATTGACTCCCAGAGTTGTCCCAGAAGGGATGCCTCCTGTCACCTGAGCGTCGAGCATCACCCCTCTGAGATCTACATCGATTCCGTTGACCTCTGCTGTGGCTCTGGCAGAGATGATTATCCTGCCACCCTGAACATCCGACACCTCGATCAACTGGTACCCTGGAATCATCACGGTCATTCTTCCGAATTCATGGATCTGGATGTTGGCACTCTTCAGATTCTCTCCAAGGGCTTCCATCTGTTCGAGAACAACTGGAGGGATGGTTGGGATGTCTGTGGCCCTGAAGTACAATCTGTCGACGCCATCGCCACTCGATCTAATGTTCAAGCCGAAGGATTTGGTGGGCTTTATGGAGAGTCTGTCTGATAGCCCCTCTGCCATGAGAACCACGTCCCCCTTGCTGTTGATCGCCCTCCCCCGAGCTTCGATGTAGAGGGACATTCCTTCGCTGGATGCAGAAAAGTCGAGGATTGGCATACCTTGGAATGCTAGATTCTGTGTGATATCGAAGTTCAAGTCCGGTTCTGTTGTGAGATTCATTGACCCCGGCACTTGAGTCAGGAACATCGTAGCAGGCCACCATGATCCCTCCATCCACTGCATCTGCTGAATCATGATAGAGCCAACCCCCAAGTCCCCCTTCCGATACTGCTCAGGGACTGTGACATCCATCGAGAAAGCATTCCCTAGGCTTGCTTGTATCTCGACGGACTCAGGAATGTCTTGTACCATCATCTCAGTTCTGCTCCCAGCCTGCCTATCCAGTAGCAGGGCATGGAACCATTCGAGTCGATTGGACATCGAGTAAAGAGTCGAGGTGGAGATCTCGGTAATTCCTCCAACCGTCTCAGTTCGGAAAACCGAGTCAACCAATAGTGAGGTTGGCTTGCCCACATCAAGACCGTCGATTGTGAGGAAGACGTCTTGCCCGTTGACGCCCTTAGAGGCGATGACTAGCTCAGAATTGAATGGCTCCCAGCCTTCCAAGCCGATTGTTACGGCCCAAACCTCGCCGCTGGAAATCATTGTTCTCGAAACAGAGAGGTCAACCAAGGCGGGGAGATTCGGGATCCAAATCTTCAGATGGAAGCCGTCTGAAATACCAGTGGGTGCGGAATTCAGAACAATTCCGTGGACCCACTCTGGTTCCTCGATCGAGTCTGCACCCATACTTGACTCAATTACTAAGTCAAAATTTGAGTCGGCTTCGAGACCCAGGGAGAAGGAGAAATTCCCATCTCCGTTACTAGATCCAGTGGAGATGTCCGTGGTTATTCCAGATAGGACCCCGTTTACCGATCTTCCCAAATCCGAGAATCCCCCGATGAAGAATGCGACCCCAGTCATTCCCTGTGAAGAGTTTAGTTCGGGTATGTCAAGAGAAGGTCCTGCATCGGAACCAGTAGGAATCTGAACCGACAGGCTGGAGGGCAGGGGATCAATCTCAGCTAGCACGTTCAGCGGGAGGTTTTCACTTGAGGGGGCGTTTCCGATGTTGATGCGCATTGTGTTCTTTCCCTCTATGGTGGCGAATGCGGTGCCAATGCCAGCATTTCCAGGGGCACCCGCCTCAAGGGGGGAGATCCACCCCACCTCACTGACTCCGGATACAGTGGCTGACAAAGATGAGGTATTGCTCATAGGATCGTGATGGAAGAGGAAGTGGTCTCCAACCATGGACAACGGCTCTGTGGAGTCACTAATCTGGGCCTCAATTAGGTCGATTGCGGAATCTGAAGACCAAGAGAGAACTGAGCCCGATGTAGTTGAGAAAGAGCTGGGGAAGCCGGATATCCGTACGACCTGTCGGTGGGAGCCGTCGAATCCAGAGTAGATAATCGAGTCTATTTCCGAAGATGCAGAGTAGTCAACACCACTAGCTGATACCGAGATGGTAATGTTGTTGGGAACGTCGGATAGCCATGCAGACTGGTAATCTGAATCCTCCAAGGAAGACGTCTGGTGACTGACGTAGGCCAATCTGATATCCTCATTGGAAACTGTCTTGAGGGTCAGTTCCTGAGTGTCGGAGGAGTTAGAATCAACTAGGGAGAAGGCTTGGAGTCCAGAGAAGTTAATGCTGGCTGCGATTGGGACAAGGGGATCCTTCGGCCCGTGATCTGTTTGAATCATGCCAAGTCCACGGTCTCGAGACAGAATGACGTGGTTTCCCGGTGATGTTAGGTGGTCCGAAGATCCGATTTGCATCGAAAGTTCGTCTAGTGGAAATGGATTTCTTGATGCTAGCCAATTATCAGTCATGAGAAGGTGAATCTCCCTTCCTGAGATTCCTCCAGCGTCAACGCTTCCACTAATCAGCTCTACTAGTGTAGATGGGACTTCATTCAAGATACTCCCCACATCAAGGAACACGTCAACGACATTGAGGATGACTGAGTCTACTATCTTGGAGATGAAGTCTAGATTATTGCCTGAGTCTAGAGAGTTGTTCGATTCCGCTGAACCTCCAAGTCCGAATGACCCGTACACTGCAACTGCTGATGGAATTGAGTCTGCGAAGATGTGTATTCGTCTGTGATCCTGACTCTCTCCACCACGAGAGAACCAAGACGTGTAGTCCAACTCTTGGATTGGCTGGACTGACCTTACTACGATCAGACTATCTGGTGGGTCGGCTGGATTCACTGGCAGTGTGGGATCGTCTACGTTCTGACTGCTATCGCGAGTGAAGTTCTTGATTCCAATGATTAATCCCAGTCTCTCTGGGATGTCTCCCGGTAGTTCTGGTTGATCCGTCGACCCTAGCATTCGGAATACTCTCTCTATCTGTCCCTCTGAGAGGGTTCCAGCAGGCATGCCCCTGAACCAACCAAGTGAATCGGTGGTATTCCCGAATGAGCCGTCGGACTCCGATTCGGGCAATTCTGAGCGATCCTCGTGGAAGTGGATGTGTAGGTCTGATCTTCGATCTGCCCAGTACTCTAGAGTAGTGAGGCTCTTCTCCCCTTCCAGACCTCCCAAGGTAGGGAGCACGCTGTCTGTTCGGACGATAATTTCTGCAGAACTTGGGAGGCGCTTTGACTCCCTATGTGGGTGGAACCTGGCATCGATGTATGCGAGCTCCCACATCTTTCTGTTGGAATTGTCATCGGGTGGCGAGTAGTGAATGTAGCCAAATCCTGCTGAAACTCCACATGAAATCTCCATCGAGCTTCTTGTGTACAATTCTGAGGTGTTGTAACTATCAGAGCACTCGTCTTGACCACCGTTTTCAAATCTCAATGAGTAGGGGGAAGCTATGGATGCGAATGTGATTCCGGACTCTTCTGGAGGATCGGCGAGCCCAAAGGGGTCTGTAATGGCGGCAAGGAGGGTCGCGGCGAAGTCCTGACCGGTTCCCGCTAAGTCGAAGAATATCCTCTCTATTCCAACTTCGAACTTGAAGTCATTTGGCGGAGTGGTGAATCTCGAGTCGATTATCCAAACGTAGCTCTCGCCTTCTCCAAGATTCAGAAGTGAGTCGGAAGCCGAGTAGGAGAAAGCCTTAATCAGGGATACGTGGAGTGCCTCCATGCTATCCCAGTCGGGATCAGAGGCACTGTTTCCGATGTCTCTGACTGTGAATTCGATTCCAGGTTCAATCCAAAGAGTGCCATCCTCTATGCCCCAACCACCAATGAACTCGACGTCTACCTTCAATCCGACTTGGATGTCGTCGTCGCCATCCCCATCAACGTCGACTGAATGCAGTAGAGCCTCGGTGTTTATGTTTAGGAGGGAGAATAGGGAGGAGCTGAATGAGACTACCTGATACTGCTCGGTAATTTGGCCATTGGCGTCTATGTACTGAGTCCAAATGACGTAGTCTGTTATGTTGAATAGGGTCTGCCAGATGTTGTCGACCATTCCGGGGTTATTTCCTCCAGTAAGCAATAGGTCGTAAGGAGCCGGGTGTTCGGGAGCAGGTGGCGAGGTGCTGACCAGTGAGAGCCCGTCGATAGTTGGACCGACCGCAGAGATAGGGCTATCTGGACCCGAAGAAATGACTGCGTCGCGAACCGCGTCAATTCTTGCATCTGCCAAAGGTGAGACTGAGTTTGAACCGAGGAAAGAATCCCTTTCATCGAGCATCTCGTTGAGTTCCTCGAGTATCCCAAAATCGCTAGATTCGAATCTCGGCTCCCCATTGACACTAGCGAAGGGAAGCAGTAACGGAGAGACGAAGATTACTGCTAGAATTAGAGTGACCTTAGCCAATCCTGAGGGTTCTTTCCTCAGATGCGGTTCTCGGTCCATTCTAGACCGTACCTCCTAGAGGTGCGCTATAGGGTATTGCCCTGTTTGAACCTCTGAATATCACTGTTTCAGTGAGGTTAGTTGGTCCCGACCATCTCTTCTGATCCACAATGAGGGCAGTTGGTGTAGGCCGCATCAAGACCTTCTGGAAGTGTTATCTCGAATGCTCTGGAGCATTTGCTGCAATCCGACCTTACCGTTGTTCCTGCAGGTAGTTCGAGATTGATTTGCTCAGGGGTCGATTGGAGATCCTCGAGTAGAGAGTCTCCCAAATCCGTTGGTACTCTGGTTTCCTCTCGGGCTGATGGAGGAGGGTCAAGTAGATCGAACATTTCATCTCCGGATAATGGTCTTGTCGTTACCTCTTGAGGTGGTTTGAACGAAGAGGAAGTGTCGCCACTACTCCACATCTGGGCCTGCATTTGAGGTGAGGGGTTTTGTTTAGGCGAGTCATCGTCCTCTTCGACATCGGAGAATTCTGACATTCTACGACTCACTGCAGAATTATACAAGAAGAAAGCCGCCACTGAAATTATGATCAGAAGGATTACTGCGATGACTGCGATGACCTGCCGACCGAGACCACTGTTGGTTTCGCTTTCTTTTACAACGACTAGGATATCCGCATAGGATGTGAGGCCGGCATCGTTCTCAATTCTGCATACCACATTTGTTGGTCCCTCTGAGTTGAATTCGTAGACTACCAAGGGTCCACTGAACTGAATCTCATTGTCAGTACCCTGCCCTATTGTCCAAATGTAATCGAGTCCCTCCGACTGGTTATCCTGCGCAAAAATCTGCAGGATTGTTGGAACTCCGTAGTTTACTTCAATCTGAGCTTCATAATGTGAGATCTCAGGAGCTGTGACATCGATGAAATTCACTAGAGTATCTTGCTGAGTGGTCATTCCAGACCTATCTCTAACAACCAGAGAAATCACATGTTGACCTGGTGAGTAGTCGTTTGAAACATGCAGGAGTAGGGTCGAAGTAGGGTCTGTTAGGGAGTAGTTGGAGAGTATTGTTTCACCATCGATCATCCAATCCAGACTCTCTACAGCCCAATTATCCGTGAACGTACCACTAATGGACAGTTGTTCTCCGAAGCCTTTCGTTACCTCTCCTGAGACGCCAAGGGAAACTATAGGAGCAGTCATGTCATTCACCCTTACCGTCCTAGAGACACTGGCACTCCTAGAATCGACAGATGTTACTGATAGCCGGACAGTGTAGTTTCCCGGCTCTTCCCAATGGTGATCCATTGTAACCCCGCTCCAGTCATTGACCCCATCTCCATCGATGTCCCACGAAAATCCCGAGTCAGGAATTTGGTCAGATTTGTTTGGTGTTCCAGAGGCAGAGAGAGTCACCTGAGCACCAACATCAACGGAGTCGAGATTGGTCTGACTGGAGATAGAAGGTTCCAGCACTGGCCTAAGAGTGACAGTCACCGTCACAGCGACGTTTGAAGATCCTGCACCGCCCCCTCCGGGTCCCGGGCGATTATCCACCACAATGTACAGATCTTCGTCCTCCGTGTCACTAACCTCCCATGAGATGGTACGTTCGTTGGATATTAGTAGCATGTCAGCTGAAATTATCCGTAGAGAAGAAGACCAGTTTGAGGTTGGTGAGTAGTAATAGAAAGCAGTCTCGGTCATAACGAAAATGTCCGGTTCTCCTTCCATGGTTCTAGCATTAATTTCCACGATAGTGCCCTCGTCCACGGTGAGGGGTCCGTGGACAATTGAATAGTCGCCAGAACCAACCCTGTGAATTGAATCAGAGAGGGTAAATTGTTGGGGAGAAATCAACCCCCCATCAAGAGTAACTTCGGAAGATTGTCCTCCTTGCGAGCCCTCTCCTGAGTCTTGGGGATGTGCCAGATTGTCTATCACGAGGTACCACCTTGTCGAGTCTCGATCGGATGGAACCGTCCAATGCCACTCGCCTTCTCCAGAGAACGACTCGAACACAGATTCGCTAATCCAAACTGAGTCAAACCGGTAAGATTGTTCGTTCTGATAAACTGAAACTGTGTTCGAAGGGAAGAGCAGGACATCTACATCAGAATCGGATGAGATTTCGAAAAACAGAGAATCCCCCGGGAGAAGAACTCCCAAGTCGACCCTCAGACACGTCTGGTCAGGCATACTCCAGTTTCCAGGAAGGGCGTCTAGGCTCGAGTTTGAGCAAGAAATTACCCCTTTGGTGGTTGTGGCGCCAACGGAAGCCGTGGTTGTCAGAAGGAGCGAGACCACGAAAACACAGACGAGTCGCATCGTTCGGCCGTTCGCCCTTTCCTTTTGAACGGTATCGCAATCACGTTCGATAGTTGAATCTAGAGATTTCGGGGAATGGGCGTCTGGGGGAACCACCGCAATAGAACTACGTCTCCGACTGACCTGACCCAATTCCATGGCACGGCGACGTGTGTTCGCCCCTCAACCAATGCATCGGGTGGATCTGAAACAAAAATATGAGTGCATGACCAGTTGTTCACGTCAATAACCGTATCATGGACCGTACCCAGCAATCGTCCATCGGGAATGATTACCGGTAATCCCCTGATTTCCGATGCGTGACGGTCCGCCATAGTGGGATGCCATTCATCACTCGGCATCAATCTGACGGAATAGTAAGGTTACTTTCCTCGGTTCTTGTTCGCCTTGAGACTTGGTCGGAGTTTCTCTGCGCCCTTGCCCTTGTTCAATAGACCCCTTCCTCTCTTGCCTGCCCCGGTCTTACCTCTGAAAGCTCGGCCTCGATGGCTTGAACCGCTGGAAACCCATCCTAGGTCCTTGTCAGACTTGATCGCGGGATGCTCTGGATCAATCATGATTACTTCGTAGAACTTGTTCTTGCCGTCTTCTCCGACCCAATATGAGTTGAGGACTTCTAGGTTCGGGTATCTTCTCGAAGATCTCTCTTCGGCTATTCTCTGAATCGACTTGCCCATGGTGATCTTCTTGATTCCAGCCTTGGAAGGCTTTCTCTTCATGTGCACCTTGCCCTTCCTCAGACCACCACGTCGGACTCGGGTACGTACTACGACGACTCCTTGCTTTGCCTTGTAGCCAACCCTTCTAGCTGCATCTATACGAGTGGGTTTATTGATCCGAGAGAAAACTGGATCTTTTCTCCAAGCGGCCATCCTTTCGATTCGGTACCTAGATGGGAGGCCATCTTTGGGCTGCTTCCAGACTTCACTTATGTGCTTGTGTAAACCCATCATTAGACCTCTAGCGGCCCGCCGACCTAGAACTCATTTATGAGCCTGCTTGCATGATTGAGGAACGATGAGTGGTCATATGGACGGAGTAATTCTCATTGAGATTGACTCTCTAAGGGGTCACGAGGAGGTCATTACTGACAACTTAGAGAAGAGGGTTTCCAAGCTGCTTGACAGTGGATTCTACAAGCCGATCATTGTGGATCGGGATTCCCTTGTCATCTTGGATGGGCATCACAAATGGACCGCTGCGAGGCTACTGGGCCTCGATAGAGTACCTGTTGTAATGATCGATTATCTATTGGATGAATCTGTAAATGTTGGTGTCTGGCCTGGTTGCGGAAGAGAATCCATAACCAAGGATGAAGTTCTGGAGATGGGTTTCTCGGAGGACGTTTACCCACCAAAGACTAGTCGCCACATCTTCCCATTCAGAATACCAGCGATTCGAATCCCGCTCGTAGAACTGAAGGGTTAGTGGTCCGCGCTCCCGGACTTGAACCGGAGTCCGGCAGCGCTGCGCTCAAGCGGCTGCTGAGGGGGCTCTCGGCCGATGCGCTGGGCGATCTCGAGCGGGGCAGGGACGCGCTAGCGCGGAGCCTGCTGTCCACGCTCGCGGGGGTGGGGCGATGATCCGGGGCTTGGCAAGGAATCCCTTGGCAAACGGGGGCAGCTCGTCGACGACCATGGTTACCTTCGACGGGAACCATGGCGGTTCCGAGTCCGGGAGCGACCATGGTTCCAATCGGAACCTCGGTGAAGAGGGGGTGGTTCCCTGATTCGCTTCAACAAGGGGGCTGAGAGGAAGCTGAGGGACGACTTGGCAAGGGTTGGCAAGGGCGCTAGGGGCTACGGCATCTACGCCTGCGCCATGGGGTCGGCCAACCACAGGCGCATCGGCACGCTCGACGCGGACCGGACCGCGGTGACCTTCGACGGCACTGACTGGTTCGCCCCCGTGCTGGGGCGCCAGCACGTCGAGCACGCTGCCGTGGTGGGTGACGAGGCGCTGGTCCCGGTGCCCATGGAGATGCTGCAGTCGGTAATCGGCAGGCTGGGCGAGGCCAAGCGCGGCAAGGCGAGGAGCAGGGTGCTCTCCGCGCTGCGCCGGCTGCTGCGCATGGACGCCAAGGCCAACCCACCCAAGGACCCGGACAGGGTCATCGCCGAGCAGGCCAGGGAGATCGCGCACCTAGAGAAGGTGATCAACGCGAACAACGGGCTGTACGCCGACCAGATAGCGCGCGGCCTGATGATACCCAGCGTGGACGACTACCCGTTCGACCCCAAGAGCCTCGTCAGGCTGCACAAGGGCTTCGACGGGGTGGCAGTGGAAATGCGCCAGGGCTTCCTGTGTATCGACTTCGTCGAGGGCAACGCTGCGGATGAGCTCGACTTCGCCTCCATGACCAAGCGCCAGAGGCGCATGCGGTTAGCGATATCCCGAGGCAGAGTGAAGGTGAGGCTATGTCACCTGATCATGCACAAGGACGGGAGCCACGAGTGGGAGTTTGTGAGCCATCGGTTACACTAGTGCGCAGAATTGGGTTGTGAGGTTGAGAATCCGACTCTGGAGCATCGTCCTCCCAATAAGTCGGGTTCCAGGAAATATCTCCACCCGCATAACCCACCATCCCACAGCGGATGCAGGTTACTCTGAAGAGGATGTAGTCCTCGGAGCACTGCACAATCTCTTCCTCATTGGGCTCTAGGTATTCGTGTTCGCATTCACCAAGCATGAGAGTGGATTTGAATGATCGGCTTATGAATGTAGATCAAGGGAGTGAGGTGAATGTGAATCCTCGTAAGTTCGGACTCACGAGGACTCAGAGGGTACCCTCTAGTTCGTCCCTATTAAATCCGATAAGAATGATTGATAA
>PSPW01000033.1 GCA_004195615.1 Methanobacteriota archaeon | reverse complement strand
GCATTGTATTTGGCATCCTTGCGACCACTGTGACATTGGCACTTTCCGTGATTGAGGAAATTGACTGGGCCAATACTTCAGGTGAGGCGGTACTCACATTCTTCCCCGCTAGCATGCCATTCTTGATTGTCTCGGGAACCATGGTAGCGCTATCCCTCAGGATTCTTGAGGGTGATGAGGAAACAGGCGGAGAGCCATTCATGAGGGATAGGCTATCTTTCCTGGAACCGGCGGGGAGATTGTCCCTGACGATCTATGTTGCGCACTTCGCGATATTGGGAGCAGTGGCTTTGATGATGGAGGGAGAACCTAGGCTCGCCCTTGTACCTGCGTTCTTCGTAACAATCCTGCATACTCTGGCATGGATACCGCTCGCAGTTGTGCACGAGAGGACGATTCCCTGGTTCTCGCTAGAGGGGATCCTGAGGCTGGGTCAGTCTTCCAGATAGTCAGTTGTCCACGAAATCGGACCGAACCACGTCTCACCAGCATCATTGGCTGCCCTAATCCGGGCATGATACTCGGTACCGCAGCACGAAAGCCCGGTTATCTCTAGAGTCTCGTTGCCGACTTGCGTCGAGTCGACAACGACATTGTTGGACCATCCAGAGGGCTGCGTCCCGCCATCGGTCGTCCCGTAGAAAACCGTGAGGGTGATGTTTGTCCCGTTGTCATAGGTCCACCATGAGATGTCGGTTGAGTTCGTTCCCGAGATGCTGGGGGAGTTCAGGTCCCTGAGGATCGCTGGGTACTCGTAGAACTCGCCCCTCAGCGGATCGTCTACCCAAACGGGGAGGTGATCCAGTGCATCGAACGTCGACTGGACGAGTGGGAAGCCCCAAGCAGCGTGGTAAGGGGCGAGGTTGAATCCAGTGGAGTTCGAGAGATGCAGCACCCATGCGTTGAATTTCTCGTCGTCGGTAGATGGGACTTCCGCTGCAGGCAAGTCGTAGTACACCGAAAGGGCTGATGTGATCTCTGCCCATGACCACTCCTCCTTGACCATGAGGAATGTCTCCAGCGCGACCCAGACCGACCAATCCGCGATGTTGGCCCCGTTGTCGAAGTAAGTCCTAGTCCTGGTCTCCCGCTGTTCTGGGGAGACGGCCCCATGACCGCCCACTCCGACTAGGTCCTCCATCAGGTAGACGCTTGCGAAGTTGCACCCGGTCTCAGTCGTCCCGGGCAGGGTAGAGGGCATCCACTGGTGGTTGTGCCCGAGTTCGTGGAACATGCCCCAATCACCCTCCTCGCTCATGTGAGTCACGTTTACCACCGATGACACACTGAGGTCGTGCGCCATGAATGGATATCCGGAATGCATCCAACCGGCTGATATCTGAGCATCGAAGACCGCTCTCTCGACCCTGCTCCAAGGCAAGAAGCCGTACAGCTCGTGCTCCATCCCGAGGGCCTGGCCCCACCATTCCATGAGGTCATCGGGGTCTTCGAGGCCTCTGATCTCATGGCTGGGAACAGAGAGGATGAACTGGTCGCTCCCTAACTCCGCCCATGGGGCTGGGTAGTGGCGGCTCTGCTGAACCCAGTCCTCGACGCTGGTCTCCCCGTGAGTGTAAGTCGGGGACTCTACGGCATTTGAAATCGTCACGTCGAATACGCCTAGGCTGGAGCCCGGTTCGATGGCCACGTAGATCGGGCCGCCGAAGGCATTTCCCACTTCCATCTCGATGCCATCCACGTACCACCAACGGACGATCTCCGGGTGCCGGTGCAACTGTTCCTTGCCCCACAGGCTGTCACTATGAGCCCCAACGAGGATGTAGGTGCCCGAGTCCACTACGTGAGGAGGAAGTGTGACTGTGATCACCTCTCCTGGAGCTGCGTAGGTTCCTGTGGTCATCCTGAGGTGAGCCCTTGCTGAGGAGTAGCCGAAGTTCGACGGTAGTCCGCTCTGGTTTCCATCCACCGAGACCGTTCGCACGACCCTACTGGCATTGCCTGGGACCTCTCCTGGGAACTCTATGTGACTGGGGTGCGAGGGGAGCTCGTTGGCAGGGAGACCCTGAGTCAGGGCAGTCTCGACCCTCAAGAGGGAGTCCGCCACTGGGTCCTCTCCGAGATTGTAGCCTACGTCGTCCCAAAGGGTCCCGTACTCTATCACGGTCCATCCAGTCTGGTTCACGACCTCCCTAAGGGGTGCCCAGAAGTCATCGAAGTCTAATGAGACCACGCTCGTGCAAAGTGAGAGGGTCGAATCGGCTATTGAGGCCTCGTCGGTGGAGAGGATCTGTCCTTCGATTCGATCCCCTCTGATTGCGTCGATGGCGGCTCGGGGTCGAGTGAGTTCATGGGGGAGCTCGCTCATGTCCATCTCGTTGTAGCCCCAAGCATTCGATACGAAAAGTCCGGTTTCCTTGGCTATCTTATTCCCAGGATAGTTATGGGCCACATCTGTGTTGGAATAGGACCAATACCATGCATGACCGCCCATTATCACTCCACCTCCACCGAGGAGGAAGGCGACGATGTTCGCGTTGTCATCGTCATCATGACCGTTCCAGAACTCGTCCAAAAAGCAGTCCACTCCGGACAGGTTGTCTGGAGAAACGGAGTTGTGAACTGTGTGCCCCTCGGACTCCAAATCGTCTTGGAAATCGTTGAATCCGGCACCATAAGCTAGGCCGACCTCTGCATTAGTCCCACAAACCCACTCCACTGCTCTGAGTGAGAAGGCAGTCTCCTCAATCCCACCACTGCCGTAGACCCAGTTCTCATGGCCATAACCGAGCATCCTCCCCTTGCCCACGTGACTGGCAGAGATGACTGGTATTTCTGACGTGTACCCTCCCTCGGCGAAGGCCACTGGGAAGGCCCACTCACCTATCGGGAGCACGGGAGATGGCCAGCCACCCCAACTAGTCTGGCCCATTCCACGGAGAAGTTCGTCTTGGTCGGCAAACAAGTCGTGAACTGCCAGCCAAATGCTGCTGGTGGAGGCCCCGCCAGAGTTGTTTGCCCAAAATGTGTACTCCAACCAATCGGTTCTGTAATCCGGAGACCCGGAGATAGTGCCGACCTCTGAGAGGGACAGCCCAGAGGGCAGCTGTGGGCTCACCTCCCAGCTATCGATGCTCGGGCCAGAATACTGTGGTTGGATCGAGACGCTCTCGTTTGAGGCGAGGGCGAACTCGTTAGTGGGCCACGCCACGGTATGCGGAGGGAGGTCGATGATGCTGAACGAGACCTGCTTGGAGTCTCCTCCTCCAGAGTTGTTCGCCCAAATTGTATGGAGGGACAATGCCTGTAACTGGGTTGCTAAACCCGATAGTTCTCCGTTCACTTGATTCAGCGAGAACCCGGGAGGGAGTGGGGGGTGTGCCTGCCACGAGATGGGCGTCCCACCCCCCCATGAAGGCATTACTGACCCTATGTCATCGCCAACAGACAAGTCGAATGTGGATTGCTCGTAATCGAGGTTCCAGATTGGAATATCGATAACCTCGATGTATATCGTAGATTGAATCGATCCACCAGAGTTCTCAACCGTTATCGTGTATCCGGTTGCCACCTGCAACACGTCAGGAGACCCGGAAATAACCCCGGATGAGCTTAGCGAGAGTCCGGCGGTTAGATCTGGGGCGATCTGCCAAGATGTAATTGACCCGCCAGTCACGTTGGGAACTATTGAGATGGGCTGACCGATTGAGAAGATGAAGGAAGATGAACCGTAATCGAAAGAGTCTGGAGGGGAATGGATAGTTATTATCCGAAGGGAGGCTGAAGTCCCTCCTGCGCTATTGAATGCCGTTATCGTATGGTTGCTGTCGCCGATATTAGTGGGAGCGCCGGAAACCGATCCGTCCGACCCCAATGCCATACCGGGTGGTAGTGATGGGTTGGAATCCCAGTGACCTGGTGGGCCACCGGTGAACAACGGCGTTTCCAAGTAGCAGGTTTCTCCCTTAGTGCAGTAGAGGGTGTTTGACTGCAGCTCGATGGAGAGGACGGGAGGAGGGAGGACTGTGATTTCGATTCTGAACGATGAGATTCCCACTGCATTGGATGCGATTATTGTGTATGACTTGGAAGGTGACTCGTAGGTCGGAGTTCCGGATATCACACCCGAATCTGGATCGATGGCGATTCCATCTGGGAATGTTGGATTGACTACCCATGAGCTAGGCGCGTCTCCGAGGAAACTTGGTGTAAGCTGCTGGATTTCTGTCCCAATCTCCAGGATTACTTCTGACTCTCCGAAGTCAAGCACCTCTGGCCTTAGCATGGTCCTGCACAATACTCCCGTGAAGACCTGTTTCGGAGTGCAGTCGTCCTCCGTAACAGTCTGCACGAAGCAGCCATCCGCAGTGGGGTTATTCTCGCAGTCGGGTTCTGCGGGGGTCACTATGTCGTTTTCGGAAGACGATGCGCATCCCGGAAGTAGGAGAAGCAGAGAAATTGTCACAGCGAGAACGTGTTGCCTGTGCACGTATCGGGCAAGGGGTGCCAACTGAATATCTTGTGCACGCATCAAAGGCCCGGATACGCTGGACCGGGTTCGAAGCAGTACTGGACTGTCTGGAATTCCGACTTGAACTCCTTCACATCACTTTTGACAGAGGCTGGATCATCCCCTTCAAGCAAGGCTCTGGCGAAGAAGCGCGCGACGTCCTGCATTTCGTCGGCACCCATGCCGACCCTCGTTAGTTCTGGTGTGCCTAGCCTGAGTCCACTCGGAGTCATGGCCTTGGTATCTCCGGGTAACATGTTCATGTTGGTGATTATTCCAGCTTCCTCGAGGGTTGCAGCGGCGTCCCTTCCAGAGCCCGAGTCGATTTCCCCGTGTCTTGTGACGACTTGGTGGCTGGCGGTGAAACCCCTCTCCTCGGCGAGGACGTCGAATCCTTCCGAGGATAATGCTGACCCCAGTGCTCGGGCGTTAGTCACTATATCTCTCGCGTATGAGTCGCCGAACTCCTCAAACTCGGAGAGTGCTATCGTCTTCCCAGCTACGTGATGCAGGTGATATGATGAGCAAACCCCCGGGAAAATCCCGCTGTTGAGCCTACGATGCAGCTTCTCGTCATCTGAGTCGGAAAGTACGAATCCGCCCTGAGGGCCCGGGAACGTCTTGTGACTGCTTCCCGTCATTACATCGGCGCCCTCCCTAAGCGGATCTTGGAACTGCCCCCCTGCGACCAGCCCCATTACGTGCGCAGCATCGTACATGACGGTGGCACCGACCTCATGAGCGGCTTGGGCCAACTCCTCGAGAGGAGTCGGGAATAGGAAGACGGACTGGCCGAATAGGGCCACTGTTGGCTCCTCATTCCGAATCAGAGAGGCTGCTGCATCTATGTCTGGTTCCATCCTCTCCTCGTCCCATGGGTAGGTGACCAGATTGAGTCCCCTGAGTCCAACGGCCCCCATCCTCGCATGAGAGATGTGGCCTCCATCGGCAGTTGATACAGCAGTAATCTTGTCACCCGGCTTGGCCAGAGATTTCAGTGACCCGATGTGGTTCCCGAGGTCGACTGGATATTTGCGAACCGGCAGTTGAAGACTCTCTTGGCACTGTCAATGCCTATCTCCTCGATTGTATCGAAGTCGTCGCACCCCTGATAGTAGCGCTTCCGAGGGAGTCCCTCTGCGTAACGCCCATGGAGATCGGAGTCGCATGCTCTCCTGACCATCGGGCTGAGTATGTTCTCGCTTGCTATCATCGGTAGGCTGTCTCTGTAGTGCCTTCCGGATGCCCCTATTGCCTCGACTACGTTATCGGCTGTCTGCCTGTTGCTCATGAGCCGTTTGAGGGGGAGGATGCAAATGAGGTTTGGGAGTATGAGGTGGCGCCGACAGCAGGACTCGAACCTGCGACCTGTGGATTAACAGTCCACCGCTCCACCAACTAAGCTATGTCGGCCTGACTCGTGGCAGAGCACCTCATTCATCAAAGAATCGGATTACTCCCACTCAATTGTTCCGGGTGGTTTGTGTGTGATGTCATAGACGACTCGGTTCACTTGACCCTTGAGAGAATTGGTAATTTTCGTGGGAAATGGGAGAGTATCGTGCACTCATCCCATCCAGGCTTGTTACTGCTCTGACGACGATGGTCTCTCCGTGGACCCTGACATCTCCGTGGACGCCGACGCTCCTGACAGGGAGCAATGCAGCGAAGTACTGCCACGGCAAGTCGCACCGCCCCAGTGATGCAGCCTCTCTAATCCTAGTCTCAACGATGTGACAAGCCTCTCTGCAGGATTCGACCCTCTCAGGGGTGACCTCTCCGAGAACTCGGACCGCAAGCCCTGGGCCAGGGAATGGTTGCCTCTCGCTGGATTGTATGCCAAGCTCCCTTGCCATTTCTCTTACTTCGTCTTTGTAGAACTCCCGAAGTGGTTCCACGATGGTCATCCCAACGTCATCGGGAAGGCCCCCTACGTTGTGGTGCGACTTGATCACGTCCCTCTCCCCGCCACCGGACTCTATCCAGTCGGGAGCGATCGTCCCCTGTACGAGGTACTTCGCACCGCACCCCTCTTGCTCCTCTTCGAAGACTCTGATGAACTGCTCTCCGATGACCTTGCGTTTCGCCTCGGGATCAGTTACCCCTTCCAGATTCTGGAAGAACCTCTCTGATGCGTCCACTACCTTGAGTTCGATTCCCATCTCGGAGAACATCTCGGAGACCTCTTTTGACTCTCCTTTCCTCATTAATCCTGTATCGACGTAGACGCAGTGAAGCAGGCTCCCTACTGCCTTGTGGGCGAGAACCGCCGCAACGGAGCTGTCAATTCCCCCTGAGCAGGCGATGATCGCGGTGTCATCTATCTGGGAGTTCAGGGTTTCTATAGCCTCATCGACCAGAATCTGGGTCTGCATTAGCGAATCACCCTTGGATAGATTGATCGTCTGCAATTACCTTCTGAGTCATGTCGGATCTGAATTCTGAATAAGCCGCGGCTAGGGATTCATCGCTGGTCGCGAGTATCTGCACTGCGAGCGCTCCGGCATTGTCTCCACGATCTACTCCGACTGTAGCGACGGGTATCCCCGGTGGCATCTGAACTATGGACAGCAGAGAGTCCAGAGGGACCTTGCCCCCTACCGGAACCCCAATGACCGGCTTATTTGTCATCGAAGCTACTACTCCGGGGAGGGCTGCGGCTACACCCGCCATCCCGATGAAGACCTTACACCCATCTGACTCCGCATTCTCGACAATCCCTTCTAGGTACTTTGGCGCGCGATGGGCCGAAGCAACTCGTATTTCGTAGGTTACCTCGAACTTGTCGAGTACGCTCCGGCACTTTTCTGCTATAGGCAAATCTGACTTCGAGCCAAGAATCACACAGATGTCCATGCAACTACGGCCGGTGGGCGGTTCAAATGCCTGCCGTTGTGCTGGCCTATTCCTCCTCCGAGGTAGGAAGGAGTGAGTCTGGCCATTCCCTTCCCACTACTTCTAGAGGATGAGCCAGTAATTCCGCTAGTCCGAATTCCGCTAACGAGCGCTCATGGAAGGGGTCCTGGACAAAGCCGGATCTGTGGACAAAGGCCAGAGACAAGAAGTCTTGTCCCGATCTGGAGGAGCCTGAAAGGACTACTGCCCCATTTGCTAAATCGACGCTTGCAAGCCTCTTCCGCGACCATTTTGCCGAGGAATTCTCCCATGGAGGCCCCAGTTCACCGTTCCAATCGTCCGGCTCAATGGGAAGGAGGAACCTGGCAGGAGGGGTCATCATCGCTGCTTGTACTAGTTGAATAGTGCGGACGTAAGCCACCCAGTACATCGCATATGACAGCCAGCCGATCCTCGGATCAATGGAGAGGTGCAAGGGGAAAATGGCAGAGGCTAGGACCAGTGAGACCCAATCTACAGGCAACGAAAGAAGAGACTTTTCAGACATTGGTTGTGCGTTCCTCGCGAATAATATTGGCAGAAACACCAACCCCCAAGAGATGGAGAAGAAGAACATGGAAGTAATCTGGTCATTAGGTGTCCTCCCTGGTAATGCGAGTGGAATTGCGGACAGAAACAGGAAAAATGGAGCCCATGCCAATGGCCAGAGAAGGGGCCAAACTAATGGTCGCATCCTCTGTCTGCACCATCCGAAGTTGCCAACTCTGGGAGTGGTGCTGACCCATGGGAGCGGAGGAGGTAGTTCGCCTGCTCTGAGGTCAGGAGGCATTTCGTCCGAGTTTTTCCACCATCCTGGCTCACCGAGAAGCCAATTACGGTCCAAGCTCGCCTCCATGCCCGTCGGAGGAGGCTTTGAGGTATAATTCGCTAGTCCTCGGAATCAGTGATTGGATGTCTAAGAATAAGCTTCCTAGCAGCCCACACCTCATCGACTCGCTTTACGGGAGTCGTATGAGGTGCAGATGTGACGATTTCTGGATCCTCGGAAAGAATTGCATGGAAGTCGGCAGCGAACTTGTCCAATACCTCCTTCGATTCGGTTTCTGTTGGCTCGATCATTAGGCACTCGGGGACGATCTGTGGGAAGTATAGAGTTGGAGACATGTAACCGTAGTCTAGGAGCCGCTTGGCAACGTCCTTGCCAGTCACACCATTCAGTTCCTTCACAGGACTCATAGAGAGGGTGAACTCGTGCATCACGAGATCGGCCTGGGCACCTTCCGCAGGCATACAGTGTATCTTCGCAGCAACATCAGGATTGGGATTCATGATCCTGTTCCTCAGGTAATTGGAATTCAGTACGGCGTATTCGCTCATCCTCTCGAGTTCGCGGCCATATCTCCTGTAGAAGGCCCATGCCCTGACTACCGCACCTGCGTTCCCGTTCCACTGCTGCACCTTGCCGATGCTTCTCTCCCCAACATCCGCCCAGAAGTACCAGTAACCGTCCTCTACGCCTGTTGAGTCCCCCTCGACTGATTCTCTCCGAGAAGCCACAGGGGTCGGCAGGAACTGTGAGAGATGACCTTTCACCCCTATTGGTCCGCTTCCAGGACCTCCTCCGCCATGAGGCTGGCTGAACGTCTTGTGGAGGTTGTAGTGGACGGCATCGAAACCCATCCTCCCAGGGTCAGTCTTCCCAATTATTGCATTGAAGTTGGCGCCATCATAGTACATCTGCCCCCCCGCTTCGTGCACAATCCTGGAAGCCTCGACAATATTTGTCTCGAAGAGCCCCAAGGTAGATGGATTGGTAATCATCATCGCCGCCGTATCAGGACCCACAGCAGCCTTCAGAGCCTCGATGTCCAGCCTGCCATCCGAAGCACTGGGTATCTCCACTACCTGATAGCCGCACATGGATGCCGAGGCGGGATTTGTCCCATGGGCGGAGTCGGGGACGATCACCTTGTCCCTGTGGCTTTCTCCGTTTGACCTGTGATACTCCTGTATGCATCGAATCGCTGTGAACTCACCTTGGGCACCGGCTACTGGTTGCAGAGTGACTGCATCCATGCCCGAGCATATCGCGAGCATCTCTTGCATCTCATAGAATATCGAGAGGAGACCCTGGACTTGGGAGTCTTCCTGGAGGGGGTGGATTCGGTCTATTCCTGGCATCAGGGCAATTCGCTCGTTTACCCGGGGGTTATGCTTCATCGTGCACGAACCCAGTGGGTAGAATCCAGTGTCTATCCCAAACGTCTTCTGTGAGAGTCCAGTATAGTGGCGAACCAATTCCGGTTCACTTGCCCTTGGCCAATGGGGAAGATGCCTCCTCCGGAGCCTTTCAGGAATCGTATCTGAAGGTGTGCTGATTGGTTCTGGCTGTGACCACCCAGTCCCTGGAGCGCCACGAAAATCAAAGACAGTGCTCATCTGGAAGCCCCTCCAATCCAATTCCCGAGGGCATCGGTCAACGCAGAGATGTCAGCCTCAGTTGTCCCCTCATCACAACCAATTAGGAGGCAGTCTGACATCTCCTCCCACCAATTTCCTAGGTCGAATCCACCTAGCACTCCTGCGGAGTCCATGCTCTCTAGTGCTTCCTTGGCTGAACCCGGTATTCTGACTGCGAACTCCCTGAAGAAGCACCCCTCTGGATTGACTAGCTCGACCCCCGGGACGGAGGTGACTGCGCCAAGTGTCGCAATTGTGGAAGAGTGGACTCTAGTTGCAAGCTTCTCGAGACCCTCGGGACCTAGCAATGCCATGTGCATGGCTCCCATGAGCGCGATCAACGTCTCATTGGAGCAGATGTTTGATGTCGCCCTATGTCTGCGAATGTGCTGTTCCCTGGTAGAGAGAGTCAGAGTGTATGCAGTCTGTCCTTCGGAGTCTATGCTCTGCCCGACAATCCTCCCGGGCATCAGCCTCAGGAATTCTTTGGAGCATGCGAAGAGCCCGTAGATTGGACCACCGGCAGTTGGGCCGATTCCGAATGGCTGACCCTCTCCGACCACGATGTCAGCACCCCATGAGCCCGGGGGCTCGATGATCCCTAGCGAAACTGCGTCTACCCCGACAATCAGAGCTGTCGATCCCCCGATTGCCTCTCTGAGATCCATTAACCCCTCGTCGAGGAGTCCCAGTGCGTTCGGTTGCTCGACATAGACTGCACAAGAACCAGTAGCAGAGGCGGCGGCTTCCAAATCGAGGGTGCCATCCTCGTTGTGAGGCAATGTATGGAGGTCGATTCCGACTCCCTGGGCATAGTTCTCGATTACTGACATCCTGTGAGGGGGGACTAGTTCGGAGATGTAGACCGAACTAGGTTGTGAGGCCTTCTTCGACTTAACTCGGACCGCGCAAGTTATTGCCTCTGCAGCAGAAGTGCTCGCATCGTACATTGAGACATTAGAGATAGGCAACCCTACCAATTCTGAGACCATCGTCTGGAACTCCCACATGGCTTGAAGCATTCCCTGGCTGACCTCTGGTTGATATGGAGTGTATGATGTTAGGAACTCCCCCCTAGTAGCCAACATCGGGACCATAGTGGGAACGAAGTTTCTGGCTAGTCCGGCTGAAATGAACGAGGGTCTTGAGTCAAGGTGCACATTTACGCCCAAAAGCCTCCTCGCATCTTCTAGAATCTGCTCCTCGGACTGCGGTTGAGGCAGAGGGAGAGGTTCGTCTCGCCTAACTTCCTCTGGGATGTTGGCGAATAGCTCATCCATGGAGGACAAACCTAGTGCCCCTAGCATCTCTGACTCTCTTCCAAGATTAGGGATTTGGTCCACCATTGGCTCGCCTGTGAATTGATTGCGTGCTAGGAGGAATTCAATGGTTTCTCATAGAGGTGCTCCTACAATCACACAGTATATTACCTGTCAGGAGATACGGTCAAGCATGAAGGTTGCAGTTTCAGCCGCAGATGGTTTCGTTGCTCCCTACATCATGGAGATGCTTGGGGACACGGCCATCTCCATCCCGGACGATAAGCTGAATGACCCTGCTGCCCTTGACGCGCTGCTGACCCCCTGCACCACCCTCATTCACATCAACTCACGACCAGTTGACACATCCGTTGCAAGAGATGACAGAGAGTCCCTGATCATCATGAGAGAGAATGCCAGACCGATTCTCAATGCCGTTGACAGGCACGGTTCACTGCACATGATCATCATAGGGACACTCAGGGTGCATCCACAATGGGAACCGGGAGAGGATTACTACGGGTTCGACTCAACCCTGGCTCCAAGGGATGTGGCAGCTGAGGGGCAACTGTGGATTGAGGAGAACGCACTAGAGAGGGCTGAATCTGAGCGTCCTGTCAGTGTAATCAGGGCCTCTAACGTCCAAGGAGTACCACTCTCGGGACCACCAGGGAATGGAATATTGCACAAATGGGCCGTCGAAAGCCAGATGGGATGGATAAATGTCCCCGGCGATGGGTCTCAAGTCAAGGACGTGGTCCATGTCCAGGATCTTGTAAGGGTCGTGGATGCGGTTCTGAGGAGTCCCCCTCCTACGAGGGAGAACTTCGCAGTGGGTTCCGGGAAGGCGATTCCTATGTCGGATCTAGCAGAACTGTACAAGGATAGGACTGGTTGTGAGATTGAGCTCAATCAAAGCGACAGGGAGGAAGTCTGGGGGGTTGTTGACGCTTGGTTCCTGGAGGACAGATGTGGATTCCGGCCATCCATCAGTCTGGAGGAGATGATCGAGGAGTCGTTCGAGGCCGCGAGTTAAATCGCTTCCAGAATGATTCGTCGCCTCACTGCATTCCAGTCGGAGATCGTGACGGAAATTTCGCCTTCGAAACCGGTCTTGAACTGGCTTGCATCTGAGTCTGAAGGAAGGCGAATTTCCACCTCTCCAATTTCTCCTGTCATTGCAATTAGAGTGCTTCCACCTCTGAAAGTATCCGAGAGGCCGATCCCAAAGGTCCTCCCAATGGAGTTGACCCTGATCTGGATGCTTCCGGAATTTCCTGATAGAGAGTCTTTGAGAGCATTTCTCTCACTAATTGTCCGCGTGCCTTCGAAGCCTGAGATTGCTGATTCGATGCTGAATGAGCCCTCCACTGGTGCTGTCAAGGGCTCTGGCTCAGGTTCTGAGACTGCTGGTGGCTCTGGCTCGGGTTCTGGGACTGCTGGTGGCTCTGGCTCGGGTTCTGGTCTTGAATCCGAGGGAGAGGGTAGATTTTCGTTTGTACTTGAGGCGATGGCGCCGATGGCTCCCACTGCTCCAACACCGGCTGCAATCGTAGAGGGACTTGGGGAATTCTCTCTGAGTCGTTTTCCCATAGCTGCCATCTTCACATCCCAAACCTCCCTAGCGGGTGCACGCATGAAAACAGGGAGTTCTTCGCTCTTTCTCTCGAAGGCAGTATTTGCCATCTCAATCGCCTCATCGATGGACAGGTCTCCGCTCGAAACCTGCTCCTCGAAGTATCTCGAAGCAGCATCAATCTCCTGCATCAAGTTGCCAAGTTCCCCGCCATCGCCCATTGACTCGAGATTCTGAGGTGGTGTGTGGGCTTCTGTAGGTCCGACTTCTTGACCGATTGTCGACAGAGTTAGCTTTCCGACTCCGACCCACCTCCTAACTCCCAGGGGGATAGAGCCATCATTGGGTGCTCGCGTCCATCCGCCCCTGTACCAGTCATTGCCGCCATTCTGGTCGCGGTCGTCCATGTTCCAAGAAGCGGCGCTTCCAGAATCTGACGAGAATGCGTACAAGAGGCAGCCATTCTGGTTCCTGAAGTATGGTTTCCCGTTGATTTGCTTATCCTGCTGCGAGTAGACCCCGTTGAACCGATTATCTGGATGTCCATC
>PSPW01000032.1:5107-12413 GCA_004195615.1 Methanobacteriota archaeon | reverse complement strand
GCATTTCTACATCATCCAATTCAATGCCTCTCTTCAGCCAAGAATTATGTGACTGCACATCGACACAAACTTTCCGTAAGTCTAAGTTTTCGACCAATTTGCCTCTCAATAACATGTCATACCAGAAAAATGCGAAAATAACATCGTAGTCGTTTCCATCTACTGTGACCTTTCCATCAATAAGATCCCTGAAATATACGATTTCAGCATGGTATTTCCTGAAACTATTGACAATCGACTTGGCAATAATGTCATACGCCCAACCTTCAACATCAGCAATCAATAGGACTCTTCTAGACTTCATTTCTGAACACCATAGAGATTGTTCATCCTCTTAATCCATGTCTTTTGCCCGAATTCTTTAAGAGCAAACTTCCTCGATTTCTTCGAGGCACTTGTCATGAAATTGCTATCATTAATCATCTCCAGTAATTTGCTAGCCATGAGTTCTACAGAACCAGAATCAACAACTATTCCAGTTTCGCCTTCAATGATGCACTCCCTTGCCCCCCCAGCATTCGTTGTTAATACTGGCACGCCGGAGTATTGTGCCTCGATGATTACATTCGGCAGACCCTCAATCTTCGATGTTAACACGAGGCAGTCCATGCATCTCAGGTAAGCATTGACTTCGGACGAGTAACCAACAATGTGGACTCTGCCATTTAGAATCGTTGAATTATCTACAATTGATTTAGCCTTTTCTAATTGGGGGCCATCACCAACCATGATGAAGTGAGTGTTTTCGATACTATCGAGTTCCTTTCTCAAAGTTGCATCCTCCAATTCTCCTTGGTCCCCTATGTGTAAAGACTGATTTTTCTGCACCCATTCTTCCAAAACAGGGGAGGTTTTTTCCTCATCCCCATTGGAAAGAATTTTGTCTGCAATTGAGAGGAATATCCAAGGTCTTTTATCGGAGCTGAACCTTCCAACAAAACCAATTACTAAATCGTTCTTTGATATCCCAAGGCCAGTCTTAATTTCTGAACTTCTTTTGGGCGCCCCCCTGACCATAGATCTAGTGTTTATTACATTGTGGATCATTCCAAAATTATCTTCAGAAACGTTCAGCCATTTCGAATACTCAGCTCTTCCAGAATTTGAGTTATGAATCATCTCAACTCCAGGTAAATTAAGGATAATCTTGTAAGCCTCCTTATATGATCTCCCAGATCTTGCTTGGAGAATTGCTTTCATTTCTGGAGGCAGGGTCCTTCCCGACATGATCACCCTATCGACTCCTGCCAATAGTGCAGCGATCCCACCATAGACATTGCACCAGTCCTGCCACGTATGTGCAACATTGAAATCACCTTTTTTGTATATAGCAATCATTGAGAGAATCCTGTTCCTCTTCAGAGGAGAAATGTGCCGGAGAATTCTGTCGAAATCTTGTTCGCTTACCCATGTACCGTAGAAATCTGAAGGTTTATTGTACTCAAAAATATCAATATTGTGTTTCTCGATTTTGGGGTAGTAAGAGTTTGTATAATCGGAACCCTTTGGAATGGCGTTGGTAATAAATGAGAAGTCCCTCGACTTTACATTCCCTTTAGAAAGAAGGCCCAGTAACAAGGAGACCTGCCTTTCAGCGCCCCCTATTCCTAGAGTATGCGAATGAATGGCTATTTTCCCCCTCCCCCTCTTCCCGTCGATCATTTTTTCGCCTGATGAATCCACAAGTTTGGCTAATTGTCGAATTGCCTCTACATCTGAGAAGATTGGTTTTTTGGTCAGGTTTTCCTTACAAATACAATTTGGTTCGATTTCCAAGTCTCGTAACGCGCCCCCAATTTTTCTTGCGAGTTCAGATATTTTGCCAGAGCCTTGTATTAGGTGAATATATTTCGCTAGAAAATAGTATGAAACATCAACTCTTTCTAGTGAAATGAAGGATTCACAAACAAATATTGGGACCACTGCTCGATTGGGCTCCATGGAAATTGCAATCTCAATTTCTTCAATGTAATCTTCACAGAGGTGGAAATCATATCCTGCTACTGCCAGAATGGCTCTTGATTCGGCGGACCATGAGTGGAAATTCCTTAACTCTTCAAATTCTTCAATCATCCTTTGTTCCTCGCCCAGTTTACAAAGAGAATGAAAGTATCTCGTCAGTTCAGATAAGGTGAAATCTCCCTTTGAAATGGGTGCATGGAAAATCTCACAGTACTCTACATGCATGTTTAGCCTAAATAAAATCTCGGCAACTCTTTTGCTCTCCCCTATGGTCAAAGAATCGATTTTCATTTCCGTGACTTGTTCTATTACAAAATCCCTCTGCCCCAACTCCAACCTGAATCTTAGATTCTGGATCTCAGAGAAAACACCACTATTTTGATTTAGATAAAATTCCCCCTCAACGGAATTGCCAATTGCCAACAGTGATCTCAACTTGGAAGCTACCATCTGCTCGGTCTCTTTCTCTTCCTTGCTGAATCTCTCAACCAGAAGAATGGATTTCTCAAAATCACCCATTTTGAATGAAAGGTTAGCAGATCTTTCAAATAATTTCCGAGTAAGTGAATCCGAGCGTTCTATCTTTGGAAGAAGCAGGATTTTATCGAATATTGCCCTAATCTCCGAATCATTGTTTCTTGTTTGATTTACAGTGAGCATGCAAGCGAGCTTCTCCACATCCCTTGATCCGGAGGTTAGAATGAGTGTAACAACCTCTTTTGAGGGAAACTCTTGTCTACACAAGGCATCAATGAAATAACTTATTTCCCTACTTCCTTTCTTTATGGAGCATAATCTTACCAAGTATTCTTTTGCATCCATTCCTCCAGAATATCGCAACCTTACCTTAAAGAAAGATCTGATGATTTTCACTGAGTCGAGCAATTTGGGACTCATTTGCTCAATCATTTGAGAGTGTAACTTGAATTGGCCCATTGAATCTAGAGTTTCAATAAACCTCGCTGCAGTTGTCGTATTGACTCTTTTTGACATAATTGGGATTAGTCTAGCAACTGCTTCTTCGTTTCCAGATTTGATAGCAGATATTGCAAACTGCTCGAATAATTCCGCCGAATTTTCAATTTTATGCACAATGTATGGTTCTAGTAAGCGAAAGGCTAACTCGTGCTCTCCTTCTCGGATTAGTTTTTTACCAGAGACCAGAGTATCCTGCAAACGCATCCTTTTTTGTCGGTTAAGTGTATCATTTACGAGACCGATGAAATTTCCCACGTGTTCTTTTTCGACTATCTCAGAAGACAACCTTTTTCTGGAAGTCAGTTCAAAAAGCAGTCTTTCCGATGACTGAATGTCACCAGAATATCCTATATCCATGATACTTTTGGTAATTCCATAGACGTCTATCGAGTCTTCCTTAATCATTGAATGTATTTTCTTCTTTGACAATTCCAGTATTCTCTCTGATTCCTCGACAAGTCCCAATTTTTTCAGAGCTCGACCATAAATCAGGTTTGTCCTGAATGTCACAATGTCTTCCTTTCTAATTTTGTAATTGAGGCGATGTAATACTTACAAAATTGGAAGTTCCAATCAAAGAATTCCACATTTTTCAGTAATGATGCGATGATGTCCCATTCCCTTTCTCTGAACATTTTCCTAAATCTGAGGAAAAGAGCGTGGACGACTTCGCTAGAATCTTCTGAGGAAAACGTGTTTTGTTTGTTCAACAACTTGGTTAAGCGTTCTATTTGTTCGGGGTCTGGTTTGTACGATCGAAACCTACCCAAAACGTCAAACCTCAACCTAGTCAAATCAATCCGATTTCCTAGGTTATCATCTCTAATGGAATGTTTTTCAATTTGTTCAATAACTGAGTTTCGGCCATCGATGATTGAGGTTTCAAGTAACGAAATAATCGAATCATGACACTGTGAATTATCTACTGCTATTTTTATTGCCCCTGCGAGTTTTCTCGGCATCTCCAGAGAGTAGCAGAATTGAACATAGTCATTGAAATCTTCGAAGTTCCCCACCAATGCTGAAGCACCCCCCAATGCGTCAGCCTTACGGAGGGTTTTCTTCATGGATGCCTTGGTAGTTTTCTTACCCGACGCATGATATGAAACTGAAGAAAGTGGTACTTCAGACTCTTCTGAGATTTTCCTAAGGTTAGCTAAGGTCGTCAATGCTGGAGGGTAATCTGGATTTAAATCAAGAATTTCTGAGATCTTTGAGGATGCCGCATCAATTCTACCCTCTTGGACCAGGGTTCTTGCAATGTTATTCATAGCCTCGAAATTTTCTGGTTTGTGGAGCAATAATGCTTCCCAACTTTCTCTGACCCCCATATAATCCAATTCAAGTTTAGTCTTAGATCGGGCATTGAACTTTAGAGCATTGATACTTCTGGGATTTTCAAATAATACCTTCTCAGAAACCTCTATGCAGCCTTCAAAATCGCCAATCATATATTTTGATCGAATCCAAAAAGATATTTCGGAATCTGAAAGAGAGTTATTGTTTTCACTACACAGTTTATCGACGATTGGCCAATCTTTATTTTGTACAGATTTTCGTAGTTCAAAGCTAATAACTTCTTTGCCCGCCGCCACATCTCCCACCAAGTCGGCCTAGGGGTTCACATCAAAAACCCAATCATACCCAAGATTACAAATCAACACCTATTATGAACCAATGAGAAGACGGGCACTCGTGAAGTATACGGGAGGCTAACAAAATGGTGCTCAAAGAAGTGATTGGTGACGAAACGATTTGTGTAGTTGGATTAGGTTACGTCGGCCTGCCCACGGCAATAGCATTCCACTCAGCGGGTTTTAGAGTGATTGGGGTTGATGTTTCGGAGAGAGTTGTTGAAGTACTCAATAATGGAGAGAGCCCCTTAATTGATTCTAGCTCCAGTCTCGTAATCCCTCTAGATTCAGAGAAATGGATGATTACAGACGATTTCCAAGAGGCCATACCTGCTTCTGATGTGATTCTGATTACAGTTCCAACGCCGGTAAATCCTGACAACAGCCCGAACCTAAGTTATGTTGAGTCGGCGGCTAAGAGTGTGCTGAAAAATGTTGATCGATCGAAAAGAACTGCTGTCGTACTGGAAAGTACGGTTTACCCGGGAGTAACTAGGAGAATCCTAGGGAGTGAGTGTGAAAGGTTGGGACTCTCTACTGAGATGGTGACTCTAGCCTATTGTCCGGAAAGAGTAAATCCGGGGGATTTCGAACGAGGAATAGAATCAGTATCACAGATTGTCGGTTGTGATGATGCTGAATTGGGGTTGCACCTTGAAACATTATTCGGAAAAATTACTCAGGAAGGCTCAACTTATGTGGGAAAAATGGAAGTAGCGGAGGCGTCAAAATTGATTGAGAATGTCCAGAGGGACATAGATATCGCATTGGCTAACGAGCTTGCAATGGTTCTCCCTAGGATTGGGGTTGATGTAGAAGATGTTCTTTCGGCTGCCGCAACGAAATGGAACTTCCACAGGCACACCCCTGGCATAGGAGTCGGGGGGCATTGCATTCCAGTTGATCCCTACTACTACATAGAATTGTCAGAGAATGCGGGATTCCCATCTATGCTAGCATCTTCTTCTAGAAAAATCAATAACTCCATGCCAATAAATACGGCTAATGAAATTCTAACAATTCTCCATTCGAAAAAGACCCCTAGGATTCTGATACTCGGTTATTCATACAAAGCCAATGTAGGAGACATAAGAGAAACTCCAGTGGAGCCTCTAGCTTCCTATTTGAAAGAAGGCGGATGTGAAGTTCTAATTCATGACCCACTAGTAGATAGTGAAGAAATTCCTAATTGGGTAGAGGTAGTTTCCGAACCTACAAAATGCAAGGATTTAGATCTAGTAATTATGGCAACATACCATGAGGAGTATAATTATTCCAACACCCGATTCTGGAAATCGATGTTCTCAATAATGAAAAGAGCGAAAATTTACGATGGGCGCCGAGTACTTCCAAGGGAAGACATGGAGTCTTCTGGTTGGGTGTACTACGGAGTGGGGGCACCGAATAAATAGTCCAAACAATTTTCCCTTTAACCCTAAACAAGCAACCCAGAGTGAGCCTATTTGATGACAGAAAGGAAACCCCCCAAGTCTGTTGACCTAGAGTCCGGTCTGAGTGCAGATTTGAAGCTTGAAAGGGGTAAATTAGAGGGAGAATTCTCAAAAAATACGGAAATTATAGCTAATGTTGCAAGTAGAGAAAGAATCCTTGAATTGGCTTCAATGGGTGAATTTGGAATTGCTAGAAGTCTAATCACGGAACAATTAGGGGCAGAACTAGATGATGAGGGATTGCTAGAGACAATGGCACTTCTGGAATCATATTATGCGGATGAGGAAGAGTTCCCGTGGTGCGAGAGTCTTATTGAAATCTATCCCAGAAATTCGATTGCGGGAGCATTGAGGGGCGCAAGAGGTTTCCTTAGTTCGGGGGAATGGGGAAAAATCCAAGAAAAATCAACTTTGATTCTAGATGTAGATGGTAGGAATTGGTTCGCGTTAAAAGCCTCTGCAGCATCATATTCTGCACTTGGCCAATGGGATAAGGCTTCTAGCAAATGGAGGGAGCTTAGCAAAATTAGAGACTTGACCAATGAAGAAGAGTATGATGCAGCGAGATCATCCTACAATGCAAAGAGATTCTCCGAGGTGATTGAAATTGCCTCGAAGAGAAAACGATTTGACAAAAATGAAATTAAATTACTGGAATTATTGACCCGCTCATATTACAACCTAAGGATGGATGAAGAGTGTGTAGATTATGCGATTCGGATTCTAGAATTAGAGCCCGAAAGTGAGATAGGGCTAAGGAGCCAATCGAGATCTCTCTTCCGCCTAGGACGCTTGACTGAGGCAATTCCAATTATCGAGGAATACTGTAGAATTTTTCCCTTTTCTGTCAATGCTTGGGAGACACTTATTGAGACTAAATTGATGATGGACAAAGTCGAAGAGTCGAAAGAGGCTTGGATAAAACTTCGGGATGAAATTGGCGAGGAATCGAAGAGATTCTTCACAGCAGTTGAAATATCTCTAAGATTCAACTGGAGGGAGGAATACCTCAGCATCATCCATAATGAGGGGAAGAAATTCAACAAGAATGCTGACTTTGCTGAAAATATCGCTGAAATAAACATCAAATTAGGAGACATAGGTGGTGCATGGAGAATTCTTTCTTCAAATGGGATAGAGCCGATGAAATCATTACTAGGAATGAGATTCAGAGAAGTAATTGGACTAACAAATACGAATATCGAGGAAATTGAAAATGCTTCAGAATCAGGTGAATCAATGTGGATTACTGAACTAGTGACAAGAGAGATTCTCAGGAAA
>PSPW01000032.1:0-5098 GCA_004195615.1 Methanobacteriota archaeon | reverse complement strand
GCAATACACAATGTGAAAAATAGACATGGGGTTGGGACTTACTTTGATGAATTGGACGGATTGGAAGACAAAGTGTTTGATTTAGGAAAATTTGACTTCGAAAATGATAAAACGCCAGGAAAGGGAATAATCGAAAGGTACTCTGATCTTCTGGGACTTCTTGATTCGGGAGTCAAAATGAAAGTGGTGCAACTAATTTCTCACTTCGCCAGTTTTCAACCCGATCTTGTTCATGCATGGCAGGATGAGACGATTCTAACATCATGCATAGCGGGAGCCCTGACGGGAGTCCCGGTTGTCCTCGGTTCAGCAAGATCTCTGAGACCGGATGAGAAAACTGAGCTGCATATTAGAAAGAGGCCTTACTTGCGAAACTGCTATAGAGAGATTTTCAATTACGACTGCCATAATCTAAGTACAAACAGTATCGCTGGGAAGAATAGTTATGCAGAATGGATAGGGATGGCTCAGGGAAATATCATAGTAAATGAAAATGGTGTAGACTTCGATGAGATAGAATCTAGGATGAATAAAGCAGAAATTGATCAAAGATTGAGGGATTTTGGTTTCTCCGAGGAAAACAAGATAGTTGGGGGAATATTCAGACTTGAAGCTGGAAAAAGGCCGAAGTTATGGATAGAGGGATTTGAAGAGGCTAGGCAAATTGACCAATCACTTAGAGGGGTCATAGTTGGTGGGGGGAGGATGGAAAAATCAGTCAGAGAATGGGTAATGGAATCTGAACTGGGAGAATTTGTGAAGGTTGTTGGAGAAGTCAGTGACGTTGGAAGTTGGCTATCAATCATGGATGTTTTTCTATTCACTTCAGTAACAGAAGGACTTCCAAATGTACTAATCGAGGCACAGGGATTTGGAGTTCCGGTAGTTTCGACAAGGGTTGGAGGTGTTTCGGAAGTAACGGGGTCCCTAGTAGACACTGCATCAAGCGAATTACTAGGGAAGGCAATCATAGAGTTATTTTCCGATGAAAGTTTCCAAGAAACCCGACTACTCGCGAAGAAGGTAGCTAGAGAGAGGTTCTCAGTCTTCGAAATGGCATCTAGAACCGTAGAAATGTATTCACGGGTGCTGGCTCTGCCGGATGGTGAAGGCTGACGGGGGAGTGAGGGATGACCAAGGTTTTCGTAACTGGTGGAGCAGGTTTCATCGGGTCTCACATCTGTGACAGGATTCAAGAAATGGGCCATCATGTTGTTTGTTTTGACAACTTAATTACAGGTTTTATGGACAATATTGAGCATCTGATTGGAAAGGAGCATTTTACATTCATTAAAGGCGATATTAGAGATCGGGATGCGGTCCGGGGAGGTCTTGAGGGATGCACTCATGTTTGTCATCAGGCTGCATTGGGTTCTGTACCTAGATCGATTGAAGATCCACTGAGAACAAATGACATCAACATCTCCGGAAGTCTAAATGTGCTGGTTGAAGCGCAAAGAATCTCTATCCAGAGATTTGTTTTTGCCTCGAGTTCATCTGTTTATGGTGACAACAAGGAGATGCCAAAAGTAGAGAATAAAACAGGGAGTGTTCTTTCCCCTTATGCAGTTACCAAATCTGCGTTCGAAGAATATGCAAGAGTATATCATGAAATTCATGGTACAAGAACGATCGGATTAAGATATTTCAATATCTTTGGCCCTAGGCAATCCCCCAAAGGAGGCTATGCGGCAGTAATACCTCTTTTCATGGATTCTCTGAGCAAGGGGGAAAGACCAACAATTTTTGGAGATGGGGAACAGACTAGAGACTTCACATATGTACAGAATGCAGTGGACGCAAATATTCTATCACTTTTTGGAGACGTTCCGAGTGCATTTGGGAGAACTTTCAATGTAGCTTGTGGCGATACTCTATCGATAAATAGGGTTTACTCGGAAATCTATCAATCCGTGAAAGAAAAACATGGCCCTTCACGAAGCGGCGATATAAAAGACTCATTGGCAGATCTTAGCGAAGTTGGAAGATGCCTAGGTTACTCGCCAAAGATTAGCTTCACAGAAGGGATTGAGGAGACTGTAAGTTGGTTCCTGAGAAATTTAGTGTGATTGAATGAGGGTTTCACTTAGTCAAGAAGGGGAAGACATCATTTTCCAACTTGAGACGGAAGAGGCGGATCTGGAACATCTTAGTTCTTCAAAGATAGGACTCTCGGGGACTACGGCAAAGATCAATCTTGGCGGAATAAAGATTGACGATATTCATCCAGATCTAATTGGTCTTTCTACTATTCTAATGTGCCATCAATTTGTTGGAAACGAATTACACCTGCCGGTATTGGTAAGTGAAGAATTTTTAGAGAGGGCAAACAGTATACTTAGTAAGTACAAAATTTGTTCGGAATCAAATCCTGAGATTGCTGCTAATTCTCCAATTGGCACTAGACCAGGACTAGCATTCAGCGGAGGAGCTGATTCAACAGCAGCATTGAGTGTAATGCCTGGAAACACGGTCCCTGTCTTCATGAACAGGCCGATTAGAGAGGGATCAATGTATGACTCCGATGCCCCCATAAAGAAAATAGGATACGATGTGAGAGTGATTGACTGTGATTTAGAGTATCTTAGGGAACCAGTAGGATTCCCCAGTGATTTAGCTCATGCAATTCCACTGATTCTATTATCCGAAAGCATGGGCATTGGCTCGATAGCTTTTGGAACTATATTGGAGTCTGCTTACGGAATAGGGCATGAACACTATATTGACTACCAGAATGGTTCACACATGAGATTTTATGGAACTCTTCTATCTGCAGCAGGACTAGAAATATCACTTCCGGTGGGCGGAGTAAGCGAGGTTGGGACGGCGATAATTGTTGGGTCATCCCCTCTCGGAGAATTAGCCCAGTCGTGCATTAGAGGGAAGAAAGGTTTACCATGCATGAGATGCTGGAAGTGCTTCAGGAAAGAGTTACTGTCTCTAGCTCTTTCTCCGGGCAAAGATATAGATCTATTGAGTATGATGAGGAATAGTTCAGAAGTGCAGATAAAACTCTCAGCCTATCCTATTAGTCACGAAAATGTGGTAACTTATTCTATTCAGAGAATTGATATTGGCGAATATCCATTTCTAAGGGCACTTAGGAATAGACTTGACACAAAACTTGAGTTGTCCTTACTGGATTGTTGGTATTCACCCTCCAAGATACTCATCCCTGAGAGATATAGAATGCATGTAATGGAAAAAATTTCTAAATTCATGAAGAGAATGTCCAAGGAACAAGAGTCGGTATTGGAAAATTGGAACATGGATGATTATCTATTATCGGAAGAGGCAAAAAAGGGACATTCACAATTGACAACTTACTGGCAGGATCTCTAATCTGAAATAGCCTGGGACAGAATCCACTCTGCGACTTGATCGGCGCCATTTTCTCTTTGTAGAAGTTGGAAGTTGTTTCTCATCAGCTCTCGGACATCAGATTCCACGATTCTGTCTATTGCGGCTTGGATAATGTAGTCCTTCTTGTCCCTAATCACAATCATGCATCCTGCTTCCTCAGCAACAATCGTTCTAGCGAGTTGATCATCCCTTCCGGTTTTCATATTCGGTAAGCAAATTGTGGGCAAAGAGGCTTGTATTGCCTCATGGAATGAGTTGTAACCTCCTGCCATGATTGCAAAGTCGAAATCATTGAAGTATCGAGAATTTGGATAATCACGCAAAACTCTAATTCTTTCAGACTTGGTTTCAAGTCTGACACCAAGCATTGATTCCCCAATCACTACGTACACGTTAGAGTGATTGGCAAGTGCATCCAATACCATGCTAATTTCTGAGTCTATGTCATTGATTTTTCCAGCACCAAGTTGGACATAACAAATTACTGCTTCCGTAGGGACTCCCAATCTACTCCTCAGCACCCCCCTTGACTCCATATCTTCGTTATCCATGAGGAGAATTGGATTGCACCTAACCAAAGAGACCCCGTGATCGAATTCATCTTCCGAATCAATATCTACTGAATCACCTGGGCGGACAACGGCATGGAAATGTTTCACACTATCAACTGGAATACCTCGAGAGACCTTCAGCATGCTATCTTCTTGACTTCGAATTGCATTAAGCATCCCCCTATACGGAAAGGAACCATCGAAAATGAATGCCTTCGGCCTATGAAGTGAAAAGACCATGTTTAACATCTCCTCACAAATTGAATTCCATACGTTGGGATCCATGTCCTTATACCTATATCGTCCTGAAACGTGATAAGTTGGGAATCCAAAATTAGCCAAAATGTGCAATGTGGGCATGGTGGTGAAAAATACAATCTCCGCATCTGGATTTTTCTTCTGAATATTCTTCGCAACTGCTAAGAGTCGGGTAAAGTGCCCAAAACCTACTCCATTTGTAGGAAATAGGACTATGCTATCTCTATTTTCGCCAATTCTACTTCCTATTGGATACGGATCCAAGGTATCCTTCTCTACATGGCCAATTTTCTCCCTAGCCAGTCTCCCCAAGAGGGCTGGAACTGTAAATGGAAGTAACAACAACTTTACCGGATTTCGGAAAGAAGAGGAAATCAGGTTCAACAATCTGAAAGACGCTGAGCCCCTAATCCTGAAAATTTCCCTCTTGTAACGATCTATTTGCAACTTTTCATTTGTTAACAAATAGAATGAGTCATTTTGGTTTCCGAGTTCAATTTTCTTTGGTTTCCATGGGAGAAGTGATGCCAATTCTTCATGGATAGGNNNNACTCACTCTTTCGACTTCAGTCAGTTTGGAAATCTTTTCCACTGCTCTTGCTCTCCTAGATTCGCCCTCTTCTGAGATATCGGCACTTGAAACAAGGTAAGCCGCCTCCCAATTTCCTGAGTTAAATTCTGCCCTGAATTGATTTTCTTGATGATCCCTGAGAACCCAACCAAAGTCAGTGGCTTTCCTATAAATTGAAGCGGATAAGGAGGATTTTCCTAGTCGGAGGGCACTTCTTGCTGATAAATCAAGAAAAGATGCGTCAGAGAATAAGAATGAAGCAAATCTGGAACGTCGAAGCGAACTTCGGTACCTCTCCGAATTGTAAGCCCTTCTGCACCACCTGAGAAGACGGGACTTTACCCATGCCCCTCCA
>PSPW01000010.1 GCA_004195615.1 Methanobacteriota archaeon | reverse complement strand
CTCAGGGGACTCGTAGAAGACGAGTTTGATAGACAGCGGGTGTAAGCACCGAGGTTCGCCGAGGTGTTCAGCCCAGCTGCACTAACCCCCCAAGCATCTAAATTTCGAGGTACACATTAGTGTGAGTCTCTGTCCAAAAGAGCATATCAATTCGCATTCGAAGGAAGAGTTGTGCACGGCCATAGCGGAGGGGCCCTACCCGGTCCCATATCGAACCCGGAAGTCAAGCCCTCCTGCGTCGATTCGGTACTGTGGTGCGCAAGCCCACGGGAAAGATTGTCGCTGTGCCACTCTTCCTTCACCTATCCCCGCAACACAAATTAACTACAGACGTTAGTCAATGCAAGGAGGTAGTGCATGTCAATTTCCACAGGTGACATTCTTGGCCACTCCCAAGTCGGAGTATACCTCAGTGTAATCGGTGATGTCCTTTTCATTCCAAGGACTCTAGAAGAAGAAATCGCAGAGGAGTTTGAGTCAGCTTTTGACATGGAGGCACATAGACTTTCGATAGGAGGTTCGGCATTACTGGGGAGCCTGGTGCGTGGGAATAGGAAGGGCATTGCTGTAGCCGACATAGCAACTCAGGAGGACTTGGACGAACTATCTAGCTTTGGCGACGTAGTCATAATGGAGAGCGGAGTTAATGCTGCAGGAAACCTCATCGAGTGCAATGACAACGGTGCTGTCGTAAGCCCTATCATCCCAGAAGCAGGAGCTGAGATTATTTCTGATGTTTTGGGAGTGAAGGCCATCCGGTGCGAGGTTGCCGGCCATAGGACCGTTGGAAGCATGATCGTGGCAAATAACAAGGGAGTACTGACGCATCCTGATGTGAAGACATCGGAAGTAGAGGCAATCGAATCCGCTTTGGGAGTCCCAGTGATGGTGGGAACTGTGACATTCGGTTCTCCTTTCGTCGGAGCAGGTTGCTGTGCTAGTGACAGCCATGCACTTGTTGGCTCGGGCTCTACCGGTCCTGAGTTGAATAGGATAGAAGACGCACTTGGGCTTATTTAGAACTGAAGTACGAGTAATCCACGTTATTTTTGTCTATGCTGGAAACAACCTCTGGCATGGGATACTTCAGACCAGTTGCAGTATTGAAGAGGACTACGGAATCGCTACTGGACACCAGACCCGAATCCAAGGAGTTCCTATATGCTGCTACTGTAGCAGCACCTTCTGGGCAGAGAAGTAATCCTTCTCTGAGGCCAATCTCATATTGCATCTCGAGAGTCTCTTCGTCAGTAACCGAGACGGCGAAACCGCCCGACGATCTAATCGCGTCTAGGATTAGGAAGTCTCCCAGTGCTGAAGGAACTCTGATTCCGGAAGAAATAGTCTCAGCTCCATCCCAATATTCCGCAAACTCTTCCCCTTTGTTCCAGGCTCTAACAATAGGGGCGCAACCAGTCGATTGCACAGAAACCATCCGAGGTAATTTGCAATCAATCCACCCTAGTTCAATTAATTCTTGGAAGCACTTCCACATGCCAATTATCCCCGTCCCTCCTCCAGTCGGATAGAAAATAACGTCCGGAAGACTCCACCCCATTTGCTCGGCAATCTCCAAACCCATCGTCTTTTTTCCCTCAATCCTATACGGCTCCTTTAGAGTTGAAACTGCGAACCAGTCAATTTCTTGCATTCCACCTGAGATGATCTTCCCGCATTCCCCAATTAGGCCATTCACAATGTGTGTGCTTGCCCCTTGCATTTGCGTCTCTCTAACATTTATCTCTGGGGTATTGTCCGGACACAGGACCGTACATTCAATCCCTGCTCTGGATGCATAAGCAGCCAACGCCGAACCAGCATTGCCGTTAGTGGGAATCGCTAGATGCTTCACCCCCAACTCTTTCGCCATAGAAACAGCCATTCCTAAACCTCTTGCTTTAAACGACCCAGTTGGTAGTCGTGACTCGTCTTTGATAATAACCGAGCTCGAATCACCTCCAAATATTGAACCAGAGTTCTCGAGTGAGATTAACGGGGTGACAACTTCTCCGAGTGACACCCTATTTCGTTTCGAGCTGACTGGGAGTAACGGAGCGTACCTCCAGAATCCCGGCTCCTTTGATTCCTCGATTGAACTTCGTGCAACTTCCTTAGCGATTCTTTGCAAATCGTACTTTACAATTATCGGCTTCCCTATTTCGGAAACTGTGTGTATCTCTCCGGGATCGTATCTCTTTCCTGAGTATGCGCATTCTAGATGACTAACATAGTTGGTCATGTATCCGAATTAGACCGATGTTCAATGAACATACCGCTCTAAACTGCGGTGGGAGCTACGTGATCGTCATTTTTAGTCCCAGAACTCCTCACTCTGGACCACACCTCTTCCATTAATCGGTCATGACACTCTTTGCAATAATTGAACCTCTCATACGCTTCCCTGAACGAATATGCTTTCTTTCCGCTCGAAACAAGGTATCCCTTGGGCGATAGTCTGCTAACAAGAGACGACTTATTGTCACAATCTTCGAAATCGCAAATAGACATCAATTCTCACCTTCCAATTTAATTGATATTTCCAACAAGGGCATATTTGCCTCGACCCTCTCTCCCGGCTTGCACATGATTTTCTTGACACGTCCGTCAATGGCGGCCTTAATCTCATTTTGCATCTTCATTGCCTCTAGGATAATCACGACACTTCCAGCCTCAACATCTTCCCCTTCCGATGCCAATATTGCGACAATTTTGCCCGGAATTGCAGAAGCAACAATCCCCGAACCCGAGGTTCCGCTACTCTTTACCACGCGTTTTTTCTTAGTTGGATTCCTTGAACTCCCTTCTACCTCAACAGTGTAGGTTTTCCCATCAATTGAAATCTCCCAATTGCCTTCTTCGAACTCAATTTCTACTTCGAACTCTTCTCCGTCAACAGTGACTTTCTTCTTTTCAGACAAATTATCACCTCTTTGTGCTCCTAACCGTTCTTGCCTTTATCAACGGGGTCTTACCCAGGATCATCCTCTTATGAGAAACAGACCAAGAACACCCCTCTCCCCTTCCTATCGAGGGTTTGATTGATTCGCCAAACTCGTTCTCGAGTAGAACCGATGAAATTACGGCTACAATAATCCTCATCTCTTTTTCTTTACTCATATATCTCACAACGGAATATTCCCATGTTTCTTCTCCGGACGTGGCTCTTCCTTTTCCAGAATTGCCCCTAATGCTTTCACAAGAATGGCTCGTGTTTCCGATGGTCTGACTACATCATCCAGATACCCCAAGGCAGCTGCCTTGTACGGATTCGCAAAGGTCTCCTCGTAGTCGTCTTCAAGCCTCTCTCGCTCTTGATCGGGGTTTCTTGAATTCTCAATTCTTCTTCTATGAATGATATGTACAGCACCCTTGGCCCCCATTACAGCAAGCTCTGCAGATGGCCACGCGATGTTGTAATCGCCGCGAATATGTTTGGAAGACATCACATCATACGCCCCACCATATGCCTTTCTCGTAATGACAGTAAGTTTCGGGACGGTTGCCTCGGCAAAGGCATAGAGAAGTTTGGCCCCGTGCCTGATGATCCCACCCCACTCTTGACTGGCCCCCGGAAGAAAACCAGGGACATCAACAAATGTCAGCAGAGGGATATTGAAGGCATCACAGAAACGAACAAACCTTGCAGCCTTCACAGACGCGTCTATATCCAGACAGCCTGCTAAGTGCATTGGTTGATTCGCCACGATTCCAATTGATTGACCGCCAAGCCTACCTAGGCCAATGATGATATTTGGAGCAAAACTATCTTGAATCTCCAAGAAGCTTCCAGAGTCCAAGACATCTTCGATTACATCTGACATGTCATAGGGCCGACTCGGGTCCTCTGGGATTAGTGAGTCGAGTGATTCGCATTTTCGCCCAAGTGGGTCTTTGCTTTCTACGATAGGCGCCTTTTGTAGGTTGTTTGAGGGAATTAGTCCCACCAATTCCCTGACGATTTCCAATGCACCATTGTCGTCCTTTGCTGTAAAGTGGGTTACGCCCGACTTCGTGGCATGAGTGAATGCTCCCCCCAGGTCTTCAAAACCAACTTCCTCGTTCGTTACTGTCTTGATTACTTCTGGACCAGTAATGAACATGTGCGACGTCCCCTCGACCATCACCACGAAATCAGTAATTGCAGGAGAGTATACGGCACCACCCGCACATGGCCCCATAATTACAGAGATCTGGGGGATGACACCGCTAGCCCTTACATTCCTGAAGAAAATCTCTGCATACGAACCTAGGCTTGCAACTCCTTCCTGTATCCTTGCCCCGCCGCTGTCATTCAATCCGATTACTGGTGCTCCTGTCTTTACTGCCATATCTAGAATCTTGCATATCTTCAGACCGTGCATTTCACCAAGAGAACCGCCGTAAACGGTGAAGTCCTGGGCAAAGCAGTAAACAAGCCTGCCATCGATAGTGCCATGACCACAAACCACACCATCCCCTGGAATCACGTTTCTATCCATGTCGAAGTCTCTACATCGGTGCTCAACCAATGCATCCACTTCGGTGAATGAGTCGGAATCAAGCAATTCCTCTATCCGTTCCCTAGCAGTCATCTTTCCTTTGGCATGCTGTGCTGAAATCCGTTTCTGTCCCCCGCCAGATTGCGACTTAGTCTTTCGACGTCTTAGGTCGTCAATCTTGTCGGAGTTTCCACTCATGGGGTGCGATGGGAACAGGCCGCCCATGAGCATTCCTAAGGGGAGCAAGAATTTCTTGTCCGGTTGCTTGAAGTCATATTGCTATTTGCAACCCATTGAAACATGCGAGTTGTGATTGCTAAACCAGGTCTAGATGGACATGACCGAGGGGCCAAGGTCATTGCTAGAGCACTCAGGGATGGCGGCCACGACGTAATCTACACTGGACTCAGAAAGACCCCATCTGATATTGTTAGGATTGTAAATGACGAAGACGCAGAAGTTCTCGGGCTGTCCACTCTTTCTGGGGCCCATGACTCACTGATTCCGAAGATTTGCAATCACCTGAGGGAAGCCGGGCTAGGAAACGTCATCGTTTTCGCAGGAGGGATCATCCCTGAGCGGGACCTCGAACTTCTCTACAAATCTGGCGTGAGGGCTGTTTTTGGACCAGGAACTCCAACTTCAGATGTTTTGGATTTCTTGGAAGAAGCCCTGCTCAGAAAACAAAACAAACATCCAATCGGAGTCGGAGACGATTTGGGGTGGCACTGGAATTGAGTAACATTAACGAACTCCTAGAATTAGCAATATCAGGAGATCGAAGAAGCCTGTCCAGACTCATGACAAAGATTGCCGAGTCTCCACAGATTCCTAAATTTCATTCTGAATCAAGCTGGACTCTAGGCGTCACAGGTCCTCCTGGGGCTGGGAAATCAACACTCATAGGCCAGATGGTGAAGCATTGGGTTACCGCGGGAGAGAGTGTAGCAGTACTGGCTCTGGACCCAACCTCGCCAATCTCGGGTGGCTCGTTTCTCGCTGATAGAATTCGGATGGAGGGTGATGACTTAGGGGAAACCGTGTTTGTTAGGTCAATAGCCTCTGGAAATATCCCTGGAGGGATTTCTCCATATATTTGGTCAATGTGCCAGGCCCTATCTCTCTGTGGATGGACTCGAATCGTGGTCGAGACTGTTGGCACTGGTCAATCCGAGTTTCGAATTGCCGCATTGGTTGATCGGCTACTTCTAGTGGATGGCCCAGATAGGGGAGATATCATTCAGGCAGAGAAGGCAGGTATTCTCGAACTGGCCGATGTGATCGCAATAAACAAATCAGATTTGCCCCGGGCTGTTTCGTCGGCTCAGAGCATCCGAACATCACTGGCTCTTTCTGGAGATGACAGTCGAGAGGTTCTACTTGTCTCAGCTCTAGAGGGAGTGGGGGTCGAGAAATTGATTTCAACCATTGAGTCTTGTGAACCAAGGTCTGAAAGAAATGAGATGATAATGAGGGAGAGACTGATATCTGAATGGGACTCGCTGTTAGTTACTCACTCAGAAATAGATGAAATAATTGCCAAACTATGTATCGGTTCTATAACTGTGAATGAGGCGATTCAAATCCTGAGTTCATCTATAGTCCAAAGTGGAGAATGATATGGTTGACCAAGCAAGTAACCTCTTCGTTGATCATGTCGAGCATTCAATAGGCGGAATGGGTGGGCATGCTTTCAGACGCGTGACTCATGTTTCCATGGCTGCTATCCCGTATCTCTACTATGTTCACGGAGGGAGTATCTCGTCATACTTCTCACTACAAGCTAGGGAATTCGTCAGTGCCATCTGCATACTAATTCTCATTATCGAGGCAGTTCGACTCAGGGCCGGAATTGTGATAGTAGGCCAAAGGGATTACGAATCTAGGCAGATTTCCGCTCTAGCATGGGGTACATTGGCAGTAGCGCTTGCACTACTAATCGCTCCAGAGGGTGACAAGGGGGGGATGCAAGCCGGGATATATGGGACTCCCATTATACTGGGGATGACCTTAGTTGATCCTGTCATGGGCGAGATTAAGAGGGTAAAGCAAGACCTCAGAGCAGCCGTCATTGCTGGTATGGTTATTTCCTATTCAGTCTGGCTTGGTTGTCATTTCTGGATTGGTACGGATATCATTGCCGCAGTATTGTTGGCTCCACTAACTGTGTTGGGTGAAATCCCATCGACCAAATTGATAGATGATAATGCAACTATGGTCCTTCTCCCACTTGGCGGGCTAGTCCTACTTCTGCCATTCTTGTGATTCTACTCCCGTCATGTTTACATCCTAATTTCCGACCCCACAGATGAGAATATGAGAGAACACGAGTCAAACCCGCCAGAGACTACTGCTGACAATGCAGCAGACTCACCTTCTTCCGAGTTGTGGGAATCCCCACTAGGGCAGAGCACATACATGTTCATATGGGCCCTTGCCTCGTTGGCTTCATTCGCAATTTTCTTCAAGTATTTCTAGAACTAACGAGGCCCTTCTCGACGGCCAGGAGTGCCGACTTTCCAGAAGTTCCCCCCGGCCCACTGTAACCACCAATCGTTCCATCTGAACGAATGACTCTGTGACAGGGTACGGAAATTGGCCAGGGGTTGGCAGCACAGGCATTCGCCACAGCCCTAGAAGATCTAGGATTTCCAATCGACTCGGCTATGTCCTTGTAGGTCCTAATCTCTCCCGATGGGATCTTTCTGATCTCATCCCAGACCCTTCTCTGAAATGATGTACCTTGCAAATCAGAAGTTACTTCTTCTTTCATTCCTCTACTTCCATCTCTTCCATGCCAACGATTTCGTAATTTGATGGGAATAGGGCTATTGCGACTCCAGTCACTATGCAAGCGATGCCGAACCAGAAAGATCCTCTGATTATCAACTCCATTCCTATTGCGAATAGGATTAGCCCACCTAGGTTGGAAACCCATACCAATGTCTTGAACGTAGAAAGAGACACTCCACTTGCCCGCTTGGTCCTATGGGGTCCGAATTCCGCCCCGAATCTAACTGGATCGTCAACCCCCATTCTCTCACCTGTCGATCATGATGATGGCATCGGTCGGGCATGCAAGGACGCAAATCTTGCAGCCCGTGCATGGGTCTCTCAGTATCCTTGCCTTCCTGTTGACGTCCACTTCCATGATGGGGTTGGCTAGAGGGGTGTCGTAGAGCTCTATTGCATCATCTTCGCACACTATGGTGCACTGGTCGCATCCAATGCATAGCTCCTCCTTGACCCAAGCGACAGTGTCCTCTCCGCCCTTCAGCAATGCCTCCTCCTCGGCCCTCACTGAATTTAGCTGCATCCTAATTCTGGACTGCTCCACAGTCCTCCTCTTCAGGACGTCACCAACCTTGGTCATGCTATCTTCCGTCTAATCGATAACGTCGGCCCTTATCATAGTGAGTTTGATTGGTGTTCTCCCTTCCCGCGTTTCATGGACGTACCTGAATCAACCTGGTGGGTAGACCCTATGGTCTGGCTAGGACTCTTGCAGGGTGGCGCCATCTGGCTCGTCATGGCAATCTACCTGAGCGTTTCCGCAGCTTGGATTTCACTGGCTTGTGGGGGTCTAATCGGATTCTTCCTCTACTTGGTGGCACTGGGATACGAGGACTACAGATTCGCGAAGGCAACCCTATGGGGCGTGGTGATCAACATGACCCTGTCATCGGTCTCGGCGATGTTCGCATTCATTCAGTGACGCAACCCACAATCATAGTTGGAAGCATTATCAGTGCGAGCAAGTGCTCCCCTAATTGCCATCTGTTTTGCACCTAGTTCCTAGACTCTTCTATCTGCCTGGCTAGGAAGCTCACTACGTCCAGAATCTCGAAGTCATGTCGAGGGTCTCCCTCGAACTTCAGGCATTCGAAGTGGGCCACACACTTCGGACATGAGGTCAGCATTATGTCAGCACCAGTGGCTCTGACTTCATCGAACCTCTGGACTCTCAGTGATCTGCTATTCTCGTTGCATGACATCATGCTGGAGACGCCGCAGCACAACGCATCTTCACCGGTGTGTTCCATCTCAACCAGGCTGACTCCATCGACAGAGGCAATGAGGTCACGGGGCTCGTCGTAGATGTTCATCTGCCTCCCGAGCCGACATGGGTCGTGGTAGGTGACCGTGATGTCGTCGCTGGACTTCAATTCCATATCGAAACCCTTCTCGATTAGGAACTCGGTTGTGTGCATGACCTTCATGTCGTCTAGCTCGTAGTCCAAGGCGAATGTCCTAAAGCACTCAGCACAAGATGTAACGAGAGTCTCGATGCCGCTCTCGCCCAGCTTCTTCTGGTTGTACGTCTTGAGCTTCTCGAACACCTCGTTCATTCCCTGCCACTTCTGATCGTGGCCACAGCACTTCAGGAAGTCCCTACCGAGGTAGGTGACGTCCTCTCCCATCTCCTCGAAAATCGTGAATGCTGATGTCGTTGCATCACCCAGATCCATACTCCCCTTGTTTACATGGCTGAACACCATCTCCTGGTCGATGTAGTCGACGCAGCCGGGGTAGTAGCCAATGCTGGAGTCGAGCGGGTAGTCCTCCACGGGGATGAATGAGTCATCCGCATCCTCCTCGGCCTCTGCAGCGAGTACTGCCTGTAGGACGGTATGGGGGATCTCCGTTGCTGGCGGTCCTCCTACTACGAGGTTCCTCCTGATGTCGATGTATGAGTCGTAGTCCACCAGCTGTGGGCAGGCATTCGTGCAGGCCGTACATGTCAGGCAGGAGTATAGCGGCACACCGTCGTCTTCGTTGTTCCAAGTGTTGTAGATTATGTTGAGTTTGTCACCCGCATTGAACAGCCTGACAGGACATGCATCATCGCATAGGTCGCAACCGTAGCACTTATTCATCTCCCACTCGTAGCCGCGAGCCATGCTCCTGAGCATCACGAAAACGAGCGCACCTACTCCTAAGCAAGGGATGAACAGAGAGTAGATTAGCTTCGCATCTAGGCTCTTGGGATTCTTTTTGAACGTCGGATTCGCTATTGACATGGTGGATAATTCCTCGTCGCTGTGGCTTACTTCGGACCTGATTAAGGCAGTGCCGTCTTCGGCGAGCAGAAGTGGCTGGTATGCGACGGCGGAGAAGTCAGAGATCATGGTGACGCTATCGTTCACCCCCTCGGAGGTGGTGGTGAATGTCACTGTGTATGACGCCCCAGAGTCGAGGTATATGGTTCCTGAGTCGCAGGACGAACCGCTGTTCATCCAGAGGGTCTCTCCCGCTTCATCGGTCAGCACTAGGCTCTGGGAGTGTACCCCGGTGCCACGCACGGTTGTCCTGAAGTTGCAGCCGACGTCAGTCGGTACGCTGGAGACACCCAGATCCTCGACTTCGAACTGTATGGACTCGGAGATCCCGATTGGAGAACCGTCTTGAGGGCCTTGGTAGATGACGTCATTAGCGCCTATGTTCCTAGAGGTCTGTGTATCTGCATGGTCGTTGGCTCCGCTGAAGTCCAGTATCTTGCTTCGAGTCGGTTGGAAATTACCCCAGTTGACCCAATACATTGCCGGGAGAACGCACCAATCAGTATGCACAGTACCCTCTTCCATGGATTCCCAGATGTCCAGCGAGCTAGTCTGTTCGTATGGCAAGCAATCGTCTCCCCACTCCTCCCACACCGGACCTTTTTCAGTGTGAATCAGGATATCACCAGGCTGCCCTCTTATTCCGTCCAGATCGACTAGCTTTGCGTCATACTGGTACTCCCAGAATCCCATCGTCCCCAGCCCTCGCTGGTTCCAGAAACCGTTCTCGTAAACCGGCCATGTCACAGTGCACAGAAGTAAGGTGGCGACCAAGGACCCCACAGCCACCTGCCTGCCGAGAATTGGCGTTAGTCGTGAACCCATGGGTCCGACCATGAATTTCCTGACGGAGAAGTAGAGTAGCGTGAAGACGAAGACTCCTGTGAGTATCCAAGGGACTGCATTGAAGACGTCCGCAGTCCACGGCGCTTGAGTGCCGCAATTGAATCCACCGTGAGCGCTCGACCAACAATAGTCGGTACGATTCTTAGCATACATCTCGAGGAAGATATTGATAGAGAAGACTGAGATGAACCAGACATGTGCCAGATACACGGCTCCAGCCGTAGCGAACCACGGGTCTTCGACACCCCTCTTCTCTCTCTTCCCAATGATGAATGGAGGCAGTGCTAGGACCCCAACAGGTAGTCCCGTGATCATCGCCCCCCAGACGCCCGCATTCCAGGAGACTACTGGCTGTCCGAAGAATGCGCCTATCGGTCCAGCGGGAATGACGAATTGAGGTAGGTATTCTCCCCATCTCAGGTACCCGTATGAAAACAGGACGTACCAGTCTGGGAAAACGAAACCAGCCTGTGCATAAGGGTCGGCGGCATTGTGCAAAGGCGGAGGGATGATCCACGAGTAAAATGCGATTACCATTACTATGACTGCGAAGACAATGGTGTCTCTGAGGACTTCAGTGGGCCAGAATGCATGCCCAGTGAAAACCCTCTTCCTCTCTTCTTCCGCTCCGAGCAACTGCTCCTTCTCGCTGATGTATGTGTCAGCGATTCTGCCAAATTTTTCCATCATTCCCATTGATTCACCTCAGTGCGGCTCCGCAATTCCCTGTACCCAGACGATGAAGAGGTGCGTCAGTATGAGTACCGTCACGATTAGCGGCAGTACGAATACGTGGAGGAAGTACATCCTCACCACAGTCTGCCCAGTAAGTGTTGTCCCACCGAACATTGCACTTGCGACCCACTCCCCAACCAGTGGGGTAGCCATTGCCATGTTTATCCCAATGGTGGCCGCACCGAACGCTAGGCTGTCCCAAGGGAGCAGGTACCCCGAGTAACCGAAGAAAATCGAGAAGAACATCAAGGACACCCCAATAAGCCAGTTAAGCTCTCTCGGGTTCCTGTAAGCACCGGTGAAGTAGACTCTACACATGTGGAGGAAGACAGCAGCAACGAAGAAGTGTGTTCCCCAGTGATGTATCGATCTGATGATATATCCGAACGGCAACTCCAGCATGATGAACTCCATCGATGCATAGGCAGGCGTCGGGTCCGAATTCAAGTCCCCCCCGGGAACGTAGTAGAATCCTAGAATCGTACCACTGATGACGAGGATTATGAATGCAATGAAAGAAATTCCACCCAGGCAGTAGAGTGGGTACCAGTACCAGATTATCCTAAGCTTGTACTTCTCAGCATGAGTGAGTGGCATTTGCCTGTGCATGCTGTAGTAAGAGTCTCTGCTCATCCCCCAGTAGTCCTGGATCCTGAATCTGGTGTCTAGCCATGAGAAAGCCCAAAGGAACAGCTTCTCAGCGAGGCCCATGCTGCCAGCATTCGTCTCTACTGCTCTCAGGATGTCTTTCCTGGGGAGGTCGTCACGCTCTCTCCTCAGAGTGAATGCGACGATAACAACGACGACCGCGATGAAAATCCATAGGAACCAGAATTGTATCATTTTTTTCACCTAACCGCAGAATGTGTACCAGTCCATGAAGTCCGGAAGCGCCTCAATGGTTCCGTCATTCACCGAGAATGGAATCAGTGGCATCCCGTAGGGTGCCGGCCCACCAGTCTTCTTGACCCCAATGAAATCGAATTCTTGCCCATTGGACCGGTTCCTTGCCGTGTTCTTCTCTATCACCGTGTGATCGTATCTGCTAGAGTGGCAAATACAGAAAGATTTGTTCCCGCTCGAGTCAGTCCCTCCTGGCAACCAACTATCAGCCGTGTAGTCATTATTGACGAGTTGCCAACCGGGGATGCAGCAGAGGTGCGGGCATCTCGCAAACACGATGATCATGTTGTCATGAATGTTCAGCGACGCGAACTCTTCCTTTTCCTCAATCTCGTATCCAGATCCGACATAAGCGCCCCCGGAGGTGTATCCATCCATCATCTGGAATCGCGGGGAGTTTGCTTCTAATGGCTTGTTCTTGTTCTCCTCGTGTGGGATGTAGGTTGCAATGATTGGCAATCCAGACCATAGTCCGGCAGCCCCTACCATTCCCGTGGTGGAATTCACAGATTCGTCAATGAATGCCTGAGTCGTCATTGGTTGTTTGTCCATATTGTTGTACCAGACGTCGGACCCCTTCGGGACGTAGAACTTGATAGATGAGTCTGAACTGCTACTTCCTTCCTGCCCCATTAGGAATGAGGCAAACCCAACACTCCCTAAGGATGCCGTTGTTATCAAGCCAGCAGCCGTATTGAATGACAGTCTCATGAACTCCCTCCTATCTATGGCTCCGCTCCTCTCATGCACACTCTCCTTCTGTGAACCAACTGGACGTAACTTGAACTTCCTTGCCATACTCATACCTCGTATTTTTTCCAAGAATTTGTATCATGGCTCGTGATGTACTTGTTCCTGCGATGCTTGACAATTACCACATCCGGTAGAACATATTTCAAGTACACTATCCCCATGATGATGAGAGTTAGCATAGTCATTGCAAGGTTGAATGAGAGCAACTGCTGATCCCAGTTGTTGAACAGGCCGTAAGCCAATGCCCCAGCCCAATAGAGAGTCCACATTAACCCCCATAGCCCAACTAGAATGATTAGCCATGAATCTCCAGAAGGAGCGAGGCTGGCCCTAACGATAGTACCGGGCTTAACCTCGTTGAAAACTCCATGATTAATCGCCGCAGCGAATGACTCTTCCGTCAGCGTAGCATCTTCTAGAGCCACCCTAGCATCTTCGACGCTCACCTCTCCAGACTTAACTTGTCGAAGAAGCATCATCACAGTGTCGTCTTTCATAGTTGATCACCTCTCCTTAGATGCTTTATTCTTAGCCTAAGCAGATTGCTTCTTCCCTTGTAATGCGTGGAGAATCCATATCTGAGGAAAAGGCCGCAGAACAAGATGACTAGCATAACTGCCCCGAATCCCAGAAGTCCTAGCCAGTGGGCCAGAAGTTTTGCCCCCATATGGTGGAGGTCTGTATGACCCCCCACCGGGGCGGGGGGGATGATGTCTCCATTGCCCGAGAAAACCGTCTTTGTTCTGCCATTGTCTTCGCCCTCGTCAACACTGGTCGTAAGACGATTCCAGCGGTCTAGGCTGGATGGAGTCATATCTCCATTTACTGAATTTCCAGCAATTGTGAAGTCTACCGTACCCGATCCCTCTGCAGGGCTAGTCCATCTGAACATCCACGATCTGTCAGCGGTGCTTGAACCAGAATCAGTGTGTGTGAGGGTCGACGCATCATCTTCCCAGTTCTGAACTAGAGACTCGAAACCCTCAGATGGACCCAGCGAACCCAAACTCACTCTCATTGAGAATCCTCCAGTATATGATTCTAAATTTGCCTCTGGGCCACCTATTAGCTGCAACTTCATTTCATATGCAGTATCCGAGACATAGTGGAAAGGCACGCCATCCAAGATTACGGTTACGGAATTGTCCGGCTCTTCGGCATGACACGTGCAACCAGCTAGGGAAACATCTCCCTGCCCGTTAGCGTTTCCACCGACTCCTGAGTGCAATGCCTCACTCGACCCAGCAACGAAAACCGTGACTAGTATTAGGACCAATGTCTTTTGTCGAGATGCCATCTTTCGTTCACCTAGCATCTGCTAATATTACACTCGAAAAAAAACGGGGATATTAACGTTCCACCTCGGCCCCTAAGGGGCCGAACGTAACAGAGCCCATTAGGAAAAAAAACCAAACACTTGATGTTCGAGCGTAGACACATGGGAGCGCCACAGTGGAAGAACATATACAAACTCAGTTCCGACCAAATTAACAAACTAGAGGAAGCGGAGAACAAATTGGAATCTATGGAGATAAATGAGGCTGAGAGTATACTTTTGGGTTTGTTTATCAAAGATAAGCATTGCATTCCTGTGTTGAATATTTTAGGTCACCTTCACGGCAGATATCTATCTGACTTCGAAACATCAATTGAGTACTATGACAAGGTCCTCCAACTCGAGCCAGATAACTCCTGGGCCAGAGACGAGAGACGGAGATACAGACGATATCTTACCTATGACTAGAACAGAATAATCTAGTCGGTCGTTTGCGAGGCAACATGGAGCAAGGCTCGATTCTGATAGTTGGAGTCGGCGGAATAGGTTGCCAGTGGTCCGGAGGGGCCCATGATAAATGCCAGCAACTCTCTGAACTACTGATGGTCGATGCCGACGAATCCTCTTTTACTTCCGATCATGAAGCCCACTGCCTCCACTTGGATGCAAGTGGCAGTGCAAGGGGTGCTGCCGCTTTACCAAACCTCGCTGCTCATCGGCTCAACGAAGGTATTGCAAACATCTCGGAGCTACTGAAGAAATCCGAACTCGTAATCATTCTCACGGCATTGGGAGGAGGTACCGGCTCTGGTGCCTCTGCAGAAATCGCCGCTAGATCGAGGGAGGCAGGAAGCTTGGTAATTAGCATAGTAGGAATCCCGTTTGCAGAACAACCACTCAGATGTGCTATCGCAGAGAAAGCCCTCCCTCCTATAGAGAAAAACTCTGACTTGTGTATTCGCGTTAGCCTCGAGAGACTTGCATGGCAGGCCCGACATCGCGACTCTGATTGGAAACTTGGATCAGAATGGATTGGGGAGTTAATTGAGGGACTTGTAACGACTCTAGCGAGAGTTGGAAAGATGAATCTCGATCTGATGGATCTAAGGACTATCGTGGGAAGGCCAGGAAATGCGACCCTCATTGTAGGAAACGGCACTACCGATGATCCAGACGAGGTTGTAAGAATAGCTCGCAACTCCCCCCTTTCCGAGATTTCAGTTGACGGTGCCAAGGGTTGCCTGATCCAAGTTGAGGGGGGGCCCGACATGACTCTTGGACATCTTAACAGGGTCTCTGAAGCATTTGTTTCGACTCTAGACAATGATTGCCAGGTCATCCTCGGCGCCAGAGCGAGTGAAGATATGGCTGGAAGACTTCGTTTAGTAGCTGTAGTGAGCGGCCTTTAATCCAATAATTCGACTATATCTTCATCCTCATTAGTTCGCCTTTCAGTATCGGTTGGATTACCCATCTTCTGAGGTGCAACTGCGATGGATTGGAGCACTAGAGGTTGTTTTACTTCCTCAGTATCTGGTTTTCCGACCCATGAAATTGATACTGGCAATATTGCCATCATAACCAAAGCAGTAATTGCATGGCCGATAGCAGTGGTCGTCAGAAGACTACCCTCGGATAGCGCAGTTAGTGAGGAAATACTGCCGGCATAAGTGAATCCGAAACCAATCCCCCAGAAGATTGCCGATTGCCCCTGGAAGATTCGCCAACCTCTCTTTTTTCCCTTATTAGACATTGACCATACGGCCAGAAGAATCGAGATTGACATAAGTGCCCCCTCTTCAATAAGCATTCCTCCGGTGGATTGCTCAGTCGTAAGAGGGCTCCTTCTCAATGCACCAAGAAGGTGCCAACACGCTGTAATGAATATGAGGAAAAATGCCATATCCAAAGCGACTCCATCGGTACCTTGCCTCTCTCTTGCCCTCTTCGTATAACGATCTAATGCAGTGCCCAATAATGCGATAATAATAAGGAAAAGAAGCCAAACAATATTTGCAGATAACTTTGCGTTACGGGGATCTTCTGTTCCGTATCCGAACCACCAAACGAGAGGCGTGAAAACAATAACCGCTATTCCCGATCTAACGAGCGAAATTAATCCGCCAGTCTTGCTATTCCTCGGGGCTTTCTGTACCTTCCTAGCATAAACGACCCAACCGAGGGTCAACGAAATCCCTTGGAAAACAGACATCACAATAAACAACATCGCTAGAAATAGCTTTACTTTGTTCAGGTTATCATCTCCCAATGCAAAGTTCGAAAGAACCCAAACTACGCCGGCGACCACCAAAATTGGCAATATTCTTGCAAATCCTCCTATCCAGAAATTTCTGTTTAGTATGCCCGTTTCGCTATGTTCAGAATTAAACATCCATTCTCCGAACCGACTGGGGGCAATCAATGCAGCAAAGAAGTAAGATATTGAAAGTGACAGAAATATGACGCCACCTTGAGCCTCTGAACCAAATAAGTCTATTTTCATAGCAATGTAAAGAAATCCAGAAAATGCCACTAGGAAAATTAGGTGTGGCAGGGTAGAAGGGCTTGAGAAAACTCTTAGCATAGTGCCAGAATCAGATGAGCCGTTAGAAGGGGGATTTCTCATAAGCCCCCGTAAACCCATCATTGGTTAAGGTAAACCCCTTCGGAGTAGCATGCCGAAGCTGAAAAAGGCCGCCCGAGGAAAACACCGGTGGGTCGCCTTTAGAATAGAAAAAATATTGACTAGAGTCCAATTGAAACAGCTCCTTGTGCTCTGTTTGGAGGATTATGAATGGAGGCTATTCGATGTTTTGGAGGCAGCGGGGGCTACTCTTGCAATTCTCAAGATTCAACTAGGGGATTACCAACAAGTCCTTTCCCTGATTAACAATAGTGAGGATATGGCGACCTTAACCAGTTCCGGAAAGATAAGACTGGCTAGACAACGTCTAGACTCATTTCTTGGGAATGATCCATCCAATGCCGTCTAATTCCCGAAGTACTACGAATCCCTCGATGCCAGACGCCTCTAACTCTCCCTTGTCGTTCAATCCGGTAGGCCTAAGCAACTCGCCATTAAGGGATGCTTGAACCCCTTTGGAAAGAGACCTAGAAAGCGCTTTCCAAGACATTCGGGCAAGACTCCCCTGAGTTGGTATTGCAATCTTTCCATTGCTCTCGAAGATGGATGAAATTCCTCTGTCGATTCTGAGGAACACCTCGGAAGCATCAATGGCGCCGAGGGTCTCTTCCCAACCCGAAGCTGATACATCTCCTTTCACAAAACTATTCCTATTTGCCCCGACGCCCACTCTAATCTTATCATTATTCGATGATTCTAGAAGAACGCCACCCATCTTCCTTCCATGTCCATCGACAATGTCATTTGGCCATTTCATGTTCGCACCCAATACGTCCGATATCACAGCACCAATGCTCGTCTGAATGAGTCCCGGTGCGAGATTCTCGAGTAAATCTGTGTCAAGATTCCAAGTTGCAAAGACCCCTCCTTCTTCTGAAATCCAGTCAGAATTCCTTCTTCCTCTACCATTGGTCTGACTCTTTGAGAAGATTCTTTGCCATCCATCGTTGGGCAGCCTCGCAGCTTCTTCCATTGTAGAAGTACACGAATCCAATACAGTCGCCCCAACTCCTGATCCCGTTCGCCAAAAACCGATGACTTCGATTTTCTCGGCACCATATCGTTCGGCCTTCAGCGAGCGCCAAGACCAACCTTTTTGTTCCCAGTCAAGAACTCTACTGCTCCCTTCTGGATCAGTCCTCATTACTAGGATTACCAGAACTCTATCACACAAAGTAGCGCTATTATTCTCCAGGGTTTGTAGAAGAGCGCGCCCCCAACCACCTTGAGCGATGTCAGACAACGCCGCCTCTTCCATTTTTTCGAGCAATCCGGGATGATCCACTTCCTCATCTAAGTAAGGAAGATTCCAAACGATCAAGTCTGTGTTTTCTGAGATTGGCATTTCTTCTCCAATCCCGGATTCTATAACGCAAACCTTTCCAGATAGATCATTCGTCTCCAGGTTTCCCCGTGTGCAAGCGACCGCAAAGGGATTAACATCGCAAGCGGTAACTTCCCAACCTAGGCTCGTTAGAACAATCGTAACCAATCCCGACCCACATCCAATCTCTAGAGCCTTGCCACCAGTCTTGGCAGATAGCTCCGAAATAGCATGGCAAAGCATTTCAGTGTCTTCCTTGGGGGGGTAAACGGTAGGTGGGACAAATATCTCCCACTCGCCCACCCCATCAAGAGTGAAATTCAAACCTCCCATCGATATTTTCAATCGTAACCAAGACAAAATTGTTGCGACGTCCCTTTCATTGACAATTTGACAACCTTTATGTCGTAAGCCGTCTAAGAGGCGCCAGTACTGGCTTCCCCCGGTACCTCTCGCAAAATTGCGGGAGTGACGACGTGCGTAAGCCTTTAGAAGGCCTCTAGGGTCGCAGGATGGCCCAGCATCAGCCTTGGGCCTGTAGCTTAGTCAGGTAGAGCGCCGGGCTTTTAACCCGGTGGCCGGGGGTTCGAATCCCCTCAGGCCCGCCTGAATAGCTTCTCAGGCTCACGCTTTTCTGGACGGGGGAAGAAACATGGCAGTAAAGAGCTCAACAAAAAAGAGGCTGATAGAGCTAGGAATTCCAGAGGGTCAAGCGCACAAGTTGGCGGATGACGCAAATCTGGATACGATAAAGAGAATGTCTCGGGACCAAATCGCGAAGAAAGTTGGCTTGGAAGAGAGTGTATCCGAACTAGATCACGTAATGGGCGTAATTAGTGAGCATGTCGGATCTAGAAAGAGGAGCAAGAGTAACCGCATTACAATCTCAAGGAAGGCACTATTGGACGAAGATATACCTATGGGGGATTACCGATTTAATGTCCTCAACCACTTCCTAGTCCCTCACCATGAATTAATCCCCATCGAATCTGAGGCAGAATTATTGGAACCATGGGGGCTTACAACTGATGATGCCTTTGGAACCGGTAGACTTGCTAAGGAGCTACTCCCCAAAATTCTGATTACCGATCCCGCAATTCAAGTGATTAAGGAGATTGAAGAATCAGAGAACGACGAATTACCGGCTGGTTGGCTTGCAAATAGGGTGGTCAAGGTCATCCGTTACAGCCGTTCTGCTGGCAATTCGGTAGCGTTTCGCTTAATTGTGGAAACTGCATAAATTTGGAGGTGTAAAAGTGAAAGAGATTGTTGAGAGTTATTTCAAACAGAGAAGCCTAGTCAACCATCAGCTTGCTTCGTACAATGACTGTATACCGGTCGGCGACGGAAAGGAAAGCCGGATGGAGAGGATCGTCAGAAATATCACAATAGGAAGTGATGAGGCGGTAGAAGATGACGATGGAGGTCTAGTAAAACTAGATCTTCTTGACAAGGAGATTATCGTTCGTCTGAAAAATCTTCGATTAGGCAAGCCTACGATAAAGGAAGCAAACGGGGCCGAGCACCATGCAACCCCAATGGAATGCAGACTGAGGAAGCTGACATATTTCTCTCCGGTATATCTCGACTTCAAGATTTTCCGTGATGATTTGCCACCTTCTCCTGGTTCTGAGATGGGATTCCAAGAAGAGACAAGCGTACATATCGGAAACCTCCCTATTATGGTTAGATCTGCGAGATGCAATTTGAACTATAACCATATAGATGAGAATAGGCGCCTTTCCCCAGAGACTTCTGGAGAAGATGCCGAGAGATACACCCAACTACTGAGGAAGTTTGGCGAGGATCCATTGGATCCCGGCGGATACTTCATTATCAACGGTACTGAAAGGGTACTAATCTCCATGGAAGATCTCGCCCCTAACAGAGTTACGGTCGAGAAGAACAAGAAGTACGCTCACGAGACTCAAGTTGCGAAGATCTTCTCTCAAAAGGACGGTGTTCGAAAACCACTCAATGTAGAAAAGCGAAGGGACGGAATGCTGATGGTCAAGATTCCGAGCGCTGGAACAACACCTATCCCCCTAGTCCTGCTGATGAGGGCTCTCGGGGTGGAAAACGACAGAGAGATATTTGCCTCTATTGCCGGTCCCCCAGAGGCAATGAAGTTCACAGTCGCTAATCTAAACGATGTCAGAGATAACGAGGAATACGGTGTTGACACCTCCGAAGAGGCTCTGGCTTGGCTTGAGAAGAAGTTCGCAGCCGGTCAACAGAAGGAGTATCGAGAATCTAGAATTCAGAACCTGCTCGACAACGAACTACTTCCGCACCTTGGACAAAACACAGACAACAGGGAGAAGAAAGCAATTTTCCTTGGGCGTATCGCCAGACAGGTTCTTGAAATGGCAATAAAGAACAAGGATCCGAACGATAAGGACCACTATGCAAACAAGCGTGTTAGGCTGGCAGGAGATCTCATTGAGGACCTTTTCAGAGTGAGCCTTCAACAGCTTGCCAGAGACCTGAAGTATCAGTTAGAGAGGCATCATAATCGAAAGAGAGAGCTCAGAATCTCCTCGTGCCTCCGGCCAGACGTCTTGACAACGAAGATTATGCACGCACTAGCAACAGGAAATTGGGTTGGAGGAAGATCCGGAGTGAGCCAACTTCTTGACAGGACGACTTATCTTTCTGCTCTCTCACACATGAGGAGGGTAACAAGCCCGCTTGTTAGGAGCCAACCTCACTTCGAGGCAAGAGACCTGCACCCGACTCAATGGGGCAGGCTGTGTCCAAACGAAACTCCAGAAGGTCAAAACTGCGGACTCGTGAAGAACGCAGCACAAATGATTGACGTCTCAGAAGAAGTCCCCGAAAGCGATGTCAAGGCACTGCTCAAGGAAGCCGGAGTCAACGATAACCCTGATGGTTGGGCAGATGGTTCGCGCATTCACGTCAATGGAGATATCTTTGGCCTCCACAAGAGGCCTCATAAGCTTGTTAGTCAATTCAAGAGGAGGAGGCGTTCTGGCAGGATTAGGCCAGAGGTGAGTATCAGGCACGATCTCGAGAACCGTGATGTTTACATCAATACCGATAGGGGACGAATGCTCCGACCACTTCTGATAATTGATCATGGAAGTCTTCAGATTACTAAGATGCACCTCGAGGGTCTGAGTTCCGGAGAAATTTCATTCTCCGACCTAGTTTCTGGAGGCGTAGTTGAGTGGGTAGATGCAGAGGAAGAAGAAGATCTGCTGATTGCCCCAAGACCATTCGACCTGCCATCCTTTTCCCCGAAGAACAATCGTCCAATTAATCCTGCAAATGTGGAGTGGACCAACTTAGGCGAGCATGGGATTTCCCATGCCCTGATTTCCGCAGAAGTCAAGATGCCTAATGGGGCAGTGAAGAGTGAGAAGTTCAAGGTGCCACTTAACTACTATCAAGAAAACATAGATGTACTGAAAAGAAAGGAAAAGAAGGACCACACCGTCCTTGTTTTCACTCACGTAGAGATTGACCCTCAGTTGATCATGGGCGTCTGCGCATCGTTGGTGCCCTATCCCGAACACAATTCAACTCCCAGAGTGACGGGCGGAACCGCGATGGTAAAGCAGAGCCTCGGCGTGGCAAGTGCAAACTTCCGGCTCAGGCCAGATACACGTGCTCACGTGATGCATTATCCCCAGCGTTCAATTGTTGGTACTAGGGCAATGAAATCAACCAAATTCGACCAGAGGCCAGGAGGGCAGAATTACGTCGTGGCAATAGTCAGTCATCATGGTTACAACATGCAGGATGCTGTGATAATGAACAGGGCATCCGTGGAAAGAGCTCTCGGAAGATCCGCATTCATCAGGACATATAACGCAGAAAACAAGAGATTCCCCGGAGGCCAAGAGGAGAAGATAGAGATCCCCGGAACCGGTCTAGATGAGATAAAGGGACTCAAATCATGGGACTCATATTCCCACTTAGAAAGAGATGGACTACCTGTTCCTGAAATCGAGTTAACCAGCAAAGAGGGGGGGAGGGGGATACTTGTCGGCAAGACAAGTCCACCAAGATTCCTCGAGGAGTCGCATGGTGCCTTCCTACAGGCCCAAGAGAGGCGAGAATCATCAATGATGGTCAGACATGGGGAGAAAGGATGGGTGGACAATGTCTTCGTCACTGAGTCTCTAGATTCGGGCAGACTAGTGCGAATCACTCTGCGAACTAACAAGATACCTGAACTCGGAGACAAGTTTGCTAGCCGCCATGGTCAGAAGGGAATCATCGGAAGACTAGTGGAGCAGGAGGATATGCCTTTCACAGAAGACGGTGTAATTCCAGATCTCCTCATCAATCCTCACGCCATCCCGTCTAGGATGACGGTAGCTCACGTGTTGGAGATGATAGGTGGCAAGGTCGGCTCAATGGATGGAAGACGGATCGACGGCACCGCATTCACCGGTGAGAAGGAGGAGTCACTTCGTTCAGGCCTACTTAGGAACGGTCTCAGGCACACTGGCAGGGAGTCAATGATTAGCGGAGAAACAGGCGAGAGCTTCCCAGTCGAAACATTTGTCGGAGTAATTTACTATCAGAGGTTGCACCACCTAGTTAGCAGCAAACTTCACGCACGAAGCAGAGGTAGGGTACAGATTCTCACTAGACAGCCAACTGAAGGTAGGGCCCGCCAAGGTGGACTCAGGTTCGGTGAAATGGAGCGCGACTGCCTCATTTCCCATGGAGCATCGATGGTTATCAAAGACAGACTACTCGATGAGTCGGATGGTTGGGATCTGATGGTCTGCAACACCCCTCGATGTGGCCATGTTGCATACTACGACTGGAAGAGGCGGACAACTGTCTGCCCCGTGTGCGGTGATAGATCCGATGTCCACTCTGTCCAAACATCTTACGCCTTCAAGTTGCTTTTGGATGAGATGAAGAGTCTTGGAGTGGCTATGAGACTAGAACTGGAGGATAGAAGATGAGTGCCCGCGATGCAGCCAAGATACCAAAGAGGATCGACTCGATTAGATTCACATTGATGGATCCTAATGAAATTCGGAAGATGTCTTCCGTTGAGGTCAAGACTGCTGATACCTACAAGGATGATGGTCACGCATTCAAACAGGGCCTAATGGATCCAAAGATGGGCGTCATAGACCCCGGAATCAGGTGTGAAACCTGCGGCAACAAGCACGAGGAGTGCCCCAGCCACTTTGGTCACATAGCTCTCGAACTTCCAGTTATGCATATCGGCTTTAGTGCCTTGATTAAGACTTGCTTGAAGACTACTTGCAACTCATGCAGCAAGGCATTATTGCTGGATGCTCCGGAGTCTCATCCAATAGACCCAGAGAAGTCTGAACAGGATTACTACAGGGACCGTGTTAACGATATTATTCTGAAGCACGGTGTTGGCGGCAGAGAATTCAAGAAGATTATCAAGGATATTGAGAATCTTTGCGCTGGACCTAAGAGAGCAATATGCATGCACTGTGGAGCAGAACAGGGCAAGATAATACTGGATAAGCCTACGACCTTCAAAGAGAAGAAGACCGACAAGGGCGAGCACAAGTTGAATGCGAGAGACATCAGAGAGTGGCTTGAGAAGATACCCGACGAACACCTTATCTTCGTTGGAATGGAGAAAGAAGTCAGCAGGCCAGAATGGACCATAATGAAGGTCCTACCAGTTCCTCCAATAACTGTACGCCCGTCTATCACACTAGAGAGTGGGGACAGATCAGAAGACGATTTGACGCACAAGCTGGTAGATGTTCTCAGGATTAATCAGAGACTTCGTGAGAATCGTGACTCGGGTGCACCCCAACTAATCGTGGAAGATCTTTGGGAACTTCTCCAGTATCACTGCACAACATACTTCGACAATCAGACAAGTGGAATTCCACCAGCAAGGCACCGATCTGGCCGACCACTCAAGACTCTCTCCCAGAGACTAAAGGGCAAAGAAGGCAGGTTCAGGAGCAACTTGTCTGGTAAGAGGGTGAACTTCTGCGCTAGAACAGTAATCAGCCCCGATCCAAATCTCGGAATCAACGAAGTGGGAGTCCCCGTAAAGACTGCTAAGGAACTGACTGTGCCCATCAGGGCTACAAGCAGAAACCGAGAACAACTGAGGCAGATGATACTTCGTGGTCCTGACGTTCACCCAGGTGTGAACTATATCATCAGGGGTGACAAATTCAGAGTAAGAATAACTGACCGAACCAAGTACATCTGGGCGGGTTTCAGATGCTTGAACCCCGATTGCCATTCAGGTAGTGAGGAGGAACCATACATGGGTTACAGGCCAGATTTGAATGAGGTTCTTCCTGCACCAAATTTCCTTCCTGGCCTTGTGCTACAACAGCAATTGCGGAGAGATCCAATGACAGACGAACTGGTTCCCGAATGGAGCGTTCACCTAGAGCGAACACTCTCGAATCTTAGGGGCGAGGGCGAAGATGGTAAGCCATTGGCCGAAGATGATCCTGATGCAGCTATACACTATCGGTGGAAATGGGAGGTCAATAAGCCGGAAGAGTACCTCCCAGAACATCTAGAGGTCAAATGCCCACACTGCGGCAGTCCAGAGGTCGAGGACGAACACGACAATATCTACCCCACGGAAATAGAAGACAGGCTAAGCACATATGACAGGGAAGGAAACCCCCGTCCCGGAGTTGTAGTGGAGCGTCATCTGATAGATGGTGATGTGACTATCTTCAATCGACAACCATCTCTCCATCGGATGTCTATGCTTGTGCACGAAATCAGAGTCATGCAAGGGAAGACATTCAGGTTCAATCTCGCAGATTGCACTCCCTATAACGCAGATTTCGATGGAGACGAGATGAACCTCCACGTAATACAGAGCGAGGAAGCCAGAGCCGAGGCTAGAATTCTGATGCGGGTCCAAGAGCACATTATTTCCCCTAGGTATGGTGGTAGCGTAATCGGCGGAATTCACGATCACATCACTGGTGCTTACCTGCTTACTCATGGAGATGCGTTCCTTCCAATGCATGTAGCACTGGATGTCTTGGGTTCAATTGGATGGGTGGGGGATCTACCAGAAATCGTTGAAAGGAATGGACAGACGGGTTTCCTTGGTAATCAGATCTTCAGTCTTTTAGTAAGCGGAGGCTTTAGTCTTAACTTCAAGAATCGTACAGGAGACGACGTCGAAGTAACACAGTCTACGGGCGCCATTTCTGGAACAATAGACAAGAGAGGAATTGGAGCCGAAGACGGACGTCTACTGGATGCCGTAGTTCAGACACATGGGACGGATGTTGGAGCAGATTTCATCAATAAGATGACAAAGATGACAATCGCAATTTGCACAGCCATGGGGTTCACAACTGGAATCGATGATGAGGACCTACCTCCCGAGGCAAAGGTCGAGATAGAACAAATTAACACCAAGGCAAGTCTCGACGTAGATGTCGAGTTAGAGAAATTCGGCAAGGATGGTAGGAAATACGAGGCTAGGCCTGGTAGAACCCCCCATGAAACTCTTGAGGAGAATATTCTCACAATTCTGGACACTGCAAAGGGCGAAACCGGTAACGTAGCGAAGGCACATTTGGGTGACGATAACTCAGCCGTTATGATGGCTACTTCCGGTGCCCGTGGGTCAATGGACAATCTAGCCATGATGGCTGGTTCAATTGGCCAGCCTAAGGTCAGAGGTAAGAGGCTCGAGCGAGGATATCAAGACCGTGTACTCTCTCACTTCCCAAGGAAGGTTAAGGGATCCAAGGAGAAGGGTTTCGTTTCTTCATCTTTCAAGAGAGGCCTAGAACCAACCGAGTTCTTTATGCTATCAGTCTCGGGCAGGGAATCCCTAGTCGATACGGCGGTAAGAACAAGCAAGTCCGGTTATATGCAAAGAAGGTTGATTAACGCAATGGACGACCTAAAGGTTTCAAACGACAAAATGGGCTCTGTAAGGAACACTGCGAACCGTATCGTACAATTCGAATACGGTGAAGATGGGGTCGACCCAGCTAGGAGTCGGAAAGGTGATCCGTTCGATGTAAATCAGGTTCTCAATGACGCCTTAGGGGGTGCTAACTGATGGTTGTTAAGAGTGCAACAAAGAAGAAATTGATGGACCTTGGCATCGAGGAAGAGTATGCCCACAAGCTTGCCGACGATCGTAAGTGGGATGATGTAAAGGGACTTTCACATGGCCAGATTGCCCAGATCTGCGGCATAGACTCAGGGACATCTCAGAGGATTCATGATGTCATGGCTAGCTCTGTCAAATCTTCCAGGGCCTCTTCTGTAGGTACAGAGAAGACAATAGTCCGAAGGAGAACTGTTTCTCGGCGTCGAAGAACCACTCGATCACTTCCTTTGCAGGATTATGACTACGATACCAAGATGAAGCAACTTATCCGAGACATAGACCCTGAAGATGAGATGTACATTCAGCTAAATAACGCTGCAAAAAAACTTGACTCAACCATGACTCCAAGAATGATTGACCAACTAGTCAAGGGCCTGCATAGCAGGGGCGAGAAGAAACTGACTAATGCAAAGGCCAAGAAGATCGTTCAATCTGCAAACAATTTCTACATTGATTCAAGGGCTGTACCTTACGAAGCCGTTGGCATAACAACAGCTCAATCAATTGGCGAACCCGGTACACAGATGACAATGCGTACTTTCCACTATGCAGGTGTAGCAACTGTCAACGTCACCCAGGGTCTTCCTAGGATTATCGAGATAGTGGATGCCAGAAAGGTTCCGAAGACTCCAACTATGATAATTTACATGGATGAGAAGAATTCCAAGGGCAAGCCACTAAGGACCAACGAAAAATTAGTCAGGGATTTAGCAGCCTCAGTCGAGACAACAACAGCCATAGATATTGCTACGATTGATGTCGATGTGGCCCAGAGGAATATTGTCCTTCAATTGAACCTTAGCAATATGAGGTTGAAGAAGATGAACGGCGCTGAGGTAAGAGACAAACTATCCCGTGCACTCAGACTCTATGTTCAAGCTGATAACGAGGTTCGCCCAAAGTCGCTCAGGATTATCCCGGGCGTTTCAAAGGAAGAAGATCTGGCAGATCTAACATCAGACCCCCCTACTTACACTGCACTTCTTCAGTTAGAAGACAAGATCAAGAAACTACGATTGAAGGGTCTTCCTGGAATTAGTAGGGCAACCGTACAAGGTCCAACGACCGATACTGGTGAGTACTACATCTCCACCATAGGATCCAATCTTGCAAAGGTAAGTGAGTTCGATGGCGTAGATCGGTCACGAACATATACCAACAATATCAACGAGATTCATGACTACTTGGGAATTGAAGCGGCCCGTCAAGCCATAATTAATGAAATGTGGGATACCTTAGAAGGGGCCGGCCTAGATGTAGATGTTCGCCACCTCATCATGGTATCAGATGTTATGACAACTGGTGGCGAAGTTAGAGCCATAGGTCGGCATGGAGTCAGTGGAACCAAGCACTCCATCCTCGCCCGTTCAGCATTCGAAGTTACTGTGACCCATCTTTTGAAGGCCGGAGTAATCGGCGAGAGGGACATGCTATCTGGCGTAACTGAGAACATTATCGTCGGTCAACCAGTCGCCTTGGGAACTGGGAGCGTAGAGTTGTTCTACATTCCCGACGAAAATAATTGAGGGGAGAGAATGGACATTGCTAGACAATTAAAGCAGGGAATAAATACTGGAGACATTGTTTTTGGACAACGTCAGACATCATCTGAATGTTACAAGGGGAGCGCGAAGATGGTTCTCGTTGCAGCTAATTGCCCGGAATCCTTCATCGATGAATTAAGGAATTCGCACCCATCAGTACCAGTTCACCAAGTTACGCTGGTCAACAGGCAACTCGGTGCAGCCTGCGGAAAACCATTCCCAGTAAGCTCACTTTGCATTTTAGATCCCGGGCAGAGCGATTTACTTCAAATCGACCCGAACCTTTGACACAATAATTAGGCTCGAGAAACCAAATCTTGGGTACTCTTCAAAGACAGGTCCTTCGGCCTGCACCCATGGAAGGAGTGCTGCGGGACCTCCTAAGGGAGAAAGCAGTCAGCCTCAGAAATCATGAATTCGCAAACAACACTCACGGTTTCACTTCCATGGGGGTAGCCGCTTCCATCCCAGACTTAGAAATTCATTCAAATGGTGTTTCCATCTGGCATGCTCCTGCTGGAATATTGCCGATCACTAGGAGCGAGATAATTAGGTTTGGAATGGATGCCCCCAGTGGATTTAATCTCATTCTCAGTGAGCGTCCAGTTCAATCAGATTGCCACTTAGTAGACTCTTTTAATTTTCAGATACTTGGCCCAGAGGAGATTTCCTTGTGGATCGGGAGGGCCGTACTCTCCGGTGACTTGATTGCTACTGCTAGGGAGGAAGAGAGCCATGAGAATTTTGAACAGATTAGCCACATCCCAGCAAATGAAGGAACACTGGTGTTGAAACCACTGATTGAGATCAAATCTTGGACAACTCAGCGAGGTATGGATGGATTTTCATTCTCCCCACTACTTCTGGCTGCTCGCCTATGGATCGTATTGGGGGATTTACAAGGACCTAATGGCGAAAGCGAATCGGGAAAATGGACAATCCTCGAGGACCCTTGGTCGCAAATTATCGTATTATTGGATGATGTTGAGAAACTTCAGAGAGCACCGGTTCTACGGACAATAGAACCACAGAGTGACAATTGGCTAACTGAGGATAGACTCAACGAAGAATTAGCTAAGATCATCGAGCAAAGGAGGAGGGGAAACTCTGGAGAGATATCCCTCTCTGGATCTGTTCGAAGCATGCTTCTGCAGAAATGGTCATTGAATTTCGTTAGGGCTAATATCAGTCATGTCAAGATACTAATTCCAGGGTGGACCATCCACTTAGAAACTGAAAAAATCTTGCATGGCAGAAACGGCCGTCTTTATGACGTCTAATTCCTCTGAAGTAGCATCATGTCCTCATCAGAGAGGGTCTGCCCCTCCATCAACCTCGACATTAGATCAGATACATCCACCCTCTCTGAATCTCGCTCCTTGTTTGATCCAGTTAACTTCAGAATATCTTGCATAGAATGGATACACCTGATAGAGATAATGTATTTGTTATGTAAAGTATCTGCATCTCTCTTTGTCGACGTTAGCCCTAGGTGTTCTGAATTTGCCAGGCCTCTGAGGTTGTCTACTTCGTTCGATAGCTCCATCATCAGGGAATGCACCTCTTCTGATTTCTCTGACGCATCGGTAACTGCGTCATGTGCCCTTTGTTGCCTCTTCTCTGCTTGCTTAACTTCTTTCAGTATGGAGGAGCTACTTGCTTCCTCTTCCTGTTTTAATTTCTTGAACTCAGCCTGCAATCTCTTCATCGTTGAAAAGAAACTCTTCTCTTTACTAGGACCAATCTGACCTGTTTGATGACGCCATTCTAGTTTATTCATTTGCTCTCTGATTTTCCGAGAGCTGCCCTCATTTCTCTTCTTACCTGAGTCACAATCATTATTCTCACCAGAGCTTCTTAGTTTGATCCTAATTTCCTTGAGTTCATTCGTCTTCTCGAGCCTAGTCTTCCTTAATTCTGCTACTTTGCTATTCGCCTCATTCCGCAGTTTTTTCTGTTTCTGGACTTCAGAAATTAATTCCTTAACCTGTCGGTTGATTTCATTGCGCTTGTCTAACTGGGTCCTAACTTTCAGGTTGAGATCGTCCCGCCGAGTTCTGAAATCAGATAACTTATCGCTTACTGACTCAGTTTTAGTCTCGAAGACCGATCCAATATTCGATTGATTGAGTTCCAACGACGTCCCTCAGACATCGCCAATTTGGGCTTCCATTTAAGGAATACCGAATTTCCAAGTAGTTACTCTCTTCTGCTGGCAACTTTTCCTTGTCTACTTCCCTTTCTAGAAACGCCTATTCTTCTCACCTTCTTTCTAGGATTGACTCCAACAGTTGTCTTCTCCTCTACATCCTTATTTGTTTCAGAAATCGATGAAAAACCACCATATTCCAACAACGCGCCCAACTCCTCCGTACTTAGAGATCCACCCTTGGCTGCTATTCCTCGAATATCCTCTATGCTTGAAACGCCCCTTCTACCTGATGAAATTCTAGCGTATCTCTCTACTCTCTTCAGTTCCTTTCGTTCTTTCTTTACATCGACCTTCAGAACGTCAATTTTTTTATCGATGGAAGAAATCCTATTACTAATCCTCCAAATCTCTTTCCTGCTAACTCTGTCTCCTTCGATCTCTACACTGTCTTTGAGTTCCAATACAACTTTGTCGACCTCTTCCTTATTCTGATCTAATTTGGAGGAAATCTTTCTCATTTCGCTAACTTTGGAAATGTAACTCGAATGGGCTTTCTCTGCTTCCCTCTTTTTCCTAATTGATGATTGAATCTCGAAGAACCGACTGAATGCGGATAGCTCTGGATTGAGCATTGGAACCGAAGTCAAATCATTATCGATATTTGTTAGAGAGCTGTAAGTCTCGTTCAACCATTCTTCAAGTATTTTTGATGGAGGCGGCACGCACTTGTTGATTCCATCCCTCTTTTTTCTATGTCTTTGCGCCTCCTTCCTAGAAACGTGAAATTCTCCGAGTAACTTTTTCCTCCCTGAACCAGAGTTTTCAAAACCAACAATTGCCGATCTCAATGACTTCACAATGTGAACCTGCTCTTTACGCTCAGATTGCAATTCCCTTATCTGCCCCTCGAAAGAACGAAACAAAACCTTCTTTTCATTAATAATTCTGCTAATTCCATCAGCATCAAATTTCTCAAGATCACCCCATTTGTTGACATCAGAAGTTTCATTCATTCTTCTTCACCTGCTGATTTTTCCTTTTTGGATGCCTTCCGAGACTTCTTTGCAAATGAGGAACGACCGCCTCCATCCACTGCCTTTTTGGCCTTTAAGAGGTCTCGGAAACCAAATCCAATCTCTCCAAAACCACTCTCCAATCTCTTTTCCCAGTGCGCAATCGCCTTATCACTCTGAGAGAGCAACTCTTTCGCACGGTCTAGTTGACTCTTCACTTCCTTCAATTCTCCAGACGTTTCAGTCAACTTCTGATACAGTGGTTGTGCCTTTGATACGGCCTCGACCATCTTGGTGTGGGACTTATCCGCCTTCTTGAAGAGTTCAGACATCTTTCTGTTCTTTTTCAGGTAGACTGACATCTCTGGATTTGAGTCCTTTCTATCTCTGACCCATTTGTCATTCTCTGAAATTAATGCCCTTCTCTTGTCTAGTAGTTTCCCCTCGGACTTGTGATCAAGGGCCGATGTCTGAATCTTGTTCTCTATTTCTTCAATCTGCTCAAGCAATTTCTTCTTCTTCCACTTTGGATCTAGGCTGACCATCCCTCCGGATTTTATCAGGCTCTCTCTAATTTCTTTAACCTCTGGAATCAGTACACCAGTACTCTTCTGACAAATATCCCTCTCTTCCTTGAATTTTGCAACCTTGCTATTGGAATCTTCGAATAATTTCTTCATTCGTTCAACCTTGGGAGACAAGGTGTCTTCCGCCGCCTCTAAATTCCTTATCACTCCGGGCAGACTCTCCTTCAGAATAATCCTCCTTTCCAGAAGTTTAACGGCTAGCTCACTCGGCTCTACCCGCAACAGCGCTTCAGTGTCCATTTCGTTTCCGTCCGAGGAAATACATCCATTATAGGCCTATGCTGGACATTTTTCTGGGTTTGATTGATACGATATCCGTTCAAGCCGACTTCATGAGGGACTTGTCTGGCAATATTATTTACATATCACTGGCGATACTATTCCTCTCTTGCCTCGGAAACTTCGCCCTCTCAAACCAGTCTCTCCACGAGACTAATCGGGTAGCTGAGTACTCTGGTGATTCTCTTTCCTCTGCAAACTTCACTTCTTCGGGAGGGTCTGGTTTGGCAATCTCTGGAGAGCCATCGTATGTGGGAGACACGCTAATAGCTTCTGTGATGGTGACTAATTCTGGCAATGATAGCGGTAATGCTTCACTCCATGTTTCCCCCTCGACTAGTGAGGAGATTTTCCAAGGTGTCAATGTTCAGATTTCACCAGGATCAACTCGCGAGGTCTCCGCCCCCTTTTCTATCAATTCTTCTGGATCAAACCATTTCGACTGGTGGATCTTTGTAGACGGCGTTCCAGGCCATTTTCCATTGGAAGGAAATATTTCAGTTGTGGCAATGCCGAGTCAAACTCTTAATCTTTCCATGGACTCAATTTACTGGACAAACACTGAGGGACTGAGTATCGAGATCTCGGTATATCTCTCTAATGGACGATCCAGGGACATCATTCTCGAAGCATCCTCTGGAAACCAGGACTCATCACAACTTCTACAGAGAATAGAATTGGAATCTGATCCTGGTCGACGGACAATCAAATTAGACCTCGGACACCCCCATGCAGAGGAGATTATCATTGAGGCCATTCCAATTGGCTGGCAGCCATCTTTCGATTCAGAGAATTTCTCCCAAGAAAGTGTTCAAGAACCACTTGTGTTTGAGTCTTCAATCACCCTAGAGGTCATCTTCAATCCCGAAAAACCCATTCCCGGTAGCAGAGCATTGGCCTCAATATCTCTAGAAAACATCGGTAACTACCAGACTGACTCCGGCAATGTTAGAGTACTAATGTCCTCCGATAGTACAATACTTGCAGAAACTGTAGTCCAGTCTGTAATGCCAGGCTCAATAATAACGACTGACATTTCCTTGTCAAATTGGCCAAACAGCGATCGCGTGGATTTGGAGGTACAGTGGTCTACCAGCGGAGTTAGAGTCTCGAAATATTACTCTGTGGAGACAAATCTGGGTGATGAAGGACTGGAGCTCCCATTTGACTTACTCGCAGCTGGTTATGGAACCCTTGCAGGTGTACTAACCATTCTAGTTGGGACATTAGTTTGGCGCGCAGTATCTACTAGGACTCCCTCCACATCCGACTCCAGCCTACGTGAAACCAAGGAATCAGCAGAGGCCATATTGAGAAAGGAGAAGAAGGAGATTCAATGCACATATTGCGATCAGAGATTGATGGTCCCCAGTAATCATTCCGGTGGTGTACGATGCCCTGCATGCTCTATGGAATTCGTTGTTGGAAGGGAAGAAACTCCCTCTCACCTAATCGTCCGCTCCTCAGAGGACACCCTCATTTGTCCAGAATGCGAACAGGCCTTGAGGGTAAAGATGGAGAGCAGGCCGGTAATGTCTAGATGCCCAGTGTGCAAGACTCACTTCATGGCAGAGGCCGAGGGTGACTAAGATGCCAGAGTTCAGCGAAATTGAGGAAACATATCTGAAAACTATTTTTGAGGTCCACGCCGATACCCCGGGTGCGATAGTTAAGACAACACAGCTTGCCGAATTGATGAGTATCAGTGCTGCTTCAGTCACTGAGATGGTTCAACGCCTCTCCCACCGAGAAATGATTACCCACATCCCCTATCGTGGATTTCGTCTAACTACCGCAGGATTCCAGCTAGCTGCTAGAATAAAAAGAAGAGAGGGCCTTCTGGAGGTACTTCTGACCGACGTTATTGGTTTCAAGGGGAATGTGAAAGAGGTGGCATGCAAAATGGAGCATGCAGTAGGTTCAGATCTAGAGGCTACGTTGGATCGTTTACTGGGGTATCCAGAGACTACAACCGAAGGTAACAGAATACCCAGTATAGAGCGAGACTTCGAAACACTGGGTATCGGGACCCTATTGCCTCTGGCACGTCTGCCAGAAGGGGTTTCCGCCGTGGTTGAGTTGATTGTGGCAAATGAGGTCGAATCCATCACCATTCGAGATTGTGGACTCGGGATAGGTTCCGTTGTCTTTGTCACTGGTGGCAAGATAACTAGTGATGGAAACAACTTTGACTTATCCGATAGTCTTTCAATGAAGATTCTGGCCCGAATAAGGTCAACTGGAGATTGATCCGATGTCTACAAGCGAGGACTCTAGAAATCTCTTAGGATTGGAGAAAGAGATAGACTCGATGATTTCTGCATTAGAGACTGAAACCCCTGCTGCTCCGGACATCAAAGGAATAGTGAAGGAAGATACCAAACCCAAGGGATCATCAATCAAGTCTACATTGAAGGCCAGAGAGGCAATTCTAACTGGTGTGGATGACCTGCTAATTAGCAGAGGAGCACGTTTGATACTATTTCTCCCCATTGTCGTTGTTCTACTATTCGGCCTAGCACAATCGTACCGATCATCAGAACCAGATTGGTGGCAGGTTGGGGTGCAGGAGCTATTCTTCGACTTCACATTCTCAAAGTCAATCTACTTGTTGGCACTCGTTCTGATGGTTGCTGATCTTTTGCTATTGTTTGTCCTGCACTATCTCTTGTGGACGACAAAGAGAATATTTCAAATCGAAACGGAAGAAATTGTTTCCACGGGAATCACATTCCGTAGTTCCCATGGATACAGTGAGATGCGAGCAGTAATAGATGGTGCAGCAAACCAACTCAATCTGACTACAACCTTGATGATATTCTCCACAGGCTTGCTTGGCTTAGCGTTGATTTTTCCTTCAGACACAGACGGTATCCCAGTCCTCATTGCGGTATCGACCGGAGCCCTATTGTCTGGACACAGCGTATACATGGTTTCCAACCGTCCAAGATTCAACACCGTCGAGCCCTGGGGTTTGCTGGAGGCTTTCTCCCCGCCCATACATCCAGCCTTGCTCAATATGCCATTCACCGATGTCATCAGGTCCCATGTCGATCCAATGCTGGCAGTTCGCTTCTCAAAGTACGTCTCCTCGTTCACTGCAGATCTTCAGAAAGGCGTGAAACTTTCAGATTTACAGGAGTACCTTCTGCAGGTGCTCGACATGTTCCGTTCAGGCTTGATAGAAGAGGAGGAATTTCACCAAGCACTAGGGAAACTGGTAGATTCTCGAACTATTGACCAGATAATCAATCATCCCGAACTCGGCGAAGAGACCTTGGATCGTCTACTGATGCATGCTAGAGATAGGTGCGCACCCTTCTTCCGTCTCAATGACAGGATGAGGATGCACCTCTCGTCCCAAGCCGATAATAACATCTGGTTCGATGTAGACATGGAGAACCTCACCCATGGCCAGGCAAACTTATTCGCCTACGTACTAAATCAGACCGAAGAGAGCCAGGATCTAATCCTAAGGGTCCAGACACCTGACTTCCGTCCCAATGAGTGCGAGTATCGCCTAAGGGCGGAACCACATAGCCATGCCTCGCTATCTGGAAAGACCACTTACGAGAGGATGTCATCTACAATTGCCAAATCAAGGATTGTCTGGCAGACACTAATCCCATCCTCCATGGGGGACGCCACTGTGACGGTAAGGCTAGAGGACTCATCTGGCAATCTGATTTCAGGAAAGGTGCTAACCTCACAGGTTCGCTCTGACCTCTTCACCCGTCTGAGGATGACTACCGGTGCCGTATTCATGTTCGGAGCTGCTCTGGCTATAATTTCCCCAATCCTACCGTTTGCAGCAAGGTTACTCGGCCTCTAGGTCTCTTCAATAAGGGGGCACTATTCCCGATTGCATGGATAATGGCGATGGGGACGCTGACGACCTCCGGACAAGACTACACGCCATGGAGTCAAAGCTCAGTAGGGTCCGAGGGCAGAGGGATTCTCACAGCGATTCTGCCAAGAGAGCAGCAGATCAGCGCAACTCGGCCCAAAACAAAAGAAACGAAGTCCAAGAAACGATCACATCTAGCATGGATGACCAGAAGAAAGTCCGTGCACAAGCAAAGATTCACCAGGCCAGTCGCGACGAAATCCAGCAGAGCATTAGGGAGATTTCCTCCCGTAAGAAGGGAAAAAGGGACCATGGTTCAGGCAAGTCTGTTATGATTCAACTGTCGGAGACCGTTGGGGAGATAGAGAGGATTGAAGATCGAATAATGACCGATGGTTCGTTAACACTTGAGAAGGAGAATTCACTAATCAAGAAACTCCGCTCATTAATTTCTCGAAGAGACGAACTAATCCCACATGTCGAGCATCAGCGAATCGTCTCAATCGATTTGAGTAACATGGACGAGTCGATTCAAAGATTGAGGGCCGAAGCAGACAACGAACACAAGCTAATGCTAGAGCAGAATAGTCTAGCAGATGAGATTTGGAGTGCAATTAAGCCACTGTTCGAAGAGAGGGACTTCCTTAGGGGAGAGGGAGATAGGCTACACGCACTTTTCTTGGAGGAGAGGGGTAAGGCAGACGAGGCACATAAGGGGATGGTCGAACTCCTCTCGAAGGTAAACGAGATCCGCGGAGAGATCCGATCACAGCACGAGGAGAGGGAGAGGCTCGTCAAGGACCATAACAAATCAGTCAGGCAGGCTCTCAGAGGTCCCGATCAAAACGAAGAGCTGGCAGATTCGCTAACAGAGAAGCTACTTGAGAGTGGATCAATCACCTTCGGCGGCATTGTTTCCAGCGGAGTCGATGCTGATGTCAAACAAAAACCGAAGGCCAAAAGAGCACCTAGGAAACTCGGAACTTCTCGTGGTAGGAAGAGATAGTCACCAGCCCCTTTCCTCGAGCCTAACCTTGAGACTGTCAATTTCTAGTCCAGGCATTGCCTCCCCAACCATCTCGCATGCCTCTCCAACCACTTTGGGATCTTCGAAGTGATGTGTCGCGAGGACAATCGCCTCAGCTGTCCGAGCTGGATCCGAACTTTTGAATATCCCCGAACCAACAAAAATCCCGTCCATTCCATGCTTCATCATCAGAGCCGCGTCAGCAGGTGTGGCAATCCCTCCCGCAGAGAAAGTTACCACCGGTAGACGGCCCAATCCTGAAACTTCATCAAGAACCAAAGCGACTTCTTTTCTGATAGTTTCTAGGTCTCCGAAGGGGGTTGTGTTAACCTTGGCACCTATTTCGGATGATTTCTCCAGTCTTCTGTATCCATCAAGAATGGTATCTACAATGTCAGATCTCGCGTCTGAGTCTGCGTTCATTGCAGTCTCAATCTCAGTTGATAGGAGGCGAGCATGCTTGACTGCACTCACAACGTTTCCAGTACCCGCCTCTCCCTTTGTCCTAATCATCGCAGCCCCCTCTGCCAGTCTTCTTACCGCCTCTCCAAGACTGGTGCATCCGCAAACGAACGGGATCGTGAAGTCATTCTTGGCAATGTGGTAAAATGGGTCAGCAGGAGTTAGTACCTCAGACTCGTCGACCATGTCTACGCCAAGTGACTCTAGGACTCTGGCCTCTTCGTCGTGCCCGATCCTGGCCTTGGCCATGACTGGAATGCTAGTGGTTTCTATGATCTCCTTAATCAGTTTGGGATGGCTCATCCTTGCCACGCCACCAGAAGAACGGATGTCTGCCGGAACTCTCTCTAGGGCCATTACGGATACAGCCCCGGCATCCTCTGCGATATGGGCCTGCTCTGGTGTGACCACGTCCATCACTACGCCGCCCTCTTGCATCTTCGCAAAACCGCGCTTGAGTAGCTCTGTGCCATGCCTCAAACTACTAAGCTCAACTCTTTGCGGCATACTCAATCCTCTCGGCTTGTATTGAAGAACCTATTTCAGAGTACAATAGGCTCAACTGTCAGCCAGAACGGGCGAATTTCCCTCTGCGATAGGGAGTTCTGGCGATTCTCGCTCATTCTTCTCCAACCAGTCCATTTCCTCATCTGGTAAGTCGCTATCTGCATAGATCGCCTCTTTCGGACACTCAGGGATACATGCCGCACAGTCTATGCATTCATCGGGATCTATCACGAGATAGTCTTTGGCTTCCTTAAACGCTTCTACTGGGCAGACATGGACGCAATCTTGGTACTTGCATTGTACACAAGCACTAGTTACTACATGGGTCATAACAAGTAACTGCCTCAGTAATTGACATATGAATTCTTGTATTACTCGTCGATCAATAGTCCCAGCAACTTCTCTGCGACATCTATAGGTTCTTGACCAGAGTAAACCTCTAACTTGAACTTCCCTTTTGCAACGGGGTCATCCTTATTCATTGATAGAACACCTATTCCTTGGACTAGCCGGCCGAGGCTCAGTCTGATGTGCAGAAACTTGTCATCGTCTATTCGCTCATCTAGGCCATTTTCAAGGATGATTCTCAAAGATTCTTTCTCTAGCATCCCCAATGACAGTAGTGCCTGTTTACCCTTCATCTTCACACTAATTGTCTGCATCGGGGCCCCCAATGTAGAGTTCTCTTTATGGACAATTATCTCAGACTCACCCCCACTCAACCAACTTAGTGCCTCTGCAATCACTTTGCTTTCATCAACAGCACTCGCATGTATTCTCCATTCCCCGCCGTGCAGACTCATGTCAATCCCAGATGACGAACTAACTTGAATGCGCCCCATTGCTGACGTTATCAGTAGCATTCCGTTCAAATACTGGTTGCAGGTCGGACGGCTCGCAAACGGGGTAGCCCCCGGAATATGGAGATGTTTCAATGGCCAAAGGCGCATCAGCGAGAGCAGCTGCCCGTAGGCAGAAGGACAAGTGGAAGACCAAGCGTTGGTATTCTATCAGAGCGCCTCGAAACCCATGGTCGTTCAAGGTAATCGGCGAGACCATTGCCGAGGAAGAAGAGCTACTCGTAGGAAGACAATTTGAGATAATGCAGAACGAGTTGGACGGCGACTTCACGAAGATGCACGTCAAGATCAACTTCAGAATCAAGGAAGTAGTCGGAAACGACGCCATCACAGAGTTTGTTGGCCATGATGTCATGAAGGACTTCGTCAGGAGGCAGATAAGGAGAGAAAGAGGCAAAATTGACGACACAATAGATGTCGTCACTGAGGATGGGTTCTTCATCAGAATTAAGCCATTCATCGTCACGAGGTCCAGTGTCAAGGGAAGCCAGAAGCAGGAGTCGCGCAGCATCGCTAGGAACGAGGTAGTCAAATTCTGCGCAAAATCGACTTGGATAAACGTCCAGAAGGCGCTCATGGACGGCTCCCTTGAAGAGAGCGTCTCCAAGGCAATTTCCAAGATTCAGCCAGTTAAGGCGGTGTTCTTCAGACGCAGCCAGCTGATGCAAGCCGGGGTTGTGCTGGATGACGGCCCTACTCTCGAGGAGATTAAGGCCGAGGAGAAGACAGCCAAGGAGCAGGAAGAGGAGAGTTCCGAGGATGAGGGGGATGCCAGCGAGGAAGCCCTATCCGAGGAAGCCCCCGAAGAAGAAACAGTCGCAGATTCCGTCGAGGAAGTGCAAGAGGAAGAAACATCGGTGGATGTTGACTACAATTCGATGACCGTCGCTCAGCTCAAGGAACTTCTGAAGGAGAAAGGGAAGCCAGTATCAGGGAAGAAGGCCGACCTAATCTCCAGACTCTCGGAGTGAGGAGATGCCCCGCATCGCGGTGATTTGCGGAACTGGAATGAGTGCATTCGCCTCTACTCTAGTTTCAGAAGATGTTTCTCGTTCGAATTCCATGATCGCGGAGTCGCAATGGGGGGATGTCCCACTTAGCGTCGTGAATCACGATTTGGGAGTAGTCTTCGTGATAGACAGGCACCACTCTACCGAGGATGAAAGAACCCCCCCTCACGCAATCGAGCACCGAGCGAACGTGCATGCTGCTGCAAGTTGCGAACCTGATCTGCTGGTTAGTGTGAACTCCGTAGGCTCGATGCTGGAATCAATGCCTCCGGGGACCGTAGGCGTTGCCGAAGGGGTACTGGACCTATCGATCAAGCCATGGACCTTCCACGACGACGATGCAATCCACGCAGATCGAACTTCTCCCTTCGACCCGAGGGCCTCATCTGTCTGCGAGAAAGTACTCGCGGAGAAGCAGGGCTCGCCCCCATCCAGAGTAGTTGTGGCTCAATGCGTCGGTCCACAGTTTGAGAGTCCCTCGGAGATCGATGCGCTGGAGATACTAGGCGCCAATGTCGTGGGTATGACTCTTGGCCCCGAACAAAGACTCGTTTCAGAGACGGGTATTGCTCATATCTCGCTACCATGTTCGTCTAACTGGGCCGCAGGACGGACCCCTGGCGATCCCGATGCGCAAATTGACCATGGAGAGGTGGACGCGATGGCTTCGGAAATGAGAGATCTAGTAGCCTCCTGCATACTATCTCTGCTGGAAAACCTTCACTTAGAGTAACTATCTTGATGGAGCCTCTCGTCGGAGTAGGGGCATGACAGGAAGGCTGAGCGTCGATGATTGGTTGCAGGTGGAGCATAGTGGGGAACCTGATGGTTCTTGGTTGACGATGATGTCTAGGGTGGCATCTTTCCACCACAAGCACAAGTTTGCCGCCGAGGAGAACCACGGCCACGATATGGGCTTCCGAATCGCCCTCACCGTTGAGGAGCTGGGTGAACTCTCCGCTGCCATAACGAAGGGCAAGCCCGACGAGGAGGCGGCCGAGGAACTGGCTGACCTTCTGATACTGATCCTCGGTCACGCTCTCGCGATGAATGTCGATCTCGAGGAGGAATTCCACAAGAAGATGAACCTCGTTATGACTCGTAAGGCACGTACAGGAAAGCTTGGTATTCGAGTCACAGAGTACTC
>PSPW01000031.1 GCA_004195615.1 Methanobacteriota archaeon | reverse complement strand
TTGCTCATTGATGGGAATAATGGCAATCCTGCCAACACTGACTTCCTCGGAAGACTAGTGAACCCTGAAGACGGTTCGACTCAATAACGAGAGGCGCCTCCCCACTAGTTAGGGGCGCTTAGATCAGCCTGGAAGATCGTCTGGTTTGCAACCAGAAGGCCGGGGGTTCAAATCCCCCAGCGTCCACCATAAAGAGTCCATACCCCTCTCTGTGAGGGGCTCTAGCAAGGATTCGTCGCGAGTTAAGAAATCCGGCTGAGATGTTCCTTCCGAGCTCTCTCTTCTAGAGTTCTTGATAACTCGATGCAATGACTTCTTATCTTCAGCAGTAAATACTCTCAATAACCTGATGGGCTGCAATAATTGCAAGGGCAACCCTCTGGGATAATCTTCCCGGGTAGTTCAGCAACCAATCTAATCTTTTTCAAAATAACCTAGATTAGCGAATAATAGACTCTCAGCCTCTTGGATCGAAATCCCTTTCCTTTCACCATAATCTGCAATTTGATCTTTCTCTACTCTGCCAACTGAGAAGTATCGTGACTCTGGGTGGGCGAAGTATAGTCCACTGACCCCCGCTGCAGGGATAATTGCATTGTTTTCCGTGACCCTCATCCCAATTTCCTTCGCGTTCAGAAGTCGGAAGGTCTTCCGCATCTCGCTGTGATCAGGGCACGCTGGATACCCGTAAGCTGGCCGAATACTTCGGTACTTCTCATTTAGAATATCCCCCATGGACAGGTCTTCTGGGTCTGGGAAGCCCCATTCCCCTCTGATCTTCTTGTGCAGCCATTCTGCGGCAGCCTCTGCAAGTCTGTCCGCAAGAAGACTGGCCATTATCGCGCGATAGTCGTCTCCTTCTTCTTGGAACCTGTTCGCTAGCTCATCTGCCCCAATTCCAGCGGTAACCGCGAACATTCCGATATGGTCCTCTCTGCCAGAATCCATGGGCGCAATGAAGTCCGATAGGCATGCATAATCCGAACCCCCCCTATCTTGTTGCTGCCTGAGCATGTTCAACCTAAGTAACACAGATTCCCCATCTTCGTCAAAAACTACGATATCGTCACCTTCGCTATTCGCCTTCCAGAACCCGTATTTCGCTCTAGCAGTGAGAAGACCATTTTCTAGGATTTCTCCCAGCATCGATTCTGCGTCTTTGAATAGCGCCCTAGCAGCCTCTCCATACTTTTCGTCTTCCAAGACAGAGGGGAATCTCCTCGGAATGTCCCATGATGTGAAGAAGAACGTCCAATCGATGAAATTGACTAATTCCGTCAAGGGTATTTCTTCAATCGTTCTGTCGCCAATGAATGGGGCGTCAGGAATGTCTACACCATCCCAATCAAAGGACATGCCCTTGGACCTGACTTTGGAAAGTGGCACGATCGATTTTCTAGAGATTTCCTCGTTCCTCTTCCTAAGAGATGATTGCATTTCCCGGTTCCTTTCTATGAACTCCCCTGCCTTGGAAGAATCAATCATGCTTCCAGAAACTTTGGCCACTCTCGAGGCATCTTTTACATGTATTACTGGATGGTCGCATTCATTAGCAATTCTGACCGCAGTGTGCTGGCGGCTAGTTGTCGCGCCTCCAATTAGTAAGGGAGTATCCATCCCCCTCGTTTTCATTTCTCTGGCGATATGCGCCATCTCCCTGAGGGAGGGAGTAATTAGTCCTGAGAGGCCAATCATGTCTGCACCAACCTCTTCTGCAGTGTCTAGTATTGACTCTGCTGAAACCATTACTCCCAAGTCAATAACCTGGTAGTTGTTGCATCCAAGAACCACTCCGACGATGTTCTTTCCAATATCATGGACATCTCCCTTTACTGTCGCAAGTACGATTTTCCCCCTGAACTTCTGGGTCTGTGAGGCCTCTTCCATAAAAGGCTCAAGGTAACTAACCGCCCTCTTCATTGTTCTAGCCGACTTCACGACCTGTGGCAGGAACATCTTTCCAGAACCAAATAGGTCGCCCACCACTTCCATGCCATCCATCAATGGGCCTTCAATCACTTCCAAGGGATTGTCAAACTTCTTCCTAGCCTCTTCGACGTCAACCTCAATGAAGTCAGTTATCCCCTTGACTAATGAGTGACACAATCTTTCATTAACATCATCAGTTCGCCATTCCAGTTTTTCCCGAGCCTTGGAGGAATCTTGGCGATATCCCTCTGCGAATCGAACCATCCTTTCAGTAGCATCATCTGCCCTATCGAAAATGACGTCTTCCACATGGTTGAGCAGGTCAGGGGGAATCTCGTCGTACTGAATTAGCATTCCTGGATTTACAATCCCCATGTCAAGTCCTGCATCAATTGCATGGAACAGGAAAGATGAGTGAAAAGCCTCCCTTACCGCATTGTTCCCGCGAAACGAGAATGATAGATTAGTTACCCCGCCCGAAGTCTTTGCCCCCGGACAGCGGTCTTTAATCTGCGGAAGAGCTTCGATGAAGTTTATTGCAAATTTGTTATGCTCTTCAATTCCAGTGCCCACTGGAAGTATATTGGAATCGAATATTATATCCATGGGATTCAGGCCTACGTCTCCTACGAGAATTCGATACGATCTCTCGCAAATCTCCACCTTTCTTTCTACACTCTCTGCTTGTCCCCTCTCATCGAACGCCATCACAACTACAGCTGCACCATGCTTCTTGACGAATCGACCCCTCCTCGAGAATTCCTCACTTCCATCCTTGAGGCTGATTGAATTTACAATTGGTTTTCCCTGGACGCACTTGACTCCCGCCTCAATCACATCCCAATCTGAACTGTCAATCATAATCGGTACCTTGGCGACTTCCGGTTCAGTAGCAACCAGTTTCAGAAAACGCTCCATACAAGCAACTGAGTCTAGCATCCCCTCATCCATATTCACGTCAATGATATTGGCACCGGAACGAACCTGTTGAATTGCCACTTGCAGGGCACCGTCGTAATCATTAGCCTCAATCAACTTCCTGAACCTTGCTGAACCAGTGACATTTGTCCTTTCACCAATCATCGTGAAATTTGACTCGGGCCTCAATGAATAGTCCTCCAATCCAGCGAAAGTTGTATGCTCATGGGGCCAGTGAGCGCAAGATCCAGAGTGAGAATGCCCGAAGTCAGATTCGGGTTTTATCCCCAATTCTGATACCGGAAAACCAGAATAATCTATCTTCCTGGGTTCAAGTGAAGACACCGTTTTACGAATTTCTCTAATGTGGTCAGGTGTGGTCCCACAGCATCCCCCAACGATATTGATTAATCCAGAAGCAGCTAGTTTACCGACTTCTCTTGCAGTGATTTCCGGACTCTCGTCGAATCCGGTTTTGCTGAGGGGATTTGGCAGTCCCGCGTTGGGGTAGCAGTGAGTGAATGTGTTTGAAATTCTGGCCAATTCGGAAAGATTTGAACCCATTGAACTAGCACCTAGTCCGCAGTTGATTCCAACTGAGATTGGATTTGCATGGGCAACGGTTGCCCAGAATGCATCAACGGTCTGGCCAAAAACGGTCCGATTGCTGCCTTCTTGGATGAATGTAACTGATACCATGATGGGGATTTCCAATCCTTTCTCACGGAATGCGTCCAGGGTAGCTACAATGGCGGCCTTTGCATTGAGGACATCGAAAACCGTCTCTATCAGGATGATGTCTACCCCCCCTTCAATCAGCGCTTGTACCTGTTCGAAGTATGAGTCTCGCAATTCCTCGAATGATATGCTCCGGAATGATGGGTCATCCACGTTCTCTGAAGATGACAGGGTCTTGTTTGTAGGTCCCACCGCACCAGCTACGAATCTCTTCATACCATCCATGGCCTCAGCTTCATCCGCTGCCCTCCTTGCAATCTCAGCCGCTTTGATGTTCATCTCTCTTGCCAATTCTTGGAGTCCATAGTCCGCCTGCGAGATTGAGTTCGCACTGAACGTATTTGTCTCGATAATGTCGCAACCCGCTTCTAGATACTTCCTGTGTATTTCGAGAATTATGTCATCCCTGGTGATGTTCAGCGTCTCATTGTTTCCAATCAGATCTACTTCGCTGTTCTTCAACCGCTCTCCTCTGAAATCAGACTCATCTAATTCGTATGTCTGGACCATCGTACCCATTGCACCATCGAGAATAAGTATCCTCTCTTTGAGTAATTCTCCAATCAGAACTCTCCACTCCTACGTTGTCCCGGAGGGGTCACACATACCCGACATTTTCGGCAGTTTCCCCATATTATGCCTCAAAAAAGCAATCTTCCGTCATCCAAGTCTCCGAGGATAACCATCCATCAATCTAAACAGGTAAGTTATGACCTTGTTCCTCGAAGAATCAGTAATCTATTCATTAGTCGTTATCATTTGGCTATTGGGCTCGAGTTCATGCAATAGATCCTGTATCTTTTTGACATCTTCTGCAGTAACTCAACAGAGGTCTTGAAATTATACGTCATAATGTGCTCAATGTTCAACCCCAAAGGGACCGAAATATTGTTCTCAGACACATATTCCAGAATTTCTTCCATAATCCCAATTGAAACTTCTATAGATCTGGCCTTTGTCTCTTCCAAGTTTTCTAATAGATAGTCTTCAGTCTCGATCGGAATATTCACTCCAAGCCATTTCAGGAATTCTATATTCTTCTGGTTGGAAATTGGAGCGAAGCTAAGGAGAACTCTCTTTGCATCAACTCCTTTGTCCAAGCATTCTTTACTGTAATGGCCAAGCATTTTACATATATCACTCCCATCATAAAGAACTTGAGTAGTGAAGAATTCGACCCCATTTCTCGCCTTCTGCATCATCCTAGAAGACTCGACCTTCCTCGATGGTATACAAATACCCCCAAAGAAAACATCCCTCCCCTTCTCCTTATTTATTCCTCCAATAATGGATGCAGACTCTATAATGCTAGGCCCAGGATAATCAATGTCGCTAGATTCGCCTCCAACTAAAATAAGATTCTTGACCCCAAACTTCTCGTAAGTAGTGACGAACCATTTTTCTTGTTCTTTCGCATTCTCATGGACCGTGACTCTGTTCACAATTGTTTCAATTCCGACTGATTCCTGCAGCAATCTCCCAAACTCCCTTGGTTCCGCCCTAATTACTTCTTCCACAGGACGCACCCCCCGAGTCTCCTCTGCTCTAACTTCTGGAATATTTATCGCGTCAACGTGCGTCTGTGAAAGAAGCGTACTGATTCTCTCGGCGTAAGATTCAATGGTCCCGTCAATGATTCTGGGTGGTAAGATCTCATAGACGACAACCGGTCTTTGTGCCTTAGTAATCTTATCTCGAAGACGCATGCCCCCGCCAATCGGTACTACATTTCATTGTTACTAGATATTTTCTTGGAAAGTTAGGACGGACAACGGCATTCTTCCATCTTTGTTACGACTTATATCGTGAAAAGAAGGACTCTTGGGAGCCATTTAACAGCCACAATGAGCCAAATTCATGAGCGCAACAAGGGGATCGAACAACTATTCCAAGGACAGAGCAGCGATCACGATGGACGGTCGGGGAGTTACGCAGACCCCAGCGTCCACCATTAATTGCCGATTCTTCTTCTAATCCAATCTTCTAGATTTGGGCCAATGTCACTGCGTTCCAGGCTATGATCTATTTGTGATTTGAGCCATGCCAGTGAGTCTCCACTGTCGTACATTTTCATTTGGTCTAGTTTCACCGCTTGCAGGCCTTCATTATTCACTAGATGATTAAGCAGTTGTATGGATTGCATCTCACCAAATTCCGAAACTGGATAATGTTCTAAGATTTCACGAGTATTTTCTGGCATGATGTACCTTCCACAAAGCACGTACTCGCTTGGAGCCTCTTCCACAGCGGGCTTCTCGATAATTTCAATCACCATCTCATCAGATAAGCCGACTACTCCGAATTTGCTGACCTCATCAGATTCAACGGGGCATATGCCGACGTTTGGCAACCCAGTCTTTTCAAACATAGAAACTAGCCTGCTAGAAGCATCCGAGGCAAATTCTGGTCCAGAATGCTTTGGACCCACATGCTCATCCAGAAGTAACATGTCTCCAAGCAGTACTAGGAATGGGCCATCAATCTGACTAATAGCAGTGGAGATTGCATCCGCCACCCCACCTGGTGTTTCCTGAATGTGAGGGATGACGCTCACCCCATCAAGACCCAGTCTGAGTGATTCTCTCGGGAGATCTGTCCTTACTTGGGGTTGATGGATAATTTCATTTTCGAGAAATTCGTTGAGGATGTTCTTCTTTCTTTGTGATAGAACTAAATGAACTCGAGAAACTCCAGCCTTAGCAACTTCCCAAATAAGATGATTGATGATTGGCGTATCTACCAGAGGCAATGTTTCCTTTGGCATGTATAGGTTCGCGGGGAGCATCCTAGTACCACTCCCCCCAGCAAGAATTATCGCATCATTAATCGCTGCCATAACCTTTCGCCGTCTACCAGCACCTTTCAACAAAGCGCCAAAATAGGCCAATTTCGAAACTACTGAGGTGGTAAAGTGAAAAGCCGAACTCACACGGCTTTAGATAATGGGCGAAGTAACAATCATTGTCCCAGTTAAGGATGAGGAAGTCGGACTAAATTTCCTGCTAAGTGACTACAAATCATCTTCTCTAAAGGACCTTTATGACGTCAAATTCATCTTCGTAATTGACAGAAGAACCAGTGACTCTTCTAGGAAAATAGCCTCTGAGTTTTCCGACACCATCATTGATCAGGAAGAGACCACTGGAAAGGGCTCTGCCGTCAGACAGGCAATCGAAAGGTGGAAGGAAAATCCAACCAATAATGTCGTCTTCCTCGATGCTGACGGATCATACTCATTTGACTCTGTGAAACAAATCTTGGAAGCCCTTGAGGGGGGTGCCGACTTGGTTTCCGGTTCCAGATTCTTGTCTGTTAGGAGGAGGCCAGAGGGAATGAGTCGACTTCACAACTTCGGGAATAGAGTCCTTTCGACCATCTCTAGCCTTAGGAATGGGAGGAGAATTTCCGACCTGTGCACTGGTTTATGGGGCTTCAATTCTCAGTCTCTAATGAAAATGAATGTAAAATCAAGAGGTTTTGATCTCGAGGCTGAATTGGCAGGGATAGCGAGAAAGCAAGGATTGGAACACATTGAGGTACAGGTAGATTGGAGCCAGAGGAAGGGAGGCACTAGCAAACTACGGTCTTTGACAGATGGATTCATCATCTTGCTTCGCATAATCAGGACTTAGTCTCGTACCATCCGGTTACAGTTTCATTTGGTGAGACCATTGATGAGGTGGCAAGGATCGCTCCCGGATTCGTAACAACATTGCACCCAAGTTGACTATGATCGCCAATTAGTGCACCTAATTTTCTAAGTCCCGTTTTGATCCTCTCGCCATCCTCCATTATGACAATCACATCCCTGCCATCATTCCTAACATTGGAGAGCTTCACTCCTGCTCCTAGATTTACTCCAAAACCGAGAATTGAGTCTCCAACGTAGTTGAAATGAGGTGCTTTGGATCCCGGTAGTAGCACTGAGTTCTTTATTTCGGATGAGTGCCCAACTAATGCTCCTTCGCCA
>PSPW01000009.1:44610-87832 GCA_004195615.1 Methanobacteriota archaeon | reverse complement strand
GCCTCGGCGTTGCCGGGGCTCTGTCCGTCGTCGTCGATATCGGCGTTGTTGCCGACCCCGTCGCCGTCGGTGTCAATCCACTCGGTCCCGTCAAGCGGGAATGCATCTGCATTGGTCGGGCAGGTGCTCGCAATTCCACCAGTCTCGGAGGGGAAGTAGTTCAGGCCCTCGATTGTTGAGGAGTTCTGGGCCGCTAGCCATGCGCTCTGGTCGCATGTGTCCCACCATCCGTCGTTGTCATCGTCCATGTCCCTGTTGTCGCCCTGACCGTCGCCATCGGCGTCCGACCATTCTGAGGAGTCGTACGGCCACACATCATCGGTGTCGTTCACTCCGTCGTTGTCGTCATCTGGGTCAAGTGCGTCGCACAGGCCGTTCGAGTAGCCACCCAAGTTCATGTTCAGGGTGCTGTCAACCGGCATATCGGTTGCTAGCAATGGGTCGCTGCCGCACTGAGTCTCGTAGTCGTCCGTGTGACCGTCGCCGTCGTCGTCATCATCCTCGGTGAGGTTGGTGGGTGTCTCGGGCAGACACACGGTGTTGTTGGAAGCGTCCAGCAGACCAATGTCTATGCTGTCGGGCATGCCATCGTGGTCGGTGTCCGTGTCCGCGCACTGATCGAAGTCGAATGCGTCGGTCTCGTCGTCCGTGCCGTCGTTGTCTCCATCGGAGTCCAGGTATGTGCTGGCCGAGGAGTGATCTAGGTCGGAGTTGGCGGTGATGTCGCACAGTCCGTCGTCGTCGTAGTCCGACGGGGTGACGTTGTATTCCATGTGGGCCATGCTGCTCATACCAAGGCAAATCTGCTCTGCTATGTTCGACCATCCATCACCATCGACGTCGGGGTCAACGTCGTCGGCGATTCCATCGCCGTCGAGGTCGCTCGAGCCATTCTCGTCGAGAGGCATCTCGTCGAGGTCGTTCCCTATTCCGTCACCGTCGATATCCTCGTCGAGCGCGTCGCACTCTCCGTCTCCATCAGTGTCGGTTGGGACGCTGGTGTTGTCGTATGGGTCGGTGCCGCAGTCAAGCTCGAGCTGGTCTAACCAGCCATCGCCGTCAGCGTCTAGCGTGTAGAAGGTGACGTTGACCGTGTAGTTGGTTCCCACGTCGTCATAGTTGCCCCAGTTTCTCACACCTATTCCCATCCAGGAATCGACTGGTGAGGCGACTGAAGTGGTGTTGAAGTTCTGTCCGCCGGAGCCAAATGCAGACATTCCGATTTGGGTCCATGAGTTGTCGAAGATGTCTAGAATCATCCACACGTCGGGAATGTCGTATCCGTGACTCAAATCGATGTTGACGCCATGGTTGGCTGGTACGTTGAATGTGTATCTGTCTGTCGAGTCCAGGCCTGCCTTGTTCCATCCGTTCCACGAAAGCGTGTTGTTGGTCGCGTTCACGTAGTCGTTGACGTGAATTGCTGTCGATGCTCCGGGTCCTGCGTCCATGCCCGAGTTGGCGTCGTTCTGACTGCCTCCCTCGAGATTTGAGAGCGGTAGGAACGAGATGTTCATCTCGTAATCGTGGCCGGCATTGTCACCGAACGAGTAGATGTAGATGTAGACCCACCCTGGTGTGTCTGAGACCGCATTGGTTGCGTCCCAGCCATTTGCTGCGCAGACTGGATTTGGGAAGGTTGTGTCGCATCCGGATCTGTTGTGCATCGTGCCGACCGGCCATAGGCCGGAGTTCTGAGTGAGCAAGTCCATTCCGTAACCGAAGTCCTGCTGGACGAAGTATGCGCCGTTTGCAGGGTACTGGCATGGCATGTGCTGCTCTTGGCACATCAGCATGTACACCGTGTGGTAGATGCTTCCGTCTCCTTCTCCCTCTAGGTCGAAGTCGTAGTCTATGTTGACGTAGTTACCCTCTGGCACCGCGATGCTGTACATGTCGTACATGTCCCATGTGTAGGAGGTCCATCCGGTGCAGACACCACCGTCCCACGAGCTCCTCACGTCGCCGTTAGCGTCGTATGGATTCAGGTCGGCCTGAGTGCTCTCGTTGGTGAACGTGTGTCCGCTCCATGCACCTGGGTATACCAGGTCAGCAGCGTCACCGCCCGGCACGGAGCCGGCCATGCCGCAGTCATCCTGGTTGTCACCGGGTGCAAGCCCTAGTGTGACTAGAGATATGGTGACCTCGTAGTCACCGCTTCCGCGATCGGTCGAGATCAACAGGTAGATGTCCTGCCCAGCATCATCGTACTGCGCCCAAGCGCACTCGGGGTTGTCGTTGTACGAGGATGCGACGAAGGACATCCAGCCGTAGGTCGGGTTAACGTAGTACAGGTTCAGGTCTATGTCGTTCTGGCCTGGGAAATCCACGCATACCTCGAACGCGTAGTTGTCCGGTAGGTACATCCTGTAGTAGTCGGCCCTATCGAAGCTGTCGTGCCCATAGCCCGTGAAGGTCTGGTTTGCAGTTGACAGGTTGAGCGAGTCGGCGTAGAAGTCGCCCGCATCCGCGCAACCGTTGATTGGCGCTTGGCCCGCATCGTTCTGACAGTCCATCTGCCATGGCTGCTCGGTGGCGTTGTACGTAGCGAAGGTCACGGTGTAGTTGCTCTCGTAGTCCTCCGTCATATCGCTAAGAAGTAGTCTTAGGTAGGCAACCGAGTCTACTCCGAGATCGTTTGTCCACGAGTAGGACTCGTTGGTTGCGACCGCCTGCGGGTGGAACCCGTAGGAGGAGCTCACGAAGGACGTGTAACCCGCTGATGTGACCATGTACATTGCGAAGTCGATGTTGCCCTCGATCTCGATGGTGTCGTTGAAGTTGCTGTCGATGCCCTCGGGCCACTCCAGCATTGCCCAGAGTCCGTCGCCTGCAGGGACGGAAATCTGGTACCAGTCTGTTTCGTCGTAGCCAGTGCACATCATTCCCTCGAACTGTCCATTGCCATCTGAGTCAGCTAGGCCAGTGACGTCGATTGGTGCGTCTTCGGGCGTGTATGCGCCTTCTGTTGCGTCCTCTCCGTTTCCGTTGAAGACCCCGTCGCCAGGAGCTTGTCCGTCGTCTTGGAAGAAGCAAGGCGGTGGCGAGCCTGGCTCGGTCTGATACTCGAGTATGTAACCCGTGGATGGGCCGCTGTAGTGTAGAACCTCTGCGAAGAACATCGTCGCATCCCCTAGCTGACCTATATCGATGAACTCGGGCTGGTCGAACCAGGAGTAATCGAACATCCCCGACAGAGTCTCTGTGGCAGGGTCGTAGTCGGTGTATAGCTGGAGGTCAAGATCGGCGCTGTTTTCCCAGTCGAGGGTCAGGTTCGCCTTGTAGTTCTCTGGAAGCCAAATAGCGTAGATGTCGGATGTGTCAGTGGAGTCTACGTGTCCGGACGCCATATCATCGTACACGAAATCGTCCACCGTAAGTAGACCGCTGAAGTTCCCTATAGAGATTCCAACCGAAAGCCCCATTCCGCCGTCGCCGTATGTGTCGATCTTTTCGACGGTGTATGTACCGGCATCAGAGTAAGTTGCCAGCCATCCTTCGAAGTAGTCTGGCAGAGCGAACCCATCGGTCGTCCCATCCGGCTTGGTGACCTCTATGGAGGTCTCGGGATCGCACCATACGTCGCAGAATGTTACGACTAGGTCTGCGGAGTCTCCCGCACTGAGATCGAAGGTGTCGACCTGGTAGCTCCACGAGAATGGCTCGTCGGGCATGTCCAGAAGGACGTTGTACTGGGGTGAAGTGACGTCACCCTTGAGTCCTCCGTCTCCGGTCCACACGGTGATGTTCATCGTGTAGTCGCTAGCGACGCCGGTCTGGTAGCAGTAGTAACAGGTAATAAAAATCACAGATGCTTCACCGACTAGGTCGAAGGGCGGATCTGCGTAGTACCATGCACCGTAGGTGTTGCCTTCCATTGTTCCGTCGGTACCCATGGTGATTTCCCCTGTGAGTGAGTAGTAGGCGTATCCCCAAGTGCCTTGGTAGTAGCTGGACACGGCACCGTCTCCGGGGCCGAGGGATAGCATGAAGGCGTAGTTCTCGTAAAAGTTAACGCCAGAGTGGTTCCAAGACAACTCAACGGTGTATCCGTATCCTACGGGCAAATCTAGGAGGTACCCGTCGGCGTTGTCGTCACTCAAAGAGCTGAAACTCGTAGCATTGGAGGCGTCTCCGTAGTACGTTATCGTCTCCTCACCAGTCCACGAGAAGTCGTCTGTCAGGTTGTGGTGGGTTGCGAGGGTGTTCCCCGCATCCGTCCCCCGGCAAGCGTCTGGTCCCTGGCAGTTGGCAAGAGTCTCTCCTCGCTCACCGGCTCTGTCGAGCTCTGAGGGGGCATCTATGGCCCCCAGCATCGGTAGGCAAACCGAGACAATCATTAGCAGTGTCAGATTTACTGATCTTGTTGCATTTCCATTCATAGGCGTCACTTAGTGACCATCACACCTTGTATCAAATATAAACATCTCTCAAAATGCTCACTTTTTCACTTTTTCACTAATCCAGTAAAATATACGAGATATATTACTAAATTAGGAAAGTTATTATGAATATAGGAAATAATAGTTCTAATTTATTACTGAATCAGGAAATATACTGTAAAGTGAAATATTGGATATTCTAGTAAAAAAAATACACAAAGTGCAAAAAGTACACCAGTTATTGCTGGTACTCCCAATCAGCGTAGTAATCATCCTCGTCTTCGTCTTCTTCAACCCAACTCTGGTCTTCGTCGTATTGCCCCTTTAGCCTGCTCCTGCCGAACAGGAATGCCATGGTTGCTGATAGCATTGCGGCCATGCTCCCTATTGCTATGATAGATACCTCCGGGTTGAGCTTCATCTTGTCCATTATGGTGAGTGGGTTAGCGTTGTCCCCCAGGCCGTCTGAGTTCCTGTCCACCCACTCTTCGGAGTCGTATGGGAACGCGTCCTCCGAGTCGATGACGCCGTCGTTGTCGTCGTCGGGATCGATCAGGTCGCATGTCAAATCTCCGTCGAAGTCCGCTGGAATCTCTTCGGACGATATCGGGGACGTCTCACACACAACCTCGGTAACATCGGCCCATCCGTCATTGTCGTCGTCGGTGTCATCGCCATCCCCCTGGCCATCGCCATCTGTGTCCTTAGTCTCAGTTGGGTCCTTTGGGAATGCGTCATCGAAGTCGAGTACGAGGTCGTTGTCGTCATCGTCATCTAGGTTATCGCAAATCCTGTCGCCATCGAAGTCATCGGGGACGGATTGGGAGTCTCGAGCGTCAGTTCCACAGATGCTGAGCTCGTCGGAGTCGCTCCAGCCATCGCCATCGTCATCCGGATCCGAGTTTGACCCATGGTTGTCGCCATCGAGGTCGTCCCACTCGTTGGGATCGTATGGGAAGGAGTCTACCGTGTCGTTCCAAGCGTCGTTGTCGTCATCGGGGTCGATTACGTCGCAGAGCCGATCACCGTCCCAGTCATCCGGTGCGGATTGCATCAGGGATGGGTTGGTGCCGCAGTTAGTCTCGTCCACGTCATCCCAGCCGTCGTTGTCGTCGTCGGGATCGGCATTGTCCCCGACCAGGTCCCCATCGTTGTCGTTCCACTCGCTGGAGTCCAATGGGAATGAGTCGAAGGCGTCCTGGTAACCATCATTGTCGTCATCGGGGTCTGAGGTGTCCCCAATCCCGTCGCCGTCGGTGTCGGTGCTCTCGGAGTCGTCGAATGGGAAGTCGTCAAAGTCATTTCCTATCCCGTCCCCATCGACGTCGTCGTCTAGTTCGTCGCAGACCCCGTCTGAGTCGGTGTCAACAGGTACTGATGAGAGGTCCAATGGGTCTGAGAGGCAATCGACCTCGACCCCATCGTAGAAGCCGTCACCGTCATCGTCCCCATCCGAGTTGTCCCCTATCCCATCGGAGTCTGTGTCGTTCCACTCGTCCGAGTCGTAGTCGAAGCTATCGGATGGGTTGTCATAGCCATCACCATCGATGTCCTCGTCGAGGATGTCGCATATCCCGTCGGAGTCTAGGTCGTCGGGGAATGAGTCGGGGTCATAGCCATCGGTGCCGCAGGAGTACTCATGGGAATCGCTCCAGCCGTCGTTGTCGTCGTCGGGATCGGAGTTGTCTCCGGTTCCGTCGCCGTCGCTGTCCGTGGTCTCGTTCGCATCATCCGGGAACGAGTCGTTAGCGTTGTCAACGCCGTCGCCGTCGATATCTTCGTCCAGTATGTCGCACAGCCCGTCTGCATCGGTGTCGACTGGTATGCTGGCATTGTCGTACGGATCTGAGCCGCAAGCGTACTCGTCTTCGTCGTAGAAGCCGTCACCATCCGCATCGAGGCTGAAAATCCAGAGTGAGAGGTTGTACTGGTCGCCTCCGTTGTATGCCGACACCTCGATGACGACGTTTGAGCCTCCGAGATTTGACCCGGTGCCGTTTGTCGACACCGATTGTGGGTTGGAGTAGTAGTCGTAGTCAACCTGGTTGTTCGCACTGTCATAGAGTGCGAGTGCGAGCCAGTTGGACTGTCCGTAACCAGGGGAAAGCCCCACAGTGATGCCGTGATCCACGGGGACGTATACCTGATAGTAGTCGTATTCGTCCGAGCCGCTGTCTACGTATCCAGGCCAAATGGAGAACACGGGTGTTGCATTCACTAGGGGGGTGGCGTTAGAGTACTCGTTGCCTGCATCCTCGCCCGTGTATGCATCGTTCTGGTTGAGTCCGGGTACCTCTGACTGGTTGACCAGGGTGATTACTAGGGTGTAGTTGCCCTCTCCGCCTGTTCCCCACCATCCGGCAGAGGATTGGACGAGGACATACACAGTGGAGTTGCTAACATCCGTCGAACCGCTCTCCACAGTCTCAGGGTTGTCGGATGTGCTGGAGTCGATCATTGACTGTGCGCCATCATAGAGGCCGAGATCGAAGTCGTTAGCCGAGTTGTTCCAGGAAAGATTGACCTCGATCGCATAGCCAGATGGGATCTGGACACTGTAGAAATCATCGATATCCAATGATTCGGAAATCCAGCCGTAGTACGTGCCATTGTCGTTGGGGAGACCGAGAGCTGTTGAAAAGTCGTCACCGGCATCCCCACCGGAGTTCGCGTCGTTCTGATTGAATGCGGGGCTGTCGGACAGGTTTGCGAACCCTATTGTCAGGTTGTAGTAGAGGTCGTTACCAGAGTAGGCGACGACGTTGTAATAGATGGTGGTGCCACTGATGGAAGACGAGTTCCCAGAGACGGTCTCCGGGTTGTCGAAGTACGAATATGCGAGGGTGGTCTGGTTGGAGTCGTATAGGTAGAGGTCGAGATCGGCTGATGTGTTTAACCACGACAGGGATGCCCAAGACGTCCAGTTAGTGGGCACGAAGACTGAGTAGTAGTCGTTAGAGTCCCAGTTATTGTCGACCCAGCCCTCGAATGTGGTCGTGTTGCTGGTCATGTTGATTTGCAGCGCTGCACCTGCGTTGTCCCCGGCATCCATCCCTGATCCCGCATCATCCTGCGAAGAACCGGGTTGGCCTGCAGTGGAGAATAGCGTTATCGTTAGGTTGTAGTGGCCCTCGTCGGAGCTGGTCAGGACACGGATGAATACGTATCCGTCCCCTACGTTCGTACCATTGCTGGTGACCTCGTAGGGGGAAGTGTAGTCGTTTTGGATGTAGTAGGTCGCAGTGGATTCGATCAAAGCGAGCTGCGAACCGGATACGGAGCCATTTGGGAAACTCATGGTGACGTATATCCCGTTCCCGGAAGGGATCGAGATGTTGTACCAGTCCTGGGGGTCGAAAGTGTCCGAGATCCAACCTGGGACGGTCTGGTTGGACGAGTTTAGCGGCGTTGCCGACGTTGATGTGTCGCCAGCATCCGAACCGGTCCCGGCATCGTTCTGGGCGGGTCCTTGCGGTTCAGAGAATATCCAAATCTGCATCGAGTATTGGCCAGAACCGGAATATCGCCTGACTTCGATGTAAACGGTAGTTCCACCTATGCTGGTGCCGTTTGATGTGACCTCGTCATACGAAGACACGGAGAAGCTGTAGTCTATCTGCGAGTTCCCTGAGTCGTACAGGTAGAGGTCGAAGTCACTACCGGTTGGGGATGTCAGGCCAACGGAGACCCCGGTCCCGTTGGGCATGGAAATGGAGTAGAAGTCAGATGTGTCTGTTGAGGAGAGGTTTCCATAGTAGGTAGCGTTGGTGGGATTGAGGGGGGTCGCACTGCTTGAAGAGTCCCCTGCATCGGAACCCGAGCCGGCATCATCAGCCAGCACTAGAGTAGAAATCGTGCTCAGAAGCAGGATGGCCACTACCGACCGTGCCATACTCGCATTGCCTTCCATGACTTTGCCGTAGGCTCGGTTGTATTGAAGGTTGGCGAAAAATGGTGCAAAAAACACACCGCGCGCGAGTGCATCGGTTTAGTACTGATAGAATCCGGAGCCGGTCTTCCGTCCTAGTTGTCCCTTTTCGACCATCTCTACGAGCAGATTTGCTGGGGCGTACTTGTCGCTGCCAATCCCCTCCTCCAGCACATGCATAATGTGCAGAACAGTATCCAATCCGATTAGGTCAGCCAGAGCTAGGGGACCGATGGGGTGATTCATCCCTAGCTTCATGATTCCATCAATTGCCTCGGGTTCCGCGACTCTCTCCTGGAGAGTCAGGATCGCTTCGTTGATCATTGGCATGAGGATCCTGTTGCTGACGAAACCCGGAGAGTCACTGCATGAGAGTGGAGTTTTTCCCATCTCCTCTGATGCGGAGACGACTTGAGATGTCACTTCCTCGGAGGTTTCGCTGCCGTTGATTATCTCGACCAGTTTCATTATCGGTACGGGATTCATGAAATGCATTCCAATCACCCTGTCCGCCCTATTAGTGTGCCTTGCTATCTCGTTAATCGATATGCTAGAGGTGTTGCTAGCGAGGATTGCTTGAGGCTTGCAAATCGAGTCTAGCTTGCTGAACGTCGAGAACTTGAGCTCAGGAATCTCGGGGATTGCCTCCACAACTAGGTCGCAGTCGGAAAGGGACTCCAATTCCACAGACGAATCTATCTGGGAGAATGCCGAATCTGCGTCTTCTCGGCTCATCCTCTCCTTCGAGACCAGCTTCTCCAGTGAGTTCGAGATTGCCGAGACTCCCCGGTCTAGGTACTCCTGCTTGATGTCCACCATCGTAACTTCCATTCCACAGCATGCTGCAACCTGTGCGATTCCGTTACCCATCTGCCCGGAGCCAACGACTCCAACTGTTTGTATTGCCATGGATTATTCCAGCGGAGGGAGAGCCATGAGGTTTGGGATGGGACTATTCCGTCCTACGAATCCCTCTCCTTGAGAACCTCAGAGTCAATACCACAATCACTGAGAGCAGGGAAATGGTTCCGAGTGAAAAGACCCATAGCATTGTCCCTGAAGACTGAGCATCATCAATGGCCCAATCCACCCAATCTTGCTTGAGCACCTCGATTTGATGGGATTTGGTGTTCTTCGCCGTGTCCATGGAAAATCCCTCGATGACATGCTGCCCCTGGACTCCGGGGACAGTGATGTTGAGGTGGAACTGACCGCTTTCGGGGCAAATGATGTCACGTGATTGTACTTGGCTGCTGATTCTGACTAGTAGCCCTGGCTCGCATTCCCCCGAGATTTCCCTGAGGGTGGTGAGAGTCGAACCATGGTATGACTCCTCGGTGAACTGCAATGCCGGAGGAGTTGAGTCACGCTCTATTGAAATCGAGTAAGAGTCAGTGCTATCGAGAGAATCTATCTCGATGACGAAATCATTCTGCCCCTCCACTAGTTCGAGTGATAGCACAGAGACCCCCTCTCCGGGGTCAACGACACCGGTGGCGCCCGTGGTCAGACTGGTCCAACGCACCTCTTGCGAGTGATGCCTATCAAGGACAATCTCAACGCTGTCTAATGAGACGAGGGGATGGTTATCGCCTGATACTGCAGTGTCGTAGTTGCTCTCTGGAAGTTCCATCTCCCTGCACTCGTGGAAGGAATTACGATTCTCCTGCTCGATCGTCCGGTCAGTGGCGTGGATGCAGAAGGTTTTGGTTCCGGTTGTGTTCAGAATGACTGCTTGATAGCCTGTCATCCCCATTTGGGTGGTTAGCTCTGCGCCGTTTACCGTCACACTGAGGGTGACGTCCTCGGATGACCACCAAGACAAGTTCTGAATATGGTCTCCCAGAGCATCTCCGTAGGACGGAGAGAGGACCCAGGAAACCTCGGGAGGGGTCGCGTCCATCATCAATGACCAATTGTGTTGATGAGTATTACTTGCCCAGTCCTCCAAGGTGATTGAGATTCTAATTTCCCCCTCTCCCAAACCGTCTAGTGTCAATGGTACTGAGATCGTTCTCGTAGAGGCGTATTGGGAATTCCCCGGGATTGGGAAGCCTGTGCTTTCGTTGAGAATGGGCGGCAGATCGCTCTCTTGTGTGCATTCCGAAGTCTGAACCCATGAGAAGTATAGCACGAAAACGCACCACTCCTTTGCATCCGCGGGAATCTCTAGAATGATCTCGCCGCTTGTTATGTTAATGGGATATTGGAGATCATCCGACCCGTAAGAGTAGGAAGCCTGATCCTGCAGAGATATAAAAGAGACATCCGATGGAGGATTTGGGTCGTGGACCACTTGGAATGATGAGTGGGCAGAGTTCCCTGCGTTGTCAGTGGATGAAATCGAGAATACGTTTGGATCCCCATTGTGGAAGAAGAAGTGCCCTCCCTCGGAATCATCGTAGACCCCCATAGACGATACTTCGAGTTCGGCTGACATGTTTGCGAATCCAGTGGCGTTGGTGAGGGTGATTTCCCCGTCTACTATCAAGAGAGACCCGGGCTCGGTTTGAATCTGGTATTCCAGAGTAGGCGTGTCGGAAATCCATGGGATTCCGTGCACTGCGAGCATTGGTGATGTAGCGTCGTAGGACACTGCGAGGTTTGATTCCGAGTATCGTCCCGATGCATCTGACACCGAGGCGTGGAATTGGAACCACTGCTCGGATGCAGGTAGCGTTGCATTCACCCATGCCTCCCTCAGTAGAACTGGGTCGGTATCGTTCACCATCTCATTCCATACCTGTGTGAGGTCGTGGAGACTACCGTTCGTCCCGAGCCCCCAGACCGAGTCGGCGGGGAAGGTCGTGTTGTTCGACGGCCATGTCCATGAGAGTTCGGAGATGTTGAAGCCTATTCCGATGTCGATAGCGTGGAGATTCAGGGGAATCTGGGAATTGGTCTCTGTTTGGTTCTGTGGCGTGGTGAATGATATCTCTGGGTCCAATTCTATTAGCTCGTACTGGTATGGGAGTCTGATCATTGCCCCGCCTTCCAGCACTATGTCGATGAAGCCGGTCCAGTTGCCCTCTTCCGGTGGCCTCTGGAAGCTGAGGTTCAGCTCAAGGGCGCCCTCTGGCACCATGCCTCCGAGAGAATCGGATCCTGCCGGCCAGATGCTGGCGATTTGGGATTCGTTCAGATTGTGGAATGACGGGACGTCGAGAGAGGATCCAGCCACGACCTCTATGTCAATCCAAAATCTCGACGACTGCCCGTCAACGGACCAACCGTGGACAGAGATTCCGTACAGGCCATCCTGTGGATCCGTCAGTGAAATCGACTCGGATGAGGTCCCACCCCATGACCTCGTCACCTCCTCTCCCGAGGAGAAAACCCCATCGCCGTCATCGTCACGGAAGAGGAAGAGATCCAAGTCGCTGCTATCGTACGAATCCATAGAAATGCTCAGTTCGGTTGCTTCCTCGATTGATACATTGTGCCACCATGATGCGGTCATCTTGTCGTTTGGATCGTCCTGAAATGCCGACTGGTTGTTCAGACTAATCGGTCGGACCCACCCCTGTGCCGTTACGGTTTCGATTGGCAGTGGCATTGTCGAGACTACTAGCGCACTTTCATTGTCCTCTGATTCCGACCAATCGGAAACCGTCCTGCTGAATCCAGATGACTCGGCGGAGATGTAGCCAACTGAGATGTTGAGTGGGTTGTCGTTGGTCTCGACTCCGTGCAACGCGGTATGGAGAACCATCTGGTGCACCCCAGGTGAAGCCGGGACGGCAAATGTCTCCCTAGATGTCCCCGTATAGGTCCCCCAATTGTGCTGCCCGCTCGTAGCATGGTTGTTCACCGATCTTTCTTCGATGAAGAAGGTGCTTGGACCATATGCATCTGGATCGTCGTCGAAGTACTCGTGAGGAGTCTCAGATAGCCAGAGAATGTCAATGTCGGTGAAGGGGTTGTCATCCCAGTCGACGTCGAGGATGACTACCCCGTCCTCATCTAGCTCCTCCGGCCAATCGACTGTCAGGAATCTCCAGTCACCGCTTTCTGGTCTCCAGTCCCAGCGCATAGCCCCGCTGATCCAAGACTCCGAGTATAGGGTCTGGTTCTCAGGATTGCCATCTAGGGGTTTCGGGAGCAAGGAGAAGGGGCCATCCCATGGGACATTGGTCACGATTGGAAGGGTCCAGCTCCTCGAGATGTTCTCATCGAGGTCGGGTTGAGATTCAACCTTGATGCCATGCTGGTGCAGCCCGGGGGTCGCTCCCTCCGGGACGAAAACAGTCACTGGAACCGATAGTTCCGAACCTGCGTCTATCTGGACCGTCTCGCTTACTGAAATCCATTCGTCCTCTGCCACCCCGAAAGACGTCCAATCCACTTCAATGCGGACTGGATCTAGTCCCGATGAAGACGCGTCGTATCTCCAGACCCCTAGTAGAAGTCCGTCTCTGGCGTCCTCGAACGGCAGTCCGATCCTTACCTCTGCCTGAGGCCCATGAGACCACCAGTATGTGACTTCCTCGAGTTCTTCCGAGTCTCCCCACTCGGACTCGTCCACCATTCCGTCTGAATCCGTGTCGTTGTGATATTCGCCATCGCCATCGAAGTCGCTCCATCGGAATACTTCCAGGTACACCCTCTCCATCGATGACCTGTCGAGATCATGATCGAAAGCCTCGTACTGGATGGTCGCCCTCGCTCTGAACTGCACGGTTTCTGAGGGTAGTTGGTAGATTGAGTCGTTAGTGATGTGCAGAGGGATTAGGAGATCCGGTCTGTCTTCCTGATATCCATCCCACGTATCATTCTCCCCGTTACCGGTACCGTTACCTGTGCTGTTCCACACCAGAACCTCATGAGCAAGTGGTTGGAACGAGACGGGAGTCAGATTCAACTGAAGTTCCGAGTCGCTAGGGTTGCTGAACTGAACGTCAAAGGTCTGAGACTCTCCTGGTAGAATCGAATTCAGGTTTGCATCCCTGTGCTTGCCATGGAACCATCCGGTGTTCCATTGGGCAGGAGATGCGGTCCATGTCCCGTTGTCCCCCTCTAGAGTCCTTACCGCCCTCGAGGCATTCATCCACCCTCCACCCTGGACAAAGGGTTCGTAACCGCGATCATCGGCTGTGGAAAGCACGAAATCACGAAGTTCCTGAGAATTTGGATGCTGCCCCCTTTCCTCGATCCAAGCCTCCTCGACAAGGGCAAGTAGTCCCGCTACCACGGGAGTTGCCAGACTTGTTCCTCCCCAAGTTGTCCATGCCTGGTTTGCGTTGTCATAGCTATTGAGAGGCATGTCACCTGTTGCTGACCAGCCTACTGAGACGATGTCAGGATCCATCCTTCCGACAACGTTCGGACCCCTGTTGGACCATGGCGCACTCTGACCCCATGAGTCAGAGGACCTGCTACTGAATGCCCCTACGGAGAAAACACCATGAGCGGCCCCGGGGACCTTAGTCGTCCCGAATCCATGCCCTCCGTTGCCTATTGCTACAGCGTATGAGGCATTGGAGTTGTACACTCTAGTGAGCCAGTCCAAGTACAAAGAGTACCCATCTGAGCCGGAGTCGTCAACGGAGGAGTATCCAAACGAGAAGGAGCCGATGTGAGGCTGATCTGGAGTGCTTGGATCACCGTCGTAGCCCTCGGCGATGAATCTCCAAGCATCCAATGAGTGCCCTCCTGAGTAGTGGTTCCCGATGGAGGAGATCGTAGCATTGGGAGCCATTCCCAATACCCTGCCATCGTCGATGACCCCCTGTGCAGAAATCGCGCTGGCGCATAGGGTGCCATGGCTCCCAGACTCCAGCATGAACAGGGTCAGGTTCCCGGGACCGGCGATCCTGTCGGAGTATCCGTGCCTAGCCGAGTATGTTGCTCCGTACGGGACTCCGTTTACCCCGTCAGAAACCCAGTAGATGAGTCCTGCTGATACGTCCCAGAGACCATCTCCGTCTGTATCTCTACCAGACGTCTCCTCCCCGGGGCGCATAGGGGTCTCGTTCCCGAACCATTCGTCCCTGTCCGTATCGGGCCAGACGGTCTCGTAAAGTCCGGAAATCCTGTCGTCGACAACCAGAATGAGCACGTCACCGCCCACCTTGTCCTGGAGCTTCCAATCTGGATGCTCTCCAAGGTGGTACTCTCCTGAGATGGATACGTTCACTCCTGAGATGTTGAATCCAGACTCGTCCAGAAGACCATTGCTGTCATTGTCGAAATCGATGGTAGAAGTGTCCGCGTACCACGTACTAGACTCCGGGTATGCCTTGCCATCCACCATCCATGTATACATGCTGTTGTGATCGAACATCAGCGGCCAGCCGTAGTACGTGGAATTGTCGTATCCGACCCTGGCTTGGGTCCCATTCAGGTCAGGATGACCGAAGTCAACTCCGGTGTCAGCCACAGCGACGATTAGGCCCTCGCCCGAGTAGCCCATCTCCCACGCGTCATTGGCACCATGGATCTCGCCTGATCTGACGGTGTTAGGTGCGGGTTCCGTCGGCATGACCCCGTATGGCTCGGGTGATTTCTCGGCGTCCAGTATGGCGATTATCCCCGGGACTGAGATGAGTTTGGGGAGATAGCTGGAGTTGGTCCAGAAGGTACGGTGATCTATCCCCTGAGATATGAGGTCGTATTGGGTCATTGATTCTCCTGGCCCGGGAGGTGCTTGCCTCTCGATTGCCCCCACCTGCCTCTGCCATGTATCCAAGTGTCCAAGCGAACGGGTGATGGCAGTTACCCAGACTCTCTCCTGGCCAGAATCGACCCTCTGCTGTAAAGAGTCGTCGATCCAGGGGTTAGCAAAAGGAAGCACCTCGTCTGTGGATGGCAAATTAGTTTCTCCCGAAAAGGGGGCGTTGTTCGGGAGGCCATCGGATGCGATAGATGGGAATGAAGAGGATAGTAGCAATGCCAAAACGACTAGTACGAGTCTGCGACGCACGAGTCGATGGCGAGGAGATTGGTGCTTGATATTGACGGCTTGGCGCCCCGTCAAATACAAGAGTCGGGACACAAAGGGAGGGTCGGAGTCCCGTAGTGTAGTGGTCCATCATCTCGGGTTTTGGTCCCGGGGACCCTGGTTCGAATCCGGGCGGGACTACCAAATTAGACAACTGACAGTTGAACAAAAGACTAGCCAATCCGGCAACTAGAGAACCATGGCCGATGAACATTATGAGTCCTTCAACGAGCTTCTGCCTGTTGCCTCAGTAGTTCACATTGCACTAGGGATGATGGCGAAGAAATCACCATTCTAGTGAATATAATTGAGTTCAATACACATGCAATGTTGATTAATTGATACAGGAGTCGAGTGGTATGGCTGATGAGAGACTGGTTAGACCACTGAGCCTGACAATGAAGGGACCGGGGAAGGCGGAAGAGTCGTCTTTACTGAAGCCCAAGAAGAAAAATCTGGTTGAGTTGACCCTACCATGCGTAGAAATCACAATCCAAATTGAACGAAGAATCCAGAGGACCGTCATCAGAGGGGGAGAGGGCGATGACTTGCTAGACGAGGGATCTGAGTCTGCCGTTTACGATGTTGTTTCCACGGCATCCGTTTCCGAATACCAGTCCATGATGGAACTGTTCAGAGGTGGGCAGCCGTACATCATCGACCCATTCGATGGCAAGGAGGTCAAGGTGGCTTTCAAATCGGTGAAGTACAGCGCCTCAAACGGGTCATTGAAGATGATCCTAATTGAGGACGTCGACTGATTAGTCATCGATTACGCTCGAATCTCTCTCCAGATCCTTAGTGATGTTCTTCTGGTGGCTCTCAAGGGTTCCGCCACCTATCTCCAGGAGCTTGGCATCCCTCCACATCCTCTCTACTACATACTCGCCCACGTAGCCGTAACCACCCATCACCTGGATGGCCCTGTCGGCAATGTTCTTGGCCGCAGTGGTGGCAAACAGCTTGACACCGTCTGAATCCAGCCTATGCCCCGCCTCGGAGAGTTTGATCCGTCTTGCCGTGTCGTATACGTAGGCCCGCATGGCCCTGTACTCGGCCCATGACTCCCCTATGTGACGCTGAATCTGTCCGAAGTCCCTGATCTGCTTGCCGAATGCCTCCCTCTCGGAGGCATAGCCGTTCATGTCTGCCAAGCACCTCCTAGCGATGCCTATGCTCATGGCAGCGAGGCCGACCCTCTCGTGCTCCAGATTCCTCATTAGGTGAATCATAGACTCTCCCGGATCGCCTACGACGTTCTCCGCTGGGACTACGCAGTCCTCGAATACGAGCTCTGCCGTTGTGCTGGACCTCATCCCAAGCTTGTCGGTAATCTTCTGCCCGGCTGAGAATCCTTCCATCCCCCTCTCTACTAGGAATGTTGTGAGCTCGGCCCTGCCCCTCTCGTCAGTTCCGGTCCTTGCATAGAGCCAGACGACATCGGCAGGAGTCCCATCTTCGTCGATGATTCCGTTTGTTATCCACATCTTCCTCCCGTTGATGACCCATGAACCGTCGTCGGACTGAACTGCATTGGTCTGCATCCCAAGGACATCGGTGCCGTAGTCGGGCTCGCTCATCGCCAGGCAACCAATCCACTCACCGCTGCACACCTTGGGTATGATCCTCTCCTTCTGGTCGGCTGTCCCGCTGTGAACGAGGTTGTTCACGAATAGTTGGTCATGGGCGAGGAACGCGAGGCACAGACCTGGATCCGAGTAAGAGAGCTCCTCATTCACTATGGCGACCGACGTGGCATCCATCCCAGAACCACCGAACTCAGGCGGAGCTGTGAGGCCTAGGAGCCCCATCTCCCCCATCTCGCGGAAAAGTTGCAGGTTGAATCTCTCGTCTCGATTGTTCTCCAGGGCCTGTGGTTCGACCCGATCCTTGACGAACTTCCGCACCATCTCGCGGAGCATTGCGTGCTCCTCTGTGGGATTTGCGATATCAATATCACGCCAGTCCTCACTCATGGTGATGCTAGGGGTGCTCTTCGTAAGAGGCATTCGTTGGCCAGAGTTCTAGTTCCAGAAGGCCGAGTCTTCCCAGGGTAGACCAATGGTGATGCCGATTATCTCGAGGACTACGAAGTTCCAGATTAAGTAAGCTAGCACGGCTGCTGTGAAGACTACAAGAGACGTGTTCACCACCCTCTTCCTCTCTCTCTTCGCGTCATCCAGTGTGCAGACGCCCTGATTGCGGAAGTACAAGACTAGTCCATAGGAAACCATGGAGAATGATACTCCGTACAAAGCGAACCTCACCCACGAGTAGTAGAGATCGCTTGAGAGCTGATCCGCGGCGACTATTGCCGAGGAGCCAGCGAACAGCACCCAAATCACGGATGGGAGGCAGCACAGGCTCGCGGTGATAACGGAGACTGTCACAAGCTTCGCGAGGGGCTTTGTTTGTTCTGAGTCCATCTTTCCACCCTAGGGGGTAACCCTTCTGCTGTCCCTCGGGAATGGAATGGCTTCTCTGATGTGATCGGCTCCAGTAAGCCACGTGCATACCCTGTCGACGCCCATTCCGAAGCCACCATGCGGCACTCCTCCGTACCTCCTGATGTCGATGTAGAACTCGTATGGGTCTCGGGGGGTGCCCTCTTCGTCTATCCTCTCTAAGATCTCGTCTTCGGACCAGGTCCTCTCCCCGCCACCGAGTATCTCGCCGTAACCCTCGGGAGCTAGGAGATCGTGGCAGAGGACGTACTTCTCGTCATCTGGGTCGGGGCGGTGGTAGAATGGCTTGGCTACTCTTGGGTAGTGAGTCAGGAAGTGAGGGACATCGAAGTCTGCGGTGAGTACCTTTTCCTTCGAGTAATCGAGGTCTTGCCCCCACTCAATCTCTACACCCTTCTTCTGAAGGGTCTCGACGGCCTCGTCGTAGCGAATCCTTGGATACTCGCTTTCGGCGTACTTCTCGACGAGGGAGAGGTCTCTGCCGAGGTGCTCTAGTTCGTCTGATCTCTCGTCCAGAAGAGTCCTCGCTATGCTCCTGACTAAGCCCTCGCCGTGCTGCATGACCTCTTCGTTACATGCCCAGGCGACCTCCATCTCAGCGTGCCAGAACTCCGTCAGATGCCTCCTTGTCCTACTCTTTTCGGCACGGAAAGAGGGTGCCATCGTGTATAGCCTCTCGAGAGCAGGCATCGCGGCCTCTGCGTAGAGTTGCCACGATTGGGTAAGATACGCCTTCTTGCCGAAGTATGGCACCTCGAAGAGGGTGCTGCCACCCTCAACCGCACCAGCGACGAAGCTCGGTGCCTGATACTCGATGAAGTCCCTTTCACGGAAGTATGAGTGAACGGCGCCGAAGACCGAGCTGCGGATCTTCAGCATGGTGGTCATCCGGCTGGTCCTGAGGTATAGATGGCGGTTGTCCAGGAGGAACTCTGTCTCGCCCCCATCTGATTCCTCCATCGCTGACTCGGTGATAGGAAACGGGCGATCTGGATTTACCGGCCCGATTACATCGGCTGCTGTCACCTGAACCTCGTGCCCATGCTCCCGGTCAGTGGGCTCAACGACACCCCTGATGACTACGCTTGATTCTATCAGGGCGTTTTTGAGAACCTCAAAGCACTCATCCCCTACTTTGTCCCTCTTTGCGACGCATTGGACATGCCCAGTGGAATCGCGCAATACGACGAACCATATCTTGTTTGAGCCCCTCGTCCTGTGAACCCAGCCCTTAAGTTCGACGGTTTTCCCATCATGGGAGCCGGACCTAACATCTCCAATCCAGTACTGCTTACCCATAGTGCCACTCAATCGACCGTCTTGGCCGATGGTTATGAAACTTCGATTGAGGATGAATGGTAATGGCGAGTCTGACGGGGTTCGAACCCGCGACCGCCCGGTTAAGAGCCGGGTGCTCTACCTGACTAAGCTACAGACCCGGCTCGGGATTGGCAGCCCCTCTTTAACCACGACGGATGGTTATAGTCTGCCGCTGGGCTTGACTAGCGTTTCTATACCTTCGTTGGAGGCCATGACAACTGCATCGCAGATTCCCACGAAAAGGCCCACTTCAACGACACCAGTGATCTCAGAAATCTCTCTCTCTAGGGATTCTGGATCGGAGATACTCGGACCGAATGAGCAGTCCAAGATGAATCCGTGATTGTCTGTAATGTACGGCTCTTCATCACCCCCCCTGAGACTGACCTCGCCGGGACAGATGGGAGAAATGTCATCCCTAACGTCTTCCCAGAGGATTGAATCGACCTCGATGGGGAGGTCGAATTCTCCAAGTGTGCTAACCTGCTTGGTTTCGTCCACGACGACTACCATCGAGTTCGAGGCATTTGCCACGATCTTCTCCTTTGTCAGAGCCCCCCCGCCACCCTTGATGAGATCGAAGTTCGGGTCGAACTCATCGGCCCCATCGATGGTCAAGTCAAGACTCGTTGACGCCTCGATGGGACTGAGTGGAATCCCGAGATGTTCTGCAAGCTGTCTCGTGTCCTCGCTGGTGGGCACGCCTACGACATCGATTCCTTCCTGTTTAATCATCCTCGCAATCTCAATAATGGAGTATCGCACGGTAGAGCCGGTACCAAGTCCTAGTGACATACCATCTGAGACAAATCGGCATGCAGCGATACCTGCCTGCTCCTTCAATTGCTCAACGCCCGGCATGCGACGCACGATGAATAGGACGTGCATGATGGTTGCCCTATGCCTCCGGTGGGTTCTTCCGGTATGGTGTAGCCGCACAAACGAGGGAGCAGGAGGGTCGCTGACAGTGTTAGACACTGAGGAAAGTCCCCTCTCCGCGATGCAGGCGTCTCGTCACAAGACGAGGGTCCGGGAGGGCCGGCTCTGCAGCAGAAACGAACCATACCAGGGGTACGATGAACCCGAAAGGGGGAGGTTTCCTGAGTGTGGCTGGAACGGGCAACCACGCCGGAGCAAGTCCAAGCAGGTCCGCATGGCATCGACAGGACCGGGTAGGATGCAAAGTTGAATGCGATCAACCGAAAGGTGAACAGAAAGGGGCTTACTCCCTGCACCCTCACCTACTAACCTAGTCGAAGACGACAGCGTCAACGGGGGAGGCGTCGGCTATTGTTCCGCTCTCGCCGTAATCCTGCCAGGTTCCAATTCTGCCTCTCAGGGCATGAGAAAGTTCGTGATGGGCCACAATGAGACTTGGCAGGAGAATCGAGCTGGTTAGAAGGGCTAGGACGAGAAGAAGCATCATCAGGACGAAGAAATTCTGCAGGCCGGGGATAGCGACGAATAGGCCTGCGGCTAGGCCGGCGCAAGTTGTGGCTGTTGTCTCAAAGATGGTCCTCCCCGTCCTTGAAACAGCCTTTTGGATTCCTGCTGGGGTTTCACGCTCGTCCTTGATGCGGTCGATGATGTGAATCGAGTCATCAACCCCAATTCCGAATACCAACGTGCCAATCATTGCAGTGAACACGTTGACGTTAACCTTGTAAAACCACATCAATAATGGCTGCCATAGCACGACTACCACCACTGCCGTCATTGTGAATATAGCCAACCTTGTGGACCTGAACAGAAGTGCCATGACGAGAAGGAGAATCAGCATGGTCGCGATAGTTGTCTTCGATTGAGCCTCATGAATTCCATCATTGATGTCAAGGGAGACTGGGAGGCCACCAGTCAGTAGCGAGTTGTAGATGCCTGCCATCCCTGGTACGGGTTTGCCTTCGGATGTAGAAAGTGCGCGACAATTCAGTGCATCATCGCAGCCCCCCTCGTCTAAATGGCCGTCTATTGTGTCCCTGAGGCCTCCAGCAACTGCTAGGTTGATGTAAGGCTGGTTCACGTACACCAGTGTCTTCGTCTCGCCATCGCCATCGTCCGAATTCATCAACATGGATCTCACTTCTGGACTGAGGGTGTCGAATGCGATGTTGACCATATCTTCCCTGCTGCTTATCGAGTAAGGCCAGCAATCTGGCCGTAGTGGATTTGCAAATTCATCCCAGCAATCGTCGTGAATAAGTTCCCAGAGGCTTTGGTCATATAGTTCGAGTCCCCCTATCTCAACATCTACGTGAACTGCCTTCAGAATGTTGACGAGACTAATTGTTGTGGTATTATCTACATTGTCAATCTTCGTCGTCTGCATGTACTCGATTGCATCCAATATCGGCAGGTCCCGGATAGGGGCCGTTTCGTTCTGTGGACCCCTTTCGGTTGCATCGACGATGAACATGTTTGTTTGCCCTCCCTCGAAAACGATGCTATACTCCCTCAGTGCCTCATATGACTCCAGACCAGGTGGAACTTCGTCCGAGGAGCCTGTGATGTCCTTGCCTAATTGTTCTTTGAACATCATTCCACCCGCGATGGTCACCACGGAAGAAATTATGATCACGAGAAGTGTAGCCTTCAGTGGGACCTTTCCGACTGAATCCCAGAAGTCATCCAGAAAGGAGAAGGTGAGAGTAGTTGAGAGAGTGAATCCTAGGATGAGGTACCCGTCTCGGGTTAGGTCGGTGAATAGGAATAGGAACCCGGTAATTATGGCAGTGGAAACGATGTAGAATAGTAGACTGTTGATCCCCAATATGGTGCCGAATACATCGGAAGTGTCGATTACAGAGTCGCGCTCCCTCCTTGACAGTGATTTGGCCTCAGAAGCCTTCTCTTCACCAATCCTCTTCCTCCTCGAAGAGTCAACCACACCAGTTCTGAACAGATTGTTCGAGTCCCCCTTCCTATATCTGAGTAGTTCTATCCAAGCTGGGACCATCAGCATAGATATGATGAAAGTTGTAGATATTCCAATCAAGAGAGTCTTCCCCACAGTTCTCATAGGCTCTATTGGGACAAGGCTGTGCCACATCAGGACACTGAACCCAACTATTGTAGTGAGTGCAGAGAGGAAGATGGCGTTTCCAGTGGTCATGACGGCCCTAACATTGGCAATGAGGCTAATCTGTGGATCGAATGGATCGGGCGCAGATACCTCTTCCCCATCCCTTCTGGATACCCATGCATCCTCCTCCATCTTTCTCAGAATCTCGGTCCGGTTCTCCTCTATCCTATTGGTCAGATGGAGGGAATAGTCGACGCCGAGGCCGACCAGTATCGGTCCTGCCGAGATTATCATTGGAGTCAGCATGATGTCAAAGATGACAGTGGAGCCAAAAGTCACTGCAAGACTCATTGCGATCGGAGTGCCGCAAATCACCAGAACCTTCCAGCTACGGTGAAGGATGAACATTGTCAGGCCGACCAGCAGCAGGCTGATGGGCAGCATCGTGTATCGCAGCTCATCGTAAATAGAGTCTGATACATCATGCAGAACTGGAGTTAGCCCCGTAACGGTAACAGCCCGTCTAAGAGGGATAGTATCCAAGCGCTCCTCGTCCATAGTCCATGTTTTGGAATATGTCCTTGAACATAATTCACAATTTTCTCTGGCTGGATCAGAAGCAAGCAATGACTTCACGTACGCAATGAATGCCTTGTGGTCTCTTATTTCGCCCCCAGTCTTGAGGTCCGTCCTAGGCGTTATGTCCGAATTCGACATATCGAAGGAAATTCCCATTATGATGACGCCAGTGTCCCATATCCCGTCGTTGTTGGTGTCCCTTACAAAGTTAGACAGGAGTGCTCCAGAGTTATCCACGTAGCCATCGATTCTCTCTTGGGCGCCATCGCCCTGGGGTATTGAGTAGCCCTCGTTTGGATTCTGACTCGCTATCGCACAGCTTCCATCGGAACCCGGCAGCCCATACTTCTCAACGGCACAAGAGAACCTGTAGTTCGTTGAGTTGGCCTCCTTAACTATCTGGGCTGGAGATAAGATCCAGACAACCCCGTCACATCCCGACAACGGGCTACTGCATGCATGGGAGCCCCGATCCTCCTTGTTGTAGTCGAGTCCTCTGCCGTATCCGCTTTCAGCTGCATTGTTATCGTCTCCCTCGATCCAAGAAATTTGATTCAGTATATCCGCATCGGTAATGTTCTCGTCGCCATTCTGGGCACCCGTTGCGGCGTTATTCGTCTGGACGTACAGAATCACGATATCGGTTGACCACTGGGTTCTGACCTCGTTCAAGAGTACGGTTGAGTTGGCTCCGTCAGGGAGATATATCTCAACGTCGCCATTAATCTGATGCTCGAAGTCCTCTGCCCTCCATCCAATCAGTGCCGATGCCAACAGAAGAGTTACGATGAGGTATGCCGGGCTCCTCAGAATCGCGCTGTAAGTCAGCTCGGCTGTCCTCTGGGCAGCCATGTGAGCAGTGTCAGAAATATCGTTTACCAATTGGCCTGTAGTGTCTAGGAAACCTCCTACTGCGCTGCCTCTAACAGTCTGACGAATCTTGGAGACATAGTCCGAAATGGGACTAATCCTTTCGAAGAACCATGCCCAGAAAGCAAGTTCCTCGTCCTGCTGTGGACTCTCATCGCTCAAGGTCACGTTCACGTTCCCCGACCCAAGCCAAATGAAGCGTTCGCATAACTGCCTTCCAGAGGGGGCGATTAGAGAGTAATACACAGATGCCCATGACCCGATGGACTCAAGGGGAGAAGGGGTAACAGCCATTCATGGAGCTAGTCACTGGGGGGGGTGGCTTCATCGGCTCGCATTTGGTCGACGCATTGGTAGAACAAGGAAATGAAGTCCGAGTAATTGACAACTTCAGCAGTGGCAGGGAGGAGTTCCTATCTCACCACGACGGTAATGGATCGGTAGAAGTTCACAGAGGAGATCTTCTGGACCAAGGTGCAGTGATTGCGGCCATGGAAGGGGTGGAGACAGTGCACCACCTAGCAGCAAATCCGGACATCAGACTGGGTATAGAAGTCACAGATACAGACCTCAGGCAGGGGACAATGGCGACTTACAATGTCCTCGAAGCTATGAGGATTGCAGAAGTACGGAGGATTTCCTTTGCATCATCTTCTGCAGTTTATGGAGAAGCAGACGTGATGCCAACGCCAGAAGACTACGGCCCAGTAATGCCAATTTCTCTTTACGGGGCATCTAAACTAGCGGGCGAGGCTTTGATTACAGCATGGGCAGGAACATTCGGAGCCCAGGGATTCATACACAGATTCGCCAACATCGTCGGCCCGAGGGGGACTCATGGAGTCATCTTTGACTTCATACACAAGCTCAAGAGAGACCCTGCAAGGCTCGAAGTACTGGGTGATGGGAATCAGGAGAAGTCATACATGTCAGCGCATGATTGCGTACAATCAATGATCCATGTGATAGGCCTAGGAGGGGATGGTCCTGTTCTCAACAATCTGGGTACGGGCGATACTTGCTCTGTTTCTAGGATTGCGGAGATTGTGATAGAAGAGAGTGGTTTCGAAGATGTATCCATCGATTTTACTGGTGGTGAGAGGGGTTGGGCAGGAGACGTACCCAAGACCTACCTTGATGTGACCAAGTTGCTTGACACTGGTTTCGAGCCTACGACCATGTCCGAGCAAGCTGTAAGAGACACTGCCCGCGTGCTAATTTCCGAGATTGGCCTGTGATTGAACACGTAACAATTGCCCTAACCAGTGCCCATTCATCGTTCGGATTCATAACTGTCCGTGTGAGGGTGGGCGCATGAGTAAGCGCTGGTACCAAGAGAACAAGCGCGACCCATGGCGGAGAGATGCCAAGTCCAAGGGATATAGGGCTCGCTCGGCGTACAAGCTGAAACAGATCCAAGACAAGTTTGGCCTACTCCGGAATGGCGATTCTGTTCTGGACATTGGGTGCTACCCAGGAGGATGGACCCAAGTCGCAATTGAGGAGGTCGGAGAGAATGGGATAGTAATCGGAGTCGACCTCCTAACAACCTCCCCGATAGGCGGCGCTATCGTCATGGTCGGCGACATCACCGAGGAATCCACAATCGAGGAAGTGGTTAGCCACCTGGGCAAACGAAAACTGAATGCCGTGATTAGCGACATCTCTCCAAGACTCACTGGGAGGTATGACACTGATCAGACAATTTCTCTGGAGCTTTCCACAATGGCCCTAGATGTGGCCGTCGAACTACTGGTTCCGGGTGGATGCTTCGTCACCAAGGTATTCCAAGGGGCAGGGATAGAAGGTCTTGTTGATGCTGCAAAGCTCCGATTCTCGGCCGTAGGGAGGTATTCGCCCACCGCAAGCAGGACCGCTTCATCGGAGACCTACCTGATTTGCCAGAACAAGCACCAAAGCCACAAGAAAGGGGGGACTGCAATGGAACATGTCCAGAGGCATCTCGCCTCGATCGGGATGGTAGTTGATGAAAGCGAGGAGAAGGAATTAGCCCCCAAGGTTGGATTCCGAAAAATTCCGAAGCGAGAGTAGCTACTCCGAATCTCGGTCATATGGCACAATGTTCTGCCACTCCGAAGCATCCGATCTCGAGACGACTGCATGGACCCAATCGTCTTCTGAGCAATTGAATACCTCGTGAGGAAGTCCCGGTTCGATGTAGAACATGTCGCCAGCACTGTGAACTATTGATTTCCGGCAACCTCCTCCATATTCGTGTCTAACACTCCCCTTGAGAAGGTAAACCATCACATCGAACCCTACGTGAATGTGAGCCTTTGCTATCCCCCCGGGGGGGATGTACGCCCTATTCATCGACAGCCCGGTCGATGGCGTATTCTTCCCAGAAAGGCCCGCTCCGTACTCTATGCTGTTCCAACCTCGTACTTTCTCCACTTCCCTCAGGCTCCAAATGCCACCCTCGTCAGTAACGAAATCGGACAGGTCGGATTGGATTCCAGAGAGCTTCAGTTCCTCTTCAGTCATGGTCACGTTGACTGGTTCTATCTTTTCAATTTTCAGTAATATTTTGCCAATTCGAGCCGATGGTGAAGACAATGAATCACAATCAACGCTAAAAAGGGACCCCAGTACGCCAGCAAGTCGATGACCGGAGCAAATGAAAGAGCAACTGTTTGCGCGTCCTCAGGGATGCCGCTAGTGGATAGTGAGAGTACCTCGTTCCCATGCCCGGAGTGTTCAGCACCCCTAGGGAGGAGCCAGCGGTGCAGAGTTCAATCTGTAAAGTACATATGTCCTAAGTGCAGATTCGAGGGGCCCTGAGGTGAAACAATGGGGCATGTCGTGGTGAAATACAAGGTAACACTTGACCAACCAGAGGATGGCGGGCCAGACTACGAAGCTATTGCGAAAGTTATCTCTGATTTTGAAGAGGTTCAAGCGGTGGAGATTAAGCCTCTTGCATTCGGGATGATGTACATAGAGGTTCAAGCGGTTCTCGGAGAGATGGAGGGGGTCGTAGACGGTTTTGAGGACAGAGTTAGGGCCGTTGATGATCTCGTTGGTCAAATCGAGGCCTTGGAAATGGGTCGCCTCTGATCAGTAGTGGTCGAGAGGGGAACGCATTATCTCACGCATCATCACTGTCGCATAGACCCCGGCTGGTAAGGTGAACCTGAGACGGAGGGAGGCTCCCTCGGGATGCCACCTGTCACCTTCCATTGGGCCATCTTCCCACCTCTGAAAAGGCGTGTTTGCTTCGGGGGCCTGCTCGACACTGATGTCCCTGAAGGGGACGGACAGTGCCCTCCTAGTTCCTGAAGTGGTGAGCCTGGGAATCTGTTTTACCGTCCATTCTACTCCTTCCAAGCCAGCTTGGCGGACCCCCTCCTCCTCATTCTTGCCGGGAGCGCCTTCTGCAAAGGACGAATCCCTGCCCGGAAGAGTACCGGTCACTACCAGTCTTCCGAGTTTGCAGTTTCTACGGCACCTCTCAAGGTTCGTGGCACTAACATGGGCCATCTTTCCGACGTCAATTCTCCCGTTGGACAAGAGTGGTGCGACAAGGTCACCCTCCACTGGTTCAATCAGAGAAAGTCCCGAGGCAATTCTCTCCGAGAGAGCGTGATTGAATGCTAATGACTGAATCGAATGGACCATCAAGAGTTGCAGTGAGTTCGGGAGAGTCTTGAATGCACCTATGTAATCATCCGGTTTCTTCGCCAGATGCTGCAACATGGCAGATTCGTAGCCAAGCCTTTTCGGTGCCAGTTCAAGTGATTTAGAGGGGTCCCGAGTGTCCCTCCAAGAAGCTCGGAAGGCCGCTGCTTCGGGCCCCTCTCGAGTGCCCTCCATGCCGACATAAAGATCGACTGCTCTTTCGAAGTCACCATCTATCACCGCGGCTCCAACTTGCGGAGTTACGGGTCTCGTCGAACCGAATCTCTGTGGGCCAATCCAATTGGGGAATGCATCCGAGCCCATCGATTTGGCGAGACCGTCCCTGATTTCGTTTACCCTCCTCATTGCCTCTTTGGCGTCAATGGGACTTCCTGAAATGTCGCAGCATCCACGAACAGTAATGGTGAATCGATTTCCGTCGTGATCTCCCATTGCAACCTTCTGATGAGTTCGACCCAGGACTTCGATGGTACTATCTGGTATTTCTACCGACTCGACCTTTCTTCTTGGTGCATCAATGACTAGAATCTGGGTCGTAATGGCTCGTTTATCCTTCAAGCCCGAGCTGAAAATCCTGTTCTTGTTTATCCCGCATGCCCTGGCTAGCCGCCTTAGGTATCTATTGGTCTCCCAGTTTGTCATTGTCACCCGGGCAACTGTGAAGCGTCCCTTGTCATCGAGTGCGGGGACCTTAGAGGATTCCTCGACCCTGAAGTCCTCGACCCTAGTTTTGAGTAGTCCGCCAATTCCCTCTGCAGAGACCATCCATGTGGAGAGTCCTAAGTAGTTCTCGATTTCGCTCCCTTTCAGGGAATCACCCCCTCAAAGCTTGATGCTTGAGAATTCCTTGGTGATCTCGGAGCATATGTCTTTGAGAATCTTGTCAGCCTTCTTGCCCTTGACCGAACGTACATACAATTCCGGGTCATCGAGATCCGGGTGGTTCTGAAAGTAGTTTGCATACTCTACATCGTCCCGTCCATTCAGGCGAGAGCGGAACAGCTGGAGTGCCGTATGATTCCCGTCAATGACTCTGATTCGCAGTTCTCGACCCTTGTTCTTCATTACTTTGACTGGCATAGGACGGGCGGTCGACTGGAGGGGCCCTTTTGAGGCCTTGCATGCTAAAGCCGAGCCAATCTCGCCACAAACCTCCCCTAAGTTTTACAGAGGGAGGTTTTGGGGGTATCGATGTCAGGCATGGAAGCCGTGACAAAACGCGTGGCTGAATCGTTCGAGAGGATGTCGTTACCTATCCTCATAGTTAGCCTATTATTGACTAGTTTCCTGGCATATTTCCTAGTCGGGAGTCTTGCATTCACGACCGATCTCTCATCATTCGCACCGGAAACCGATGCTGATGACGCACGAGACAGAATAGAGGGCGCTATTGGGACGTCGCCCCACTTGGTGTACATCAATGTCAGACCTGCTGCGAGCGAGGATCAAGTGGCTAACGTGCTAGAAATGAAGGCTTTACACCAACTGGCTGAAGATTATGCAATGATTCAAGCTTATTCTGAAGAAAACGGCTTTTTCATATCCTCTCAGATTAATGCTGCCGAAGTCCTTCAGAGATTCCTGGAGCAGAGGAACCTCTCAGGAAATCTCTCTGATTTCAACGATTGGAAGGAGATGCTGGACGCTGCTCTAGGCGATGAGGAGTGCGGAGATGCAATTGGAAACGATGAGAGGTCGATTGCCACTGCTGCCTTCGCATCCTCTGCCTTGCTACACAGGGATTTCGATTATGCCCCTGTTTGTAACTGGCTGGAGAGCGGAGAAGGAAATCCGACTCCTACGGCCAGTAGCACACTCTGGCTCATCGAAATCAGCGGGGACATAGAGGGTGAGGACCGCCAGAGACATGCCAATGAAATCAGGGAGATGCTGAGTGGCGCAACCATCCTCGAGTATGGGGTTATCTCAGACGACCTCATCAGCAACGACATCAACGAATCGACCCTAGATAACTTGGTTTGGTTGATCTTCCTGGCCGTATTGGTTGTAGTCGTCCTACTCGCCCTAACATTCCGATCAGCAACAATGGTAGTCGCCCCCCTAGTGGCACTACTGGCATCCCTAGTCTGGACATATGGTACTATTTCCCTAATAGGGATGCGTTTCTCCATCCTAGAGGTCGCGGTGGCTCCCGTTGTACTTGGACTTGGCATAGATTACTCCATCCATCTGCAGAGGGCGTACGAACGAGCAAAGGAAGAGTCGAGTAGCTCGGCGGAGGCATGGGCGAAGGCTTTGATGGAGCTGAGGGTCGCCCTATCTCTAGCAGTAATCACCACTGTCTTCGCTTTCTTGGCCAATTCGCTTTCACCCCTCCCCCCACTCCGGACATTCGGAGCCACACTAGCACTGGGGGTCGTCTCAGCTTTCCTCGCGAGCACGGTCACGGTCGGAGCTATGCACGTTTTCGTCGAGAGGACGATGGGTGCATCACGGAACAGGGGCCTAGAACTGGGCAGTTTGGCTGAGAAGGCCGCTGAATTCCAGAGGGGGAACGCCCCCTTAGTCCTGCTATCTGTGGCAATAATCACAGCGATCTCGGTCGTAGTTGCAATGCAAGGTCTCGACACCAGTTTCGAGCTGACGGACTTCCTTTCCGAGGACGAGATGGAGATAATGGAAGTCAGGGACGAGCTCTACCAATCCTACGAGGTGAACGCTCTGAAGTCCGTCTACATTCTTGTTGAGCCGGGAGAGGGAGAGTCCTCTTTCGACAGTGAAGAGGGGTTAATCGAGGCGCTCGGCGACTTGGAAGACGCTCTCGCCAGGATGGAAGGCACAGTTGTAACCGAGGCTCCGGGGACGAACAACGAGTGGACCTCATACGATAGCATTTACAGAATCGTTGCCGATGCAATCAATCAGGACCCACAGTTCGGAATCGAACACAACCTAGAGGTGTTTGGGGAAGACCTTGCTCCAGGAGATAGTTTCGTCGAGGGCGACTTGACGTCCGCCCTCTCCTCACTCCTATCGAATGACACAGTTGGAGACCAACTCAGAGGAGCAACCTGGTCGGAGAGAACGAGTGAGCACGTTGGCCTCACGGACGATGGCTCTGCGATTAAGTTCCTGAGGATTAGGGTAGATGTTGAGGCCCGGAGCAGTGCGATGGTGGAGCAGATATCAGGAGACATGAAGGAAGAGTCGTTCATCGTCTCTTCGGATACCGGTGGCAGGGCATACGCAGTCGGCGATCTGATGACCCTGTCCAACCTCCTTTCCGGTTTGATATCGTCAATCGTCAGTTCCACTGCAATTAGCCTGACAGTTTCCCTACTGGTGTTGACGGTACTGACAAGAAAAATCGGGCAATCTTTGCTGATTATTCTACCAGTCGGACTAGCTGGCTCTTGGGTAGTAGGTTCGATGGCTGTCATGGGCATCAATTGGAACGTTCTGACGATTATGATCACGGCGCTTACCATAGGGCTCGGAATTGACTACTCGATTCACGTATGGAGGCGCTTCGAGTCGAATAGGGAATCCGGGATGGCGATATGGCCAGCAATGAGGGACATGTACGCTAACACGGGTTCGGCCCTTCTGATGTCAGCAGGCACGACTATTTGCGGCTTCATGGTACTGCTCCTCTCCCCCGTCCCAGTAATCAGGGACTTCGGAGTCGTGAGTTCGATTTCTGTAGCCTTTTCCCTGATCCTTGCCCTCCTGGTCCTCCCGGGGCTGCTTGCAGCAGAGGTCAGAACAAATGGGAACGGCTCAAACTAGGTTAACTCGGCGAGATCGTCCATCTCCAGATTCTGCTCCCTTGCCAAGAGAAGCATGGCGACCTCCAGCGACACTGGCCCCAGTGCCCTCCTCTTCCTCTGCGCCCTGCGGATTACCTCTCTCTTCTCCAAGCCCGACATTTTGGCAACCCTAGAGGCCAACTTGCCCGTTGTCTCCTCTTCCTTATCTGGTCGATTATCGGTGCTAATGGGAATGGGTGGGACCGGGGGCTCCACCGAAGTTTCGGTGGAACTTGCAGGTGGGATGGGTATTTCGCCAACCCTGGATAAAAATGGTCGCCAACCGAGTTCTGGTGGGTAATCGAAGGAAGAAGCACATGGGAATAGACCTCCTCCCTCGCCAACTAGCCATCCCGAGACATGCAGTCTCTCTACTAGAGTGTAAGCAACTTCTGGAGAGAACCATTGCATCTCCAGAGACCACATACGAGCAAGATCCATCGCTCCAATCGGCTCCCCGCTACCTCCGTTGAAAGAAGCGTGGAGTAACTTTGAAATCTCGATTTCTACCTCTGAGGACATGTTTCAGGCCCTGCTAGGGGCAGGCATGCTTCATGATTGCCCAGAACATTTTCGCGTTTGATTGAAATGTGATGGCTCTATCCACGAGCGATTTTCTATGCCTAGGGAGTACATCGCACGCGATCCACGGACGGGAAAAAGGATCGGTGAGGGAAAGAAGAGGAGGAAGAAAAGTTCTGGTTTTGCTGCCCTATCTCCCGACAGTGGCCCATGGCAGAGGCTTGAGATTTCCGAAATACTCCCCCTTGCCACGGGAGAATCCGAAAAGGTAGAGATCCTGATAGATGGGGAAAGATGGATGCTCGGTAGGATTGACGCGATTAAAGCTCTGAGCAAAGTTGGCGAGAGAGACGCCGAGAAGGCATACAACGCCTTGGTTGACGCCTTGGAGGATAAATTTCCTGACGTCAGGATTGCCGCTTTGAAGACGCTCCCCTCATTCGCACTAAGGAGGCAGGGGATACTCCTCCACTGCCTTTCTGACAGGCTGCTTGACGATGAGGAATCAGTTAGATGGGAGGCGATGAACTGCCTGAAGAAGATAGCCCCTCTATTCCCCTCGGGATGTGAGGATATGTTTCGAAGAGAGCTACGTGACAAAAGAAAGGAACATCGAGATAATGCCTTCGTGGCACTCAAACTTACGGCAAGAGAGTGGCCAGAGGTGGGGTGCCTACATCTGGATGAGATTATCAGAGAGGACGACGTTGACCTCCGAATCAGAGGTTCGCAGATCCTCAGTACCATTGCTTCGAAAGGGGGTGCAGAGGCATGGGACCTAATCACATGGTCACTTCAGGACGAAGAAATCAGAGTTCGCAGGAATGCAGCCAAGACTCTCACCGTTCTCGCCAATATTGAGCCTAGAGTGGCCATCATACTAGTCGAGTCCAGCCTCGGAGAGAATGACAGGGCCATCAGAAATTCGGTGATAAAGGCCCTTAGGAAGCTGGACATCCAGAGCCCGAGAGTCGTCCAGATGATTCTGAAGGGTGCGTCGGACGAGGACTTGGAGATGCGGAAGGCCTGCGTGAGCCAGATCTCGATCATCCTGTCGGGCCAGGAGCTCCAAGAGGCAGCAGGTGAGCTTCTGAAGAAGGAGAGAGACCCGAGTCTCAAGAAAAGACTTCAATCCCTCGCTTTGGACCCTGACTTTGAGGGTTCCGAAGAGGAGAAGAACCGCAAACTCGCGCCGGCCGAGTATGTTCCAAAAGAAGACGAGGATATGGATCTCCCGCATCCTCCTACCGTGGGTGAGGATGATAAACGCCAGTCAGGTCGGCCGGCCAGCGAGGAAAGCAGATGAGTGAAGAATTCGACGATAAGTTGGCTCGATTCGAGAAACTGTGGGACGGGGTCACTCCTAAGGGAGTGAATCGTACCAAGGCCCTGAAGTTCAGGCAGTACATGAAGAACCATGTTCTTCAGAAGTTCCACAAGAGCCGGAAGGACCAGTGGGCCAATGCAGACAAGGGCCACTACAATCACGGATTCTCGAGCAAAGACCAGTTCCTGACAAAGGATAATTGCAGGAAGTACTGGATGGGAGAGCTCCAGAAGAATATCAGAGAAGCTGAGACCTGGTCCTGAGGCCAAACGATGTCTTCTCTAACCTTCAACGACTGGCGACTTGAGAGCGATATCGCTGAGGCGATCAAGGAGTTGGGTTGGAACGAACCGACGCAGATCCAAGCCGAGGCGGTTCCAGTAGCCCGCAGAGGCAAGGACGTAGTTGGGCAGGCTAGAACCGGTTCTGGTAAGACGGCTGCCTTTGGGATACCGATTATCGAGTCATGTGAGCCGAATGGAACTTTGCAGTCTCTCGTCCTCTGTCCAACAAGGGAGCTAGCGGTCCAAGTTGCCGAGGAGATGAATAGCCTTCAGGGAAACAAGGGACTCAGGATTGAGCCCGTTTACGGTGGCACTGACATAGAGAAGCAGGCAAAACTGCTCGGAAAGGGAGTGGACGTGATTGTGGGGACGCCTGGGAGAGTCATCGACATGAGCAAAAGGGGACACATCGACCTGCCCGCTATCAGAATCTTCTGTCTCGACGAGGCAGACAGAATGCTCGACATGGGCTTCTTCCCCGACGTCCTATGGGTAGTGGAGAAGATGACTGGTAGGAAACAGACACTGCTCTTCAGCGCCACATTCCCTCAAGAGGTACTAGATGCCACGGAGGAGTTCACCAACGACCCAGTACACGTGATGAGCGAGGACCTTGAGGTCGAGGTTCCAGAGATAGACCAATTCGCAATCAAAGTCGGCCGACTCAACAAGATGTGGGCCCTAGGCAGAATCATCGCAAATATGTCAGAAGGAGACCAGATGCTCATCTTCACCAACACGAAGAGGATGGTCGACATGCTTGACGAGAGGCTCGAGAGGCAAGGTGTTGACTCGTCCTCCCTCCATGGTGACATGCCGCAGAACAAGAGGGAGAGGATCTTAGATAGTTTTCGCGAAGGCAAGAAGAGTGTCCTCGTGGCCACTGACGTGGCCGCAAGGGGACTGGATGTGGATGGCATCACCCACGTGGTTAACTACGACCTACCCGATGAGACGGAATCATACGTCCACAGAATCGGGCGCACTGGAAGAATGGGGAGAAGTGGCCAAGCATGGAGCTTCGTGAGCGGTTCGGACATGTCACAACTGGACAAAATTGCCAACACGTGGGGGATGACGATTCCAATGGTGGATGCACCAGAACTACCAGATGGGGCCAAGGAAATGGCGAGACTGAAGGAAGACTGGGACGAGCTCTCGGACTGCTTTGGGATGGTAACTGTCAGGCTATCGCTAGGGAGCGGGGACGCAAGCAAGCTCGCCCTGGCTGACTGGATAATCAAACAAGCAAGGGTACCAGAGGTGGCGATTGGGGAAATCTCGATGGGGGGTGATGAGTCCACAGTGGAGGTGCACGTGAATAAGGCCTCGTACGTAATCGACGTACTAAAATCGAGGGAGTTCGAAGGCAGAAGACTCCAGCCGGCAATAGTAAACTAATCCAGCGGCTCGGGGAATAGTTTCGGTTCATCGGAAGTGACCTTCCGCATCCTAAATATATTCGGACCAACAAGACCCTATATGGCTGGCGGCAAGGGGAGCAACGCGACCAAAGATAAGCAGGCTACAGAGGCGGCCAAGAAGAAGGCTGAGGCTGAGAATAAGGCCGCTGAGGCAGCCAAGAAGAAGGACGAGGCGGAGAAGAAGAATCTGCAGGGGCAGAAGAAGGCCGCGGACACCGCTGCCAAGGAAAGGATCGCGGTCGAGAAGAATCTTGAGAGCGCAAAGAAAGCCCGGGAAAAGGCTGAACAGGACCTCAAGAAGACATCATCATCCATCAAAAAAGCATCCAGCAAGATTAGTGAACTGAAGAAGGCCACGGACACCGCTGCCAAGGAAAGGATCGCGGTCGAGAAGAATCTTGAGAGCACAAAGAAAGCCCAGGAAAAGGCTGAACAGGATCTCAAGAAGACATCATCATCCATCAAAGAAGCATCCAGCAAGATTAGTGAACTGAAGAAGGCAAAATCGATCACTGAGAGGGACCTAAAGAATCAAGAATCGGCAAGGAAGAGGGTGGAAAACGACCTGATTCGGAAGAAGAAGTCGATCGTGGGGGAGACAAAACAACTCGAGAACCTTGAAAGGCAGGTAAAATCAACCAAATCAAAGCTAGAGCACTCCAAGAAGGCAGCATCGGAGGCGAAGAGTCGACTAGAGAAGGAAAGGGAGAGATTCGGCAAAGACGCCAAGAAGTCAGGAGACTTGTCCAAAGAGCTCAGCTCCCTGCAAAACGACCTCAAGAAGTCCGAGATTGAGCAAAAGAAGGCCAATGCAGAGCTGGCTGTAGTGTCCAAAAAGGGCGCCTCCGAGAAGGCAAAATTGAAACAACTCACCGATTCAATTAGGGGCCTGAAGGGCAAGATCTCCGAGTTGGCCAAGAAAGTCAAGGAGACGAGGACGAAGGCGGAGGACGAGTCGAAGATGCTGAAGGCCTTCGAAAGCAGACTAGCAGAGGAGACCAAGGTGAAGGCCGAGGCGGTGAAGAGGCTGAACAAGGCCAAGAAAGCAACCGAATCTGCTATCTCAAAGAGGGAGCAGGCGGAAGCGGAGACAAGGAAGGCAGAAAAGATATACAAATCCACGGTCAAGCCCCGAAAGGACGCCGAGGACCGAGCCAAGAGGGCCGATGCCGAGAGGAAGAAAACCGAGAGGGAACTCGAGAAGAGGGAATCACTCCAGAAGAAGGCCGAGGCGGAGGCGAAGCAGGGATTAGCTGACAGGAAGGATGCAGAGAAGGCCAAGGCAGATGCGGAGAAGGCCAAGGCAGATGCGGAGAAGGCCCGAGATGAGCGCATCAAGGCCACGGACAAGGCAAGGTCGCTGCTTTCCGAGACAAGGGCCAAGATGAAGGAGATCAGCGAGAGCCTACGGAAGGCCGAGGGAGAGAGGAAAGCCGCGCAGGAGAGATCAGCGAAGGCCAAGGCAGAGACGGAGGAGCTCACAAAAAAGGCAGCCTCCAGCAAGACTAGCGCCGAAAACGCCGCCAAGAGAGTGGATGACGAGAGCAAAGCCGGCAAGGAGGCCAAGATCAAGCACGCCGAACACAAAAAGAGAGGCGAGAAGGCAAAGGAGGAAACTGCTGCCGCGGACGAGGAGAGAAAGAAGGCACTGAGCAGATTAGATGAGGTCGTAAAGGCCAAGCTTGCCTATCAGAAACGTGCCTCCGCAGAGAGCAAGAAGAGAGAGGCCCTCGAGGATGAGTCCGCTCTGAAGAGGAAGGCAACCTCGGACGCAAACAAGAAGACGGAGTCGGAGGCCAAGCTCAAGGCAGAGCAGGAGAAGAGGGCAGAATCCGAGGCGCAGGCCCACAAGAAGGCCAAGGAGGACCTGAAGAGAGAGACAGAGTCATGGAAGGAAGCAGAGAGGATTCTGGGCAAGGCGACCGGTGCTCGCAAGAAGTCTCAGGGAGAGGCAGCCAAGGCCCAGAAAAAGAAGGAAATCACCCAGAAGGAGTACCAAGAGGCGAAGCAGATCAGGATAGAGGCCGAGAACGCGGCCAAGCAAGAAGAGCGAGACATGAGGGAGGCACGGAGGCGCGCAGAAGCCGAGGCCAAGGCCAGACGTGATCTCGAAGAGGAAATCGAAGAGGAAGAGAAGCGTCGCAAGGTCGCTAGGGCGAAGAAGCGGTTACTGGAGAAGAAGAAGCTCAGTGCCGAGGAGCTTGCCATGGAAGAGGCACGGAAACGTCAGGAAGCCAAGAAAAGGGTCAGGAAGAAGGCGGAGAAGAGGCGAAAGAAAGCCGAGGAGATCCGGCAGAGGAAGAGCCTGGCCGAGGCCGAGGCCGAGCGGGCCGCTGAGGTGATCAAGCTGGAGGTCAAACTGAGACTGAACGACCTGAAGACGCAAGAGGGCTCGATGTCCAAGGAGGACTACATCAATGCCAGGATCAAGATCAAGGCGATAACGGTGGACTTCTCGGTCATCGGCGAGTCAGGCGGAAGGGACGACGACCTGCAGCAGATTGACGGTATTGACGATTCTCTGGAGAATAGGCTGAACACCCTCGGGATAACCACTCTGGACCAGATCTCCAAGATGGACGACGACATGTCCGACGACGTCAACGATGCGATAGAGTACATGCCAGGAAGGATTCGCAGACAGTTATGGGCTGAGCAGGCAAAGATCCTTCTTGAGTGATGAAATAGACACCCCTTCGGGGTGTCTAAATGAGGAAAATAGGGTTTCCATAGGGAACAATTAAATGCAAAATTTATCTAATCAATTGTGTATGCGAGTGCAAGCAAGGGCATCGGTCCGGGCACTGATACTAGTCCTGCTCATGCTCACGAGCACGCAGCTTATTTTTCTGACCTCGCTAGACTACTCCTCCGACGAACTCGAGGGAGGGGCGCAGAGGTTCGAGATCGACAACTCCGGAGCGTCCGTCCTCGACCTAGGCCTGGACCACTCATGCGTAATCGGGTCATTGAACCAGATGAAGTGCTGGGGAGAGGGCTTGGGTGGCAAGACGGGGCACGAGAACACGGCCAGCTACGGTGACGACGAGAAGGAGATGGGGCAGTACCTCATGTTCACGGACGTCGGCAGCGGACTCACCTTCACGGATGTGGGTGCTGGTGAGGACCACACATGCGCATTGATCAACGACGGCTCGGTGAAGTGCTGGGGCCGAAACGACCTATTGGGCTCGGACTCCGGAGCGCTAGCTTCGGGAGCGCGGGGAGACGGGTACCTAGAGATGGGGGACTCCATCCCCTCCGTCTACGGAATCGGCCCGGGGTCGGGCAGCCCCGACTGGAGTGCCGTGTCGATCTCGATCGGAGGCTCGCACTCCTGCTCCATAGTCAACAACACAACTCAAGACGAGCTCAGGTGCTGGGGGGAAAGCGGATCCGGTCAGCTGGGTCTGGGCTCCACGGACACGATAGGCGACACTGGCTCAGAGAGCATGGTGGTTGATCTTCCCGCGAGAGGAGGAGTCGGGCTATCCCAAGTCTCGGCTGGGTACAGTCACACCTGCATCCTATGGGTCGATGGCGAGATGGGCTGCTGGGGTTCCAACACCTATGGTGAACTGGGGATTGAGGGGACGGAATCGATAGGTGATGGAAGCGGGGAGATGGGAGAGAGCCTGGTGCTAGTCGACCTACCCTCAGGGAGAACAGTCACTCAAATCGTCTCCGGAGAGCACATGACCTGTGCCATCCTCGACGATAGCGATGATGAAAACCTGGCATGCTGGGGCTGGGGAGACAGCGGCAGGCTCGGCAGTGAATCCACATCCAACATCGGCGACTCGTCTGGAGAGATGGGGGATGACCTTGCGCTCGTGCAACTCGGGACCGGCCTGACAGTCGATACGATAGGTATTGGGTACGGCTCGTCATGCGCCATCCTGGATGACGGTGACTCAGGAACTCCGAAGACGGTCAAGTGCTGGGGTAAGGGGGATGACGGCGCACTGGGTTCCGGGGACGCCGTCACTAGAGGTGATGGGCAGTACGAGATGGGGAACTACCTCGAAAACGTCGACCTGGGGACTGATGTGTACGCTACTTCAATCGATGCGGGCGACGCATACGCATGTGCAATCCTGAACAACAGCATGGTCAAGTGCTGGGGGACGGGGATGGACGGGAGGACCGGTTTGGGTAAGAGCGGTGCGACTGGTGATGAATCGGGTGAAATGGGGGATGACCTCTCTTACGTAGAACTCTTCCTCCCCGAGCCGACCTTAGACCAACCCTGCGACCTCCCTGCAGAGGGATCTCCCCTGTCTCAGGAGACTCTGGATAGCACCAGCTCGTACGTAGGCAACAAGACCTCGACCGCGCTGACATCAGACGGATGCGGCGCTGTGGTCTACATCGACGAGGCCAACGATGTAGTCAGGTTCGGGATCTTCTACAAGGGCAAGTGGACTACGGAGACCGTCTTCAACTCTGGTTACTCTGACCCGAGGATGGCTGACGTGTCCCTGGCAATCGACTCCAACGGAATTCCTCACATATCCATAGCTTGGACCTACTCTGGCGGCACCTCATCCGCAATTAGCTACTATACCAAGGACGATGGGAATTGGGTGACATGGGAGGTACCGACCACTGGTCTGCCAACTGCTACCGCCATCGAGTTGGACGTGGATGGCAACCTATACGTCATCTACCAATCTTACGCTGAATCCATGAGTTCGGTGAGCTTGTACTTGTATGCCAGAACGTGCTCCTCGGCCCAATACACATCTACGCAATGCGTGGGCTCCGGGGATTGGGTTTGGGTTCCAAACGATTACGACATCAGCAGTGCATCGCTCTCCAGCTCCCTGGACTCGGACGTCGATCAAGATGGCAACATACAAGTGGCCTACCTAGATAGTTCCTGCAGCGTTGCCATCTGTATCGAGGACCCGGGCTACGTGAATGTAGTGGAACTCAGCTCGACCGGTTTCGGCACCCCCATGAACACCACTGGTCTCGCACACGTATCGGGGCAGTGGGATGCGAACAGCGTCGTTGCAGGGAACTCTTCGCTCTCTTTGGACCTGGGGCTGGATGACTCCATCCACATCTCCTACCTAGGTCCGTCAGGTTTGTTTGGCAGCGGAGGTATCCACTACACCTCTTGCTCGTCGAATTGCGGGAGCCCGGGGTCATGGTCCTCCGAGGACGTGACTGACTCGGTCGACGTCTCCGACAGCGGGGTCATGGACATCGCGATAGGCGCTGACCTATCGGCCCTAATCCTTGTCGGAGCACCCGACGGGACGTACGCACTGCACAAGAGTAGCGGCTCATGGGACATAACCCAACTGGAGGGCACGGGTGGATCTGACTGGGTCAGTGTCGAACTCAGCGAACAGGGGAAGATGTGGGGATTCACGTTCTACCCCGGGACCTCGTCCGCAATGTCCCTATTCACACAGGAAGGACTAGCCACAGCGGGGCTGCTCGACGACATCGACGGCGACGGCTGGTCGAGGCTCGACGAATTCCGATGTGGCACGGACTACTCCAGCTCATCCTCGACCCCTGCGGACGCAGATGGGGACGGGGTGTGCGATCTTTTCGACGATTGGGTGGACACCTCGGTCTCTGCCGAGTCGGATGCCCTATCGATAGGCGAGGAGTTCGGTTGCGCGGTGCTGTCCAACAGCTCCGTGGCATGCTGGGGCGACAACTCCGAGGGGCAGCTGGGAAGCGCCTCGGCGGGATCCAGCAGCGCCTACGCTGTACTGGTCGACCTACCCTCTGGATTCGAGGCGGGGGCGGTGGACGCTGGCTCGGCCCACGCCTGCTCCACTGGGCTCGACGGCAGCCTCGTCTGCTGGGGCAGGAACACCCATGGCCAGCTCGGACGCGGGACGGCGTCCGCCAGCGAGTCCCCGGGCTACGCTAGCCTACCGTCCGAGGTCACGGTCTCGCAGTACGCAGCGGGAGCGGATCACAACTGCATGACGGGGACCGACTCCAACATGTACTGCTGGGGTAACGGGGGCGACGACAGGACGGGCAAGATCATCAACGCCGCGAACAGCGAAACTCAGTACGAGAACTTCACCGACAACTCAAGATCTTGGACCTCGAGCTGGACCAGTTACATGCAGGGTCCGGGCGAGGGCCTAGACTACGTACTGAGATCCCTATACAACAGCTGGCGAGTAGAGACCCTGACGTCTAGCGACTCATTCTCCGTCTCACAGGGAGACGTGGTTTCGTTCAAGATGAAGGCAAAGTACCACGGTAACAACGGCTACACAAGCGAGTACCTCAGAATCTACGCAGGAGGGCAGTTGCTCTCCCAGATCGACTCCAACGTCACGACCTATGGTTCCCTATCATCTTGGCAGAACGTGGCATTCGAGGTCCCAGACAGCTACAGCGGGTCTGGCGACGTCTCGATCCAGATTTACGTATACGGCCACTACAACGAGGTCCACATTGACGACCTACGAGTCAAAAACATTGAATATGGCTCCATAGGCTCGGTTCTGGAGCCCAGCAGGGCCCTCTGGGACGCGTCGGGCGGTGTCTCGCAGATCGCCCTCGGTGCACGTCACTCCTGCGCACTGCTATCCTCGGGCAGCGTGAACTGCTGGGGGCACAACGGGGGGAGCTACTCAAACATCCTCGGAAGCCCCGGCTACACTGGAACGAGCACCTACGACCCGAAGGAGGTCGACCTGTCTGGCTCAAGAAGCCTGGTCTCGTCCAACTGGACCGGTAGCACCGTGGAGGGCATCAACGCCGGTGATGGCGTTTCCTGCGCCATCATGAGGAGCGGCGAGGCACTATGCTGGGGGTCTTCATCGCGGACTTCCTACGTTGGACCATCCGTGAATTCGATTGCTACGACGGGGGATGTCGGCAGGAGCCCGGCCCTGACCACTGACGGGAATGGGAACTGGCTGTTGGCCTACAACGACGGCTCTGGGATCTCATTCGCCAGATACGATGGCTCGAGCTGGAGCACGACTGCTGTCTGCTCGTCATCGGACGAATGCGACAGCGACAAGGGAGTCGGCATCGGCAAGGGACCGGATGGGAGCATGCACTTCCTTAGCTACGACGAGGCCGCCGGGGAGCTCGTCCACACCAGGCACCTGACGAACCAATCCACCATATCGTCGGTGACGGGCGAAAACCCGAGCTACTTCAGCATCGCGAGGGACCCGAGTACGGAGGACCTGCACCTGACATACTACAATACTACAGGGGCAGCGGCAAGAAGCTGATGCACAAGACGTTCAACGGCACGGTTTGGTCGGATCCCGTGGTGGTCGATGACGACCAGACCCACACAGGGTACTCTTTGAACGGAATGAAGATCGACTCGGGAGGGAACCTCCACCTCTCCTACTGGTCATGGCAGACCTCGGGCACCGACGACGCCTGGCTGAAGTACGCCCACTACGATGGATCGTCCTGGACCGTGGAGACCCTGCAGTCGATAATGGACCAGAACAGCCCGACCATGCACACGTCCCTCGACCTGGACAGCAGCGACAACCCACACATCTCCTACTACGACCACAAGAACGACACGCTGCGCTACACGTACTACGACGGGTCCGACTGGGTCGACCAGAACCTGACGGTCGACGACTCGTACAACTCGATCGCCCTGGACGGCAGCGACTACCCGCGGATAGCGTACAGGAACGAGACCTCGGACGACTTGGAACTGGTCGTTTTTACCGGGGCATCATGGTCCAGGGAGGTGGTCGACAGCACGAACAACGTAGGTAGCTGGGCATCGATAGCCATCGACAGCGGCGACAGGACCAGGATCGCCTACTCCTACAACTCTGGCTGGGACCTGAGGTACGCCTCCCACGATGGAGCCTCTTGGTCCATACGGGACATCGACACGAGCATCTCGTCAGACAGGATAGTTCTCGAACTAGATGGGGATGATAGGCCCAGGATCGCCTACTCCTCCAGCTCCAGCGATTCCCGCCTCGCATACAACAACAGCGCGACTGGGGACGTATGGATTGTACAGGAGATATGGAACGGCTACGACGTCGGAAGCCATGTGTCGATGACGCTCGACTACACCACCGGTACGGCCTACCTAGCCTACAAGCAGGCTTCCTACCCTGCCAACGGGGGTCTGCTGACCACTGCGTTCACCGGGACGGTCGTCGCGTCCGATGGGATCGCCAGCAGCGGTGAGTCCTCCAACTCGATCGGGATGGCACCAGAAGTCCACTTCTCGGGAAGCACGATCACCGCTCCCTTCCTGAACGGGACGGACGGGGCATCTCCCGCATTCGTCGAGATGGCTACGATCCGAGAAGATGGGAGGGCCATCTCCACGGTCGACGGGGAGTCGAGCAGCGTGGGCACATATGGCATCTCGATGGCGCTCGACAGCTCCGGCAACCAGCACATCTCATACTACAACGCCAGCGCCTCCAGCCTGATGTACGCAATGTTCGACGGTTCCGCGTGGCAGGTGGAGGAGGTGGACAACGGTGGAACCTCTGGCCTCTACTCATCCATCGCCATCGACTCAAACGACAAACCGCACATCTCCTACGTCAACCAGAGCACCACCCCCAGGCAAGTCATGTACGCCCACCACAACGGCAGCGCATGGGGCATAGAGGTCGTCGACGGCACCCCATACTATGCATATGACACCTCCATAGACCTAGATTCCAGCGACAACGCGCACATATCCTATGCCGTCTACAACAACACGGGAGGCTCCTACAACCTGAGGT
>PSPW01000009.1:0-44605 GCA_004195615.1 Methanobacteriota archaeon | reverse complement strand
CCAGATCAAGCTGAACAGCACGGACGTCCCACACGTGGTCTTCTACGATGACTACTACGATGACGTATACATCTCCATCAGGGCGACCGGTTCCTGGTCGTCAAGCAGCGTGGACGGCTACGGCGGGAGGTACACACACGATGAGCGGGGGATATCCCTCGCAATAGACTCCGCGGATGGCCTGCACGTCGCCTATTATGACATTGGCAGCAGGTCCTTGGAGTATGCATACATGGGTCTGGGAGGGTCGATGTGGACCACGACAAACGTTCACGACCAAGGGAACGAATACGTCGGCACGTCAGTATCCATCGCAGTCGACGGCGATGACAGGCCGTACATCGCATACCACGACCGAAATTCATGGGATTTGGAGTACGCTCGGTACGACGGCGATAGTTGGTTTGTGGAGACGTTAGACGGTAGTGGCTACAACGTGGGGAGATTTCCCAACATAGCCATCGACCAGAGCGGCAATATCAACATCGCCTATGAGAACTTCTCCAACTATGATTTGATGTCCCTGGTTATTGACAGCGGCGAAGCTGCAACGGCGAAGGTATCCCAAATCGGGACTCACAGCTACGGAATGGGCTTCGCTGTCGACGGTTCGGGGATTTCCCACCTGAGCTTCTACAACGGCTCCGACACTGCAGGCAACCTGCAGTACGCATCCAAGAGCGGGACATCGTGGTCCAGCGTCACATTGGATCAGAGCTCGACCATGGTGGGGACTTACTCCGACCTGGCCCTCGATGGGAACGGCAACCCCCACATCTCGTACGTCGATGCGACCAACGGCTTCCTGCGCTATGCCCAGTACGATGGGTCATCGTGGGCCATCTCGACGGTAGACTCCAGCGGTAGCGTGCTCGGATACACCTTTCCTCGGATTGCCTATCATGACGGTTCCCTCAGGCTCGCAGTCTGGGACGGGTCCTCTTGGGCCCTGACAACCCAAGACGCCGGTTCTGCTGGACAGGGGACCCAAGTCACGGTAGACGCGAACGGGGACACTAGGATCGCCTACTTCGACGAGGACCAGGACGATCTGGAGTTCTCCATTGCCGGAAATCCCTCCCCAATCGTCATGGGGAACTCGCAAAACAACCCCTCCGGGACCTCGATGGGCTCTGGGGTCGGGAGCGTGACGTCATTCGACGTTGGCGAGACTCATGGGTGCGCCGTGACGGGAAGCACCGCCAGATGCTGGGGCGTCGCTATCGACGGGCAACTCGGGAACGGAGTCGGAGCAGTAACTTCGGGAGACCCAGTCAGCGTGTCCACCGTCCCTGGATGGACCGCTTTGGAGGTCTCGGTGTCCACCAGCTCGGGAACGGGGGGCGGGACGACTTGCGCCCTTTTCTCCAACCTGACTGGGGACCGCCGAGTCATGTGCTGGGGCGATGGCGCCTCGGGACAGATCGGGAACGGTGGTACGACTTCGCTGGCATCGCCAGCCTCCACAGACCTCGTCATGCTCGACTCGGACACCCCCCTGGGAGCGGCAGAAGGAAGCTCGGCACTGTCCTCGAGCCCCTACGACGTGTCGGAGATATCCCTGTCCGTCGACGGTAAGTTCGGATGCGCGAGATCATCGCAGGGGCATGTGAAGTGCTGGGGAAACAATGGCAACGGGCAGCTGGGTCACGGCAACACGTCCACTGCCTCTGACGGGGACAATGAGATGGGAGAAAACCTCGCATTCGTGCCATTGGGGGCCAACAGGACCGCTTTGCGCATCTCGGTAGGGCAGGGTCACGCTTGCGCTATGCTGGACGACGGTAGCGTGAAGTGCTGGGGAAGGAACAGTTACGGGCAGCTCGGGATCGGGAACAACACCCAAATCGGAGATGGTGCGAACGAGATGGGAGAAAACCTCGCCACGGTGGACCTAGGTCCCGGCAGGACGGCCACCGACATCACATTGGGGTCAATGCACAGCTGCGCGATCCTGGACAACGGTAGCGTGAAGTGCTGGGGCTACAATGGCTACGGGAACCTCGGGATCGGGAACACAACCTCCATGGGAGACGGTGCAAACGAGATGGGAGCCAACCTCATCACGGTCGACCTTGGGACCGGCAGGACCGCTATAGCGATCGATGCCGGAAGAACCCACACCTGCGCGATCCTGGACAGCGGCGTACTGAAGTGCTGGGGAAACAATGGCAACGGAAGGCTCGGACAGGGTCACACCGAGAGCATCGGCACCGGACCAGATTTTGACTCGAACGGCATTTCTTGCCACCCATCTCTGAACACGGACACAAACACGAGGGAGTGTAATGCACGCATGGGAGATGGCCTTCCCGCAGTGGAGCTCGGAGATGGTCGCACGGCTATTGCAGTCTCATCTGGTGATTCCTCGACATGCGCAATCCTCGACAACGGCAGTGTTCGCTGCTGGGGGAGCAACTCCGATGGCAGGACGGGAATGGGAGTCACCTCAGGGAACTCCGGAGACTCGGCTGAGGAGATGGGGGACGACCTGCCCAACGTCGAACTCGGAAGCGGACGAACTGCCGCTTCAATCAGTGTGGGGTACAGTCACGCATGCGTAGTCCTTGACAACCTCAGCATAGCTTGCTGGGGCGACAACTACTACGGGGAGGCGGGGATCGGCACCACGGACGACGTGGATACTGCCGAGGAGATGGGCTCTGGGCTAGGGACCGCGCTCCTACCGACGACGAAGTCCTCCTCCGTCTCCTCCGGGCTCTACCACACCTGCGCGATCATCGGGGACGGAACCATCAGATGCTGGGGCGAGGACTCCGATGGCAGGCTGGGAGTCTTCGACGGTGCTGACGACAACATCGGTGATGCGAGCGGTGAGATGGGGGGGGAGCTCCTCGTCACCAACCTGTACATGGTGCCTCCCGACTTCGACGGCGACGGGTGGATAGACATCTGGGACTCCGATGACGACAACGACGGCTACACCGACGTCAATGACGACCTGCCCTTCGACCAGAGGGACTGGTTCGACCACGACGCAGACGGACTCGGCGTCAACACTGACACGGATGACGACGATCCCGATGTCACGACCGCAGCGCAGGATACCGTTACGAAGTGGTCCGATGCCGAGGAAATCGCCTGCGGGACTCTCTGGTGGAGCAGCCTCTCAGAGCCCACTGACTACGACGGAGATGGCATTTGCGACGCTATCGATGATGATGTGGACGGCAACTCATGGAACGACACCTACCAAATCGAGTGCTACGGCGGTGAGTCATCTACATGGTCACAAAGGGGAGTCTGGGACAGTTCAGGAGACGGGCCTATAAATTACTATGACAGCCCAATATACGGATACGACTTCTTCATCTCCGATTACGGGATACGCTTATTCTCCACATATTACAATCATCGCTCGTTCAATAGCCTATTGAAGTTCGATGGGACGGTTGGTGCGGTCCAGCAAATTTACGATAACTACGATTTCGACTATTGGGGCATGGAGGAACGCAATGGAATAATCTACGTGATTGACGAGTATGGTATCACAAGGGGCATCGACGCGAACGGCAGCATCTCATCGCTCAGCTCCAGATCGGATCACTCGATTGCATCGGCACAAGACGCTGCAATCAGCGTCGAGGGTGACATGGTTGTCAGGTGGGACGACTCGGACGGCGGGTCCGACATCAAGGGATGGTACCTCAACGGGACGGAATTCTCCATCAACATCCCTGGGGGCCTTTCTGACAACTACAATCACCACTCACAAATCGACTTTGGGCCAAATGGAAAACTGCATCTGCTAACCGTAAACATCTCTGCAAGAGACGCTGGACTCCCAGTGGGTTTCTACCACTACACGACTGATCTAAATGGCAGCCTCTCGGGAAGCGAGACCGTCTCGTGGAGCTCTCCGAAACTGGTTCTAGAGCGCAACCAGAGCACGTCATGGGCCAGTGACACCGACTATTCCAATACCGATCACGGTAGAGCGGAACTGCACGTTTCGAGCGACGGGACCGCATACGCAGCGATGTACAACGGGACTAACCTGTGGTTCTCGGTCTTCGGAGGTTCATCTTGGAGCACCGAGGAGATTGCAACTTCAACTGGTAGGAACGAGGGTGTCGAGATTGCAACCAACTCGACGGGGGTGGCTCACGTCGCTTGGATCAATCACACCTCTGACAAGCTTATGCTGTCCCATAAGTCAGGTGCTTCGTGGATTCACGAAGAAGTATGGCAGAGCAATGGGTGGGAGGAATCCAGCTCCCTGCAGACGCTGAACTACGCTAGGCTGACACTGGAGTTCGATCGCCAGGACGACCCGTACCTGATGTCCATAGACGCCAATGACAGCAGCTCGGCAATTCTCCATCACAAGGGGACCCTGCTAGACCCGTCGTACACATTCCAGCCCACCGATGTCGGTGGCGACGGAGTATGCGACACCCTGCAGTATGCTGTCATGGACTACGGCACCACCTCGTTGGTCGCAACACAGGGGGAGTCGGTCACAATGACGCCGACCTTCGAAGGGCAGACACTGGTCGAGGTGTGGGCGTCATCGCTACCTGCTGGCCTCTCCGTCAACAGTGCGACGGGAGTGATCACTGGAATCCCGACCGCGGTGGACACGGCAGGAACGACCCATACTCTCTACTCGAACAGCAGCAGCGCATCATACCCCGTGGCCATCACGTTCACGGTCAGATCTCCGGCACCGATTCATGCTGGCTACGGCAGATGGAACGACCACCAGTACATATCTCCCAACAACGGCAGGGGCTACACACTGCACGAGTACGACTCGGATGGAAACCTGTACTACTACGGGAAATACCAGTCTACCTCTGCATGGTCAGCCGACGGACTCAGCGTAACGATCGGATCGGGTGACCACTATGTCGCCAAGAGGTGGGCGAACGGGACATGGGCATGGGTCGTGCCACTGGACTCGAGCTCGACGACAATGGGGGCCATGTCCATTGACGGGTCTGGGAACACCTACGTAACCGGGCATAGGACGAGTGGAGGTCTGGACCTCCCAGGAGCGGAGCATGACCTCCCAAGCAGGGAGGCTGCCTTCTTCGTCTCGCTGGACACCAACGGCAGCATAAGGTGGTCGCAGGACGCTTACATCTCAGGATCCAACGATGCGAACTGGCACGTCTCGATACAGGCCAGCATTAACAACTACGGATTCACCAGGATGAGCGTCAATGAGACTACTGGGAATCTCACAGTTGTCGGCCAGATCTCGACCAACTCAGTCTCGTACAGGACGGTGACCTTCGGCGACGTCACCATGGAGATCCCGAGTACCAACTACAACTACTACAGGCCATTCGTGGTCCGGATCAACTCGACTGGCAACTTCTCATGGGCCACTACCGTGACTCCAGTCTCTTCGAGCCACAGGACCCTGCAGGGAATGGGAGTGCATGATGACGGGAGCGTCGAGGTCCTAATGAGGGCCTACGGAGACACCCAGCTGGGAGATTATGCCGTAGGGAACGACACCTATCACTACGTCATCGGGAGGATAAATGGAACAGGAGCATGGACCGGTGCATCCAAGATCACGTCTCCCGCTGGATTCGATGGGAACTACGACTCTGCGATGATGCAGGCGACTCCCTCGGGAGATTTGATCATGGCCTTCTGGTCCGTGAACGACCTCAGCAGCCTGAACATCACCGGTTCGGTGTCTTGGTTCAACGAGACCTGCGACGACAGCCTCGTAGTAATGAGGCTGAGCGGAGCCGAATGGACCACAGAGGCCTCACGGGAGTTCTGCCTAACCGCCAATTCGGGATACTATGCGGAGTACTACAGCCTGCTGGAGATGGACCCACAGGGGATGCCCGTCCTCTTCCTCGGGCAGAGGACCTACTCAGTCGCGAACCACCATAGGATACTGAGACTCGACTCGAACCTGAACATGGACTTCGAGGAGTTCCTGGAATACAGCAACAGCCCATCCAACCCCTACACATTGGACTGGGAGGACGTGGCCTTCGACCCGCTAGGCAACATGCTGGTGAACTACTACGAAAATACGTGCTACCTATTCTGGGACGGCAGCCAGATGGGGAGGCCCTCGAGCAACTGCCAGTACAACAGCCAATTCCTGATGGAGACCGTGGGGCATACCATCGACGGTGCGAATCTGATCGAGGGCGAGACCGCCACCCTATGGGGAGTCACTGGCCTGAGTGCCATGGGAGCAACGTGCAACCAGGGGACAAGCTACTGCGACGAATACCTCGACTCTTGGGTATCGACCGCCCTTCCCGATGGGTTGAGCATCAACTCGGACACCGGCCTGATCTCGGGAACAGCGACCAGCAACATGTCGCTATCCGAATTCACCCTATGGATGAACGACACCGCCCTGGGGAACAACCAGTTCAACGTCTCATTCCTAATCCTCAATGGCAGACCCACGATATCCTACAACCAGACGGTATTCGTCATGGAGCGTGGGTTGGAGATCGGGCCGATATCCCCCTACGAGGTCAATGGTACCATCCTGAACTGGACCTTCGTGCCAGCACTGCCATCCGGCCTCCACCTAGGGGCGAGCAACGGGACGATCTACGGTACCCCGTCCGTGAACCTGACTCAGCAGACCTTCCAGCTCCGAGTCACGAGCGAGGGGGGCACGACCCCTGTCAACTTCCAGTTCACCATCAACGAGCCTATCGCCAACATCTCCTACGGGAACGGGACTTTCACCGTCCCGAGGGACGCGCTCGTAAGCATCCAGCCGACAATCGAGGGTGGTGCCGTGGAGAGCTTCGCGATCAACTCCACGGATTTCCCCCTCGGCCTGATCTTCAACACCACCAACGGGTACTTCGAGGGGATCCCCCTGCTAGTGACCAACCTGATGACATACACCGTCTGGGCCAACAACTCCGGCGGTAGCAGGAGCACCGAGGTCTCCATCTGGATAATCGGGAACGGGATAATCCTCAGCTTCCCAACGAATGACTTGCTACTCACAGAGGGGTTGCCAATGCAGCCGATAGCAGGGCAGACGTCCGGCTCGACGCCCGAGAGCTGGGAGGTGTTCCCAGATCTCCCCCTCGGATTGTTCTTCGGAGCTTCCAACGGATCGATATGGGGGACTCCGACCCAAGTTCAGAACCAGACCAACTACACCATCTGGGCGAATGCCACGGGAGCTCAGACTAGCTCCGTGACCATCACTATCACAGTCCTCGTCGACACAGACGGCGATGGGGTTGCGGACCTTTACGACCCGGATGACGACAATGACGGGTGGAACGACACAGCTGAGCTCGATTGCGGAACAGATCCCCTGGACCCCGCCAGCACACCCACTGACACGGACATCGATGGCCTGTGCGACGCGCTGGACGACACGGATGACCGTGCGATAGCCATGGCCTACGCGGCAGCCGATCTTGAGCTGATTGTGAACGTCTCGGTTGTTTCCCTGGTCCCAATAGGTCTCTCCCTCCCTGCCTGTCGGGCTCAGCATGAACAATACCACGGGAGAGATCTCCGGGACTCCCACCGTGCCTCACAATTCGACGGTACATGTTTTCTGGGCCAACAACTCAGCCTATGCCGTATCATACAACCTGAGCATATCTGCCTCACTCTTGGATACCGACGGGGACGGTGAGCCTGACATAACTGACGAGGATGATGATGGAGATGGCTGGTCCGACGTGAACGAGACTTCTTGCTCTACGGGGCCATTGGATGAGGACGACTTCCCTCCAGACGCCGACGGTGATGGGGTTTGCGACGCCCTGGATCTCATCGACGACTCGCCGATATTCCTCGCCTATGCGGCAACTAATCTTGACCTGATTGTGAACGTCTCGGTTGTTTCCCTAGTCCAGGTCTCTCCCTCCCTGCCTGTCGGGCTCAGCATGAACAATACCACGGGAGAGATCTCCGGGACTCCCACCGTGCCTCACAATTCGACGGTGCATGTTTTCTGGGCCAACAACTCAGCCTATGCCGTATCATACAACCTGAGCATATCCGCCTCACTCTTGGACACCGACGGGGACGGCGAGCCCGACATAACCGACGAGGATGACGATGGGGACGGCTGGTCCGACGCGAACGAGACCGCTTGCTCCACGGGGCCATTGGATGAGGACGACTTCCCCCCCGACGCCGATGGTGATGGGATATGCGACGCCCTGGACCTCATCGACGACTCGCCGATATTCCTTGCTTATGCGGAATCGTCGGCGAATCTTACTACTAACATCACATCGTTGACGATGGCCCCAATTGTTCTGGGAGGGGAAGTACGTGTCTGGGAAATTTCACCCTCAATGCCGTCTGGGCTATTCTTCAACAATAGCTCAGGAGAGCTTTCAGGGGTGGCCAACGTCTCTTTCACCCCCACGAACTTCACGATCTGGGCCAACAACAGCCAATACTCCTCGAGTTACGTCATCAACATTTCCTCATGGCGTCTCGATACCGATGGCGATGGAATTCCCGATGAATACGATGATGATGATGATGATGATGGTTGGACTGATGAAGAAGAGCAGGCATGCAATACAGGCCAATTAGACAATACCAGCATCCCCTCTGACTCTGATGGGGACGGAGAGTGTGATCTTGTGGATCTTTTCAATGACAGCCCCATTAGTTTGGCATTCCCACAGAGCACTATTGAGCTGGTCGTCAACTTGACCCAAGTGCAAATCTATCCGATAGTGTTCGGTGGTGATGTCAGGGTCTGGGAGATTCATCCGGAGCTTGCCGTAGGACTTGCATTCAACAACAACACCGGACAAATCGCCGGCTTATCCACGGAACCATTCAACTCAACTGTGTATGTCATTTGGGCCAACAATAGCCAATATAGCTCCAATTTCTCAATTAACATCTCGTCAGCATTACTGGACACAGATGGGGATGGGATTCCCGATGAGTCTGACTCTGATGACGACAATGATGGCTGGAGTGATTCCGAAGAGTCCTCATGCCTCACAGGAGTGCTGGATCCGCTCTCCTACCCAGAGGATGGTGACGAAGATGGCCTGTGCGACGGTCTCGATAACATCGATGACTCTGATCTCTTCCTAGTCTACAGCATGACTTCGCAGCTACTATTCGTCAACGAGCCGATAGAGCAGATAGTAGCCGTTACCTATGGAGGAGACGTGCGGACTTGGGAGATATGGCCGCCCCTCCCTGCCGGTCTGACTTTGAACGGAGAAATGGCCCGATCTGAACAGGTTAACGGAACTATCTCCGGAGCCCCGATGAATGAGTTCGGAATACAGATCTTCACCATATGGGCAAACAACTCGCAGTATCATAGCTCAGTGGAGATTACTCTCCAGTCAGTCACACCGGATCCAGATGACGATGACTTCGACCTCATCTACCTAGAAGAGACCCTCAACCTCACTACCAACGTGGACGAGGTCTACATGGAACCGCATATCTTCGGAGGTAACGTGTCCTCATGGTCAATCTCCCCTGCACTTCCAGAAGGACTGGTTTTCAACACTACCAACGGGCTAATCACTGGATTCGCCACAGAGGAGGTGAACGGCTCCACATACACAGTCACTGGAAGCAACTCTCTCTTCATGGACAACTTCGACTTCACGATCTCCGCCAGTCATCTGGACACTGATGAGGATGGCATCCCCGATATATTCGACCCCGATGACGACGGGGATGGGTGGGGGGACTCACTGGAGATCGAGTGTGGCACTGACCCGCTTTACATCGTCAGCAGCCCGGATGACCACGACGAGGACTGGATCTGCGATACAAACGACGAGTTCGACGACTCGCCGATCGTCTTCTTCTACCCCAACGACAGACTAGTCCTCACGGTCGGTGTGGAAATGGAACCACTAGAGCCGATCATCGCACCTAACAGCGGCGGCATACTGCTATTCTCTGTGCTTCCTGCCCTACCTGCCGGACTGGAGCTGGACAACACCACTGGAGTCATTTCAGGTACTCCTGAGTTTGCTTACGATCACCTCTTACTCGAGTATTCGCACACGTTCAGTGCTGAGAACTCCAAATGGGATTTCTCATACCGGATCGACTTCAACATCTTCTGGCCAGAGGACAACGAAACGGATGAAGACGGGGATGGTTGGCCAGACATAATCGAGCTCGAGTGCAATAGCGATCCGACGAGCAACCGCTCGTACCCTGAAGACATCGACTTGGATGGAATCTGCAGCTATCTCGATGAAGACGATGATGGTGACAACATAGGCGACCCGATTGACAGGTTCCCGAAGAACCCCATTGCATGGGATGACACGGACAACGACACGATGCCGGATGAGGTGACTTGCAGGTACCTGACGGACTCGGCGAACTGCACATTCGATCTCATCGAGGACTTGGATGATGACAATGACGGTTGGCTAGACCTGAACGAGACCAGTTGCGGTACTGACCCCAAGGACAATCTTTCCGTCCCCGAAGACGATGATGGCGATGGGGTGTGCAACCTACTGGAAGAGTACATCCCAGATGTGGTGAAGATCCTGTGGATATGCTGCTTCCCGCTACTACTCCTGTTACTCCTACTGCTATGGGTGATCAATCCCTTCGTGGTCAGGGAGGAGGAAATTCTCGGCCCCGAACCAGAGTACACTCGAACGGATGACGACTGGCAGGGAGGGAACGGGGAATACGACGACCCATTCATTCTCAAACCCGTTAAGGGCATCAGAAAGGGGTCATTTGCCCGCAGTCACGAGGTCATCAATGTCTCAAACATCACGCCTAGGCTGAAATGCGAATTCACTGACATGTCATCGGAAGAAAACGGAAGTCGATTCAGCATGCAGTCGATCAAGTCCAATTCGAGAGGAGATATCGAATTCAGGTTGGAGTTCAATGACAATGGAGACACAGTCAGCACCACGGAGTACACGGGCCTCATCCGACTAGGCAAGGCCACGGTTTACTTTCAGTGGCCTGTAGAGGTCGAGGTGCATCATGACACCCCCGAAGAGGAACGGGCAAAGAAGAGGGCAAACAGAATCGAGATGGATGCAAAGAAGAATGCAGTCCGATTAGAGAGGGAGGCTGTCGAGAAAGCAGCGGAGTCTGAGATAGATGCCAAGAAGAAGGCGGCTCAGATGCAAGACGAGCTCAAGAGCAAGATAGAACAGGTTGAGAAGGAGGCCGAAGAAAGGACCGCTGCAGCCGAACTGAAGGCCGCGAAGGCCGAGATGAAGGCAGCGGCTGCGGAGAGGGAGGCTGCGGCTGCGGAGAGGGAGGCTGCAATGAGGCAAGCGGAGGCTGAACGAAAGTCTCAGCTAGAGGAAGAGGAAAGATCCGAGAAGGAGAAGGAAGAGGAAAGACTCGCGGAGGAGGAGCGAAGTCGGAGAGAGTCTGAGGTTGAGCGCAAGGAGGAGGAAGAGGCTGCTGAGCTTCGATCGATACTGAGGAGGAAGGCAGAAGAGCGCAAGGAGGAGGAAGAGGCAAAGAAGGCCGGGGAAGAGGCTGCGAAGAAGGCAGCCGAGGAAAAGGCCGCCCAACTAAAGAGAGAGGCCGAGGAGAAGGCCGCCCAACTAAAGAGAGAGGCCGAGGAGAAGGCTGCAAGGACTGAGAGAAACGCTGCCAAGAAGGCTGCTGAAGACGAGCGTGAGGTCCAAATCAAGGTCATGGAGGCCAAGGAGAAGCTAAGGAAGAGGGCGGTAGAGAGAATGCGCCAGAAGGAACTGGAGGAGAAGGACAACCAACTCGCTCGTGAAAAGGCAGCAGAGAGGTTCGCCACCATGGAGGGAGAGTTGGAGGAGAGAAAGGCGAAATTGGAGGAACTCGATTCAGAGACGAAGAAGAAGGAGAGCGCTCTCCTTAGAGTTGCCGAGAAGTCGAAGGACATCGACTTCGGAATCCTAGGCTTCGCTACCGCCGACAACAAGGACCAACTCCAGGAAATCAAGGGAATAGGGCCATTCATAGAGGAGAAGCTCAACGCACTTGGAATATTCACATTCGCACAAATATCCCGGATGAACTCTGAATTGGAGGACAAGGTCAACGAGGCGATAGAGTTCTTCCCGGGACGGGTCAAGAGGGACGAGTGGACCAAACAGGCTAGGAAGTTCGTTGACCTAATCGCCGAGAAAGGAGTCAGCAAAGTGCCACCCCCAGCTGATGGAGAAGCGGCTGTCCGTGATAAGGGCCTTCTGAACCAAGCCAAAGAGGAAATCAGGGAGAAGGAAATTGCGGATGAGAAAGAGAGGAGGATGGAAATTAGGAGAGAGAAAGCGACAGAACTCCTGAGCAGAAATAAGGCCGATCAGACCGCAAGGAAAACGGAGCAGGAAGAAGCAGCAATCGACTTCTCGGCGATTGGCTTTGGTTCCGAAGACGACAAGGACGACTTACAGCGAATCGATGGAATAGGAAGATTCGTTGAGAATAAGTTGAATGCAATAGGCATCTACAAGATCTCCCAGATTGCAAACATGACACAGGAAATATCTGACGAAGTGAATGCGACCATAGGGCTCGGACCAGGCCGGATTGACAGAGACGAATGGGTCCTTCAGGCAAAGCGTTTGATACGATAAGCATTTGATAGAGGGTCTGGTGGGGGTGATTGAATGACTGACCCGATTACCGATGGATTTTCCTCTCTAATGGAGTATCTCGACGAGATAGAAGAGATGGGGTTAATAGCCCAAGTTGGTTTTTCACTTGGGCTCACACTCTTCATTATCCTGTTCTTCAGATACGTCCTGCTGCAAGCAGCATGGAAGATTGTGAAGAAAACGGATGCAGTATGGGACAACGAAATGCTCGACCCGATTGCAAACAGGATTTACGTATTCATACTGTTGGCCGGTGTGGAGCTCACGATGATGTGGACACTTGGGAGGAATGATGCATTCTATACCGCTGTTGCATCTTACTTCTCGGGGATATACATCATCCTGTCAGCATCAATCATCAGTGTGGCCATCAACTTCATCGTTCCTGCTGCCATGGACAAATACAACACGAACAAGAGCGTCACAGTGACTGGCGGCAACCCCCTAGTAGTCTTCGTGTCCAGAGGAATAATCTGGTTCATGGGAATTTACCTAGCGCTACAAGAAGTTGGGATAGAACTCTTTGGCATCCTAGCCTCTCTAGCGGTTTTCTCTCTGATTATTGGTCTGGCAGTCCAGAAGACACTAGGGAACATGCTCAACTCATTCATTCTAGCAATTGACCAACCCTTCGAAGTCGGTGATAGGATAGAAGTCGATGGAGTGATGGGAATGGTGATGTCAGTGGGAATGCTCTCAACCAAGATCCTGACACTTACCGAGCAATTGGTAGTTATCCCGAACAACAGACTCGTCGATTCGACGATTACCAACTATGCTAGAGGGGGTGGTGACGGAGCGGGTTCGAGGGTCACACTCACCCTGGATGTGGGGGTGGACTACGAGGAACGTTCAGCCCATGTAAAGCAAGTCATCATGGAGGTGGCCAATAAGTGCCCGCATGTCGAGAGTGACCCACCTCCAAGGGTCCTCCTAAGAGAGCTAGACAACTACTCGAAGAACTACAGACTTTACGTGTGGATTATGGATTATGCAGAGGAATTCCTCGCCACGGACTGGCTACTTAGGGAGATAGACAACGCGTTCGGTAGAGAGGGGATTAGCATCCCTTACCCAATCGCAGTGGAACTCAAGAGCAAGCCCAGCCCATTCCCAGAGGGAAAAGTTGGAGAAAGAATGCGTCGCATGAAGTCAACACGACAGCACGTGTCTAGGATCAAGATGCTGAAGAACGAGGCGGAAATGGAAGAGGAGAGAGAAATGGCCAGAAACGAACTGGAAGTCCTACAGACCAGACTCGCGGAGGGAGACGTCAAGAAAGCGGAGAAGGAAAACCTGGAGCATGACATACGAGCCCTAGAGTCTCTTCTAGCACAGTTCACAGAGTGATTCTGCGAAACCTCTTCAAGCCTAGTGGCTCAATATTGGTGCATGAAGGTTGAAGACTCCGGGGCATCGGCAGAGAACGCAGGATTGAAACTGAGCGATAGGAGCAAGCCGGGCATCACAAGGAAGAAAGTCGAGAAGCCTTCAGAAAAAGAAGGGAGTCCGATAATTTCGTGGAACTATCACCTCCCAAACGGGAATCCTTTGTCAAACGAGAAGCGAATTGAATTCCTTAATTCGCTGGCAGTTCCGCCGGCTTGGATTGAAGTATGGTTTTGCCCGAACGAGAATGGTCACATTCAAGCTACAGGAAAGGACTCGAATGGAAGGTTGCAATACAAATACCACCCCAAATGGAACGAATACAAGGCAATTCTGAAGTACTCGAATGTAGATGATTTCGCAACAGAATTGAGCGAACTTAGAACTCGTCTTCAGGATGATTTAGTCCAAGAAGGGATGAAAAAAGACAAGGTCATAGCTCTGGTTATTTGGCTAATTGATCGTTACCACATCAGAGTGGGATCTGACCAGTATGCCTTGGAGAACGAGTCATATGGCCTAACTACACTCAAAGAAAGTCACCTAACCTTCAGAAGAGGAGATAAGGCAATAGTAGAAGGAATGGGAGTCTTAAATCCGAAGGGAAAACTACCTAAGATCAATGTAAAAATGGAATTTACAGGCAAATCAGGCAAAGATTGGAAGTTGTATATCCGCCATCCCGAGATAGCCAAGTTGATTGAAGAATCGGGCAAGGTTGGAGGCAAGGACAAGAAACAGGACGTTTTCAGGTATTTGGATGAAAAGGGGAATGACTACGACATCAAAGCCGAGCACATTAACGAATACCTAGACAGACACATGATGAACAGATACACTGCCAAGGACTTCAGAACTTGGGCAGCATCGTGGAAGACTGCAGCGAGGTTGGCGATGGTTTCTGAGTTTGGCGAGGAAGAGATTACAAAACTACCAGAACTACACAATGATGCTATCGATAGATCACAGAAAGATGGTTTTCCGGCTTACGTAAAATTTTCATTCAAGAACGAGGAAATGGTTTACCTGAAGGGGACAGAGGGAATGGTAAAACTAGCGGAATCAGGGAAGCTTCCGGGAGAAGGGGAAAAGGAAAGAGTTGCTACAATGTTAGCCGTCATTGATACAGTAGCGGCAGATCTTGGGAATACCAGAGCCGTTTGTAGGTCATCCTACATACGCCCCATGTTCATGAATGACTGGGAGTCAGGTGTCTTCCTAGGAAGGTGGAACAAAGCAAAGAGAGAAGCCGAAAGAGAAATGGGAGACCCCCGGTTTGCGAATTTGTTAGTCGATGAGGTGGCTGCGATCAAATACATGAAGAAACATGAATCAGCAGAGTTCGAATTCTCAAAGAACTGAGAATATTTGAAGCGTGGTTCGCCGTGCAATAAACATGGTCAGCGGTGTGAAGAAGCGTCTCGACCTGCTCGGTTTCCTATGCCCGATTCCAGTTCACGAGACTCGTCGAGTCCTGAAAGACTGTAAAAACGGAGACAAGATAGAGGTTGTTTGCGACGATCCAGAGACCTTGCACGACATTCCTGCACTATGTGATAGGTTAGGTGTGGTTCTTGAGGAAGTAGAAGAGCATTCTGGGGAGTTCAGATTCGTAATCGTCAATGTGACTGGCGACCTGTAGGATTCAAATGAGTACTTCATTTGGGAAAGACATGGACAGTGGACGGGTATACGAGCTTGGTGAGGTCCCGGCTGATGCTCGCCTCCCAACCGAACACGGAGAGTTCAGAATCAGAGTTTTTCACGAAGAGGAGACTGACTTGGATCACGTTGCTCTATTGCTTGGCGATATGGAAGGTCCGGATCCAGTCCTAGTTAGGGTTCATTCAGAATGCCTCACGGGGGATGCATTCAGCAGCCTGAGATGTGACTGTGGGCCTCAACTAGAGTTAGCAATGATGATGATTCAAGAAGTTGGGTGGGGGTGCTTGGTTTACCTCCGACAGGAGGGGCGTGGAATCGGACTGCATGCAAAGATACAGGCATACAACCTGCAAGACAGAGGTGCTGACACATTGGAAGCCAACCTCATGCTCGGCCATCCGGTCGATGCCAGAGACTATGGCATAGCATCTGAGATACTAGGATCGGTCGGAATCGCCAGAGTGAATCTGATGACCAACAATCCGGATAAGATTGAGCAACTATCAGAGTACGGAATCAACGTGGTTGAGAGGATGCCACTAGTTGCAGGGGTTGGCGAAGGAAACGTAGACTACCTCTCGACAAAAGCCCGTAGAATGGGACACAAAATTAGTGAAGAGTCCCTTGGCAGGGAATAGTACTGGGGCCGTGACCGGGACTTGAACCCGGGCTGGCGGGACCACAACCCACCGTGCTAACCGCTACACCATCACAGCCAGTAGTAAGTTAGGCGTGTGTCGGTTCGTATTTCAACAGTTTTGCAAACATCCCGATGATTAGGCACCAACGCCTTGAAGCAGAGAAAGCCTTCGTTCGTGGCAATGGGAGATTGCAGAGTAGTTTCAGTACTTGTTGTGGCAACCATATTTGCACTTGTTTCTCCGATGGTTTCTGGTGATTCCGTCATCTCTTCTGAGGAAGTGGAGATTCTCGAAGCAGGCAGTTTCCATGATAGTGCAGATTGGTCGTTCAGCAGTTCAACAGGATTCACTACCGAACAAGCAGACTACACGATTGGAATGATTGCAAATGATGAGATGTCCTTCACGCACTCCAGACCGAACAACTTCGATGAACATACATCTTGGGCAAGCAGTGGCTGCACAGATTGCAATGCCACCTTCGGCGAACCTGATGGATTCTACTCATGGTCCAAGGGACCTGATATTACAATGGGAGGATACAGTTTCTCCGGCCTCCATTCCATGGAAATCGAGAATGTTTCTCTAGTACTGCACTTCTCAATTCCAGATGCGCTTCCTAGTGATGAGGTCAACGTCATTCTGCAGAACCATGGCTCGGACATCCTCGTAACGACATTTGCTAGAACCCTAGATGCCGTTAACAGAATGAGTAATCCTCTGGTTTTGGATCTTGACGACCACGTAGAGTGGGACTGGTCAAAGTTGGAGCAGACTCAATTCAACGTTGACTATGTTTCGGATAACCAGGGTGCGGATGATTCGGAAGTAAGGGTCGACGCTGTTGGACTGAAGGTAAAATTTCATCAACCTTGGTTTTCATTCGAAAACGCCATAGCTGTACATTCCACTATTCTAGAGGACGTTCCAGTCATTGACTTCGACACATACGAAGGTAATATCACAGGCTTGACACATAGCACCTGTGGTCTTGTCGCAGAGGGTTCTGAGAGTGGAACATGGGAATTCTTAGTCAGCCCGCCACCCAATCAGAAATTGGGCAGAATTTACGTCTTTGGAGAAGGAAATATCAGTATTAGTCACTCGTCAGAAGGCCCCGGCGGAGAATATACAGAAATTCAATGGGGGCAGAAACTAGTAGAGTCGTATCATGACCATAATATTCGTATAGAATTAGAGGATGGTTGCATTTTTGGGGCTAGAGTAGACATCAATGATCCTCAGTTAATTGTAAACGGGAGGGTTTCAGGGAACCTCTCGGGACTTTCTGAGTCGTCCAGCTACATTCGGTTCGCAGTAGGCGATTCACTAGTACACACCGAGGAGATGGAATCTGGTCAATTCACAATTTCAGTCCCGATTGGGCATGCCCTTCCATCCGAAGGAGAGGAACTGCGTGTCGGTGTTGCTGCAAGATTCCAGTGGGCCTCTAATGGGACTGCCGAGAATACAGTTGTACACATAGGTTCAATGTCGATATCAGGTGGATTCTTGATAGAATGGGACAGAGACCCTTTATGCGATGAAATTGGAGACTTGATCCTAGTTGAGGACGAGGGCGGACAAATCATCTCCCTCTCATCTATCTGCTCGGATGACATTACTGAACCTCAGAATCTCATTGTCAGTGCATCGAGCTCTGATGAGAATCTGCTCAAGGCTTCGGGAGAAGGGGGGCTATTGACGATAGAGCCTGAAGAAGAGTCGAATGGAGTGGCCGAGGTTTTTGTTACGGTAAATGACGAAGCAGGGAATTCATGGGAGAGCTCATTTTCAGTAGAAATACAAGCAGTTCAGGATCCTCCACAGATAGTTCACCTTCCAAGTACCCTTTACATCGAAGTGGGAGAATCATACAGAATAGTTCCAGATTTATTTGATCCGGACTCAGAAATTCTATCGTTATCAACTAGCAAGTCGTGGGCCACGGTCAGTGATAATGGTTCCATCTTAGTGAAACCTGTAGAAATCGGCGAGCATGTATTGGAAATCTCAGTTAGTGATGGCACATCAGAAGTTTCTAGAAATGTAATAGTATTCGTTACAGCAAAACCCGATTTACTTGTTGAATCGATTGAGGTTAGAGTAGGTGGGGTCGGATTAGAGACACTCAATAATGGGGATGTAGTCGAATTAATCGGCTTCATTCGCAATCAAGGGAGGGGAAGTGCGGAGAATGTCACGTTCTACTGCAGAGTGAATGGGATTCTGGTCGGAACCGGAACAATCGCTGAATTGGGTCCTGGGGATCTGAAAATGTCAGTATGCGATTTACAATTGATGGAAACTTCAGAAGTTGCGGCATTCATAGTAGAAATTGATGGAACCAACTCAGTTGATGAGACACTTGAGGGGAATAACCTTCTCGAGATCATTTTACCGGTAGAAATTCCAGATGATGGAGCGAGAAAAGAGGGAGGGAGTGCAACGATAGTTATCATCTCATTAATGGCAGTACTGATTTCTCTAGCCGCATTTCAACTTGGGCCGAATTCATTGAAGAAGGAGTTCCGGCGCGGGAAGTAGCTGGCTTTTGAGAAGAATTGGCTATCGTTTGGCCGATAATCAGAGCAAACTAAGGAATGGTTATACAGGGGTCGAAAGCGAAAACAAACTATCGCACTAGTGGCTTAGGCTGCAATTGCGGTGGTGTGTGTGAAAAATGATGGTATTGAAAATAAGGCTGGAAACAGACGAATGGATATACGAAGAGCATGAGTCTGCTTAGCAGATTTACCCCTTCGACCAAGTCTGCGGATAGACCCCAGGTTGCATGATGACTGTCCTCGGAGTTGCAACTTGACCAGACTTCATAGCAGGTATTGAGTCAGATTCAACAGAAAGTTCAGCAATAGCAACGGCCTCTCCCTTTAGACTCGAGAGGAGGACCATTGCCCCAGAAGGTAGGCCCTTGGGAATCGAGACTATGCCCGGACTAGCAAGAGGCGCCCCATGAGAAAGCGCCGAGACTGCGCCGTCCTTGATCACAATACTAGGGATGTCCTCAAGAATTGTCTCCACTGGAGAGAGGAGCCTTGAAAGCCCCCTTGGGTCCTCGTGCTCTTGCCATAGGAAGACAGCATCGGCGAGTTGCTGCATGGTGCAAGACATTTGGTCATCGAGAGACCCGCTCCTCGAGCGGTGCAGCTCCCGCAACTCACACTCATTGCCCGATAACAAACCCAAATCCCGCACCAACGTTCTGATGTAAGTCCCAGCCTCACAGTTAATGGATAGAAGATGCACTCTGTCTCCCTCTTCAGTCTGAATCAAGTCTGACTTGGAAACTTCCCTAGTCCTCACCTGAATCTTCACTGCAGACTCCTTCGGAGGGACGTTGTATATCTCTCCCTGCATCTTAGAAACCAGTTCAGAAATCTCTTGACTAAATATCGGTTGCTTGAATCTAATTACGGCGAAATAGCTCTTTGGCTTCTTTAGTAGTTCACCGGTAATCTTTGTCGACCTACCACATAGAAGGGTTAGCAGCCCCGTTGCGAATGGGTCAAGGGTCCCTCCATGCCCAATCCGCTTGATTCCCAACATCGAACGAGCCCATGCTGCTAGTTGGTGGCTGGACGGCCCCGATGGTTTATCGATCAGTATTACTCCGCATTCGATTAGTTCTTCGAGAGGGCGCTCAGATGGAAGACACCCAAATGACTGGTTTGTCTTCGCGGTGGGGTCGATAATCCAGTCTTCTTCATTTTCCATATTTTCACCAACCCAATTCGGAGTCGACCACCTGATAAACTTCCAACTCACCCTTTTCGTCAGCATCTATAATCAAATTGTACGGAGACATGTCATCGAGATTGATGCCATACAGTTCCGAATACCGCTCCATGTCGTCCTTCTGCCTCTTTTTGGACTTCTGTAAGCACTCCACTAGGTCTCCGCCCTCTCTCTTCTGAATCCTTCTCGCTCTTTCTTCCTCGGAGACATTTACCCAGACTCTTAGGCAATTGAGATTATTCTTGTACGCCCACCAACCACTAAGGCGGCTCTCTATAACCTCTGGAGACTCGTGTGATGACATGCGCTTCTGGAGGATGGAGTCGAGTGTTCGATCTACATCGAGATCTTCCTTTGCCTCTGAGCTCAATTGCTCTACCGTGAGACCTCTGGTTTTGGCTTCAGCCCTGAAAATATCACCACCATTCAACGATGCCCACCCACGAGATTCTGAGATCATAGACACCAACGTAGAAGTCCCACTCCCTGGGGGCCCACTTATTGTTACCTTAAGCAAATTCTCATCTCCACTCACTTCTACACACATCGCATCTAAGAAGGCCCTTTGGAGACCTAGAAATCATGTCTGATTTGCAAATGTTGCATGTTACTCCCTCCCTCGGTGGGGCTGAATGCTTGTTCCCAGACCTGCGTTGAGGATTATTCTTTGAAGGGACCCCAGTTTTTCTCGGACCGGCTCTCCTCTGTGTCCGACGAACAGTGGAAGATGCGCTCGAACTATTCTTATCATCATCGAGCATGTACAGGAGTGGCTCTTGAATTGTATCTCCAGATATTACTAGGGGGTGCCTGGAGAAACGAATAATTTTGATGTGACGGTCGATAATCCTGCCAAGCGGAGCACTCATTGCAATGTACGTAGCTATCCAAGAGGGGAAAATCCACAGAACCCGGGCGTTGAAGCTCCACATTGGATCCCATGGCAGGCTAACAAAGCTGACTTTGAACGACTCAACAGAACTAGCCATCCAGCTAAATATTGCAATGATGAAAACCATTGTGAAGACCATTGGCTTCATCATTGAAGACTGCATTTTCATCTGCTCAGGCATCATTTCCATTTGGATAGTCTGCATCTTGTCGGCCATTGCAGTATCCCTAGCCACCCTAGCCTCTCTGAGCTGCTTACCAATTTGCCTACTCCGATGTGAGAAGTGAGCTTGCTGGAGCGGATCCATGAAAAAAGAGCGAATGATAGTATTGACTACCATGATGGATGAACCAACGATGAAAACAGTAGGTACAAAGTAAGTCTGGTGGAAGGGAAGCAGTGGCTCAAGAACTGATCCGGCTACATCAGAGAGTCCGACTCTCAATCCTGGATAGAACATAAGAAGAATCATCATCCCAAGGAGCATCATCATGGGTAGCATCATCGATGCCATGGCATCGGATTGGGCATCACCTCCTGCCTGTGATTGAGTCATATTACTTCGACGAGAAGGAATGAGAATAACACTTCGGTAGTCAAATGCCGATTATCGCCAATATCACGAAAGAGTATTCCCACACACTACGCAGATTGAAGAGCCGATATCAACTTCGAAACCGCAAGCTGGGCATTGGTGCTTACTGTCTTCTGACTCTTCCGATGCTCCGGCTTCCATTTCTTCCTTGGTACTTTCTTGTTCCTCGTCTCCGGCACTTTCGCTATCTTTCTGGGCAATCGGAGTCTCAGAAGTAGATTGCTTTTCTTGCTCGACAGGGACTTCAATCTTATTTTTGGAGGGAGGTAGAAAAGCTGCTGTCTCTTTTTCCAACCACTGTGAGACGTTGGGCTCCTCGTCAACCTCATCTCCGAATGTTGCACCATGAAAGTCCTGAGCATCAGAAACCTTGTACTCTGCTTCTGGATCTCCTTGGATGGTGTACAAAACTTCCATTCTCTCGCCTTGGAGAATCCTTCCAATTGCCCAAGTCACCTGAGTCCCATCTCGAGCAGATTCCTTGGTAATCGAGGCATCCCTTGCCCCCTCCTTGTCAGATCGGATGGCGGATTCCTCGATAGAGAAAGTACCGGGGACAATATCGTGAAGGGCCAAGTCATCAAGCGCGCTATCAGAACTATTGTGAAACATTAGCATGATTTCGTATTGTCCGGGTTTTCCACCGGGAAATACTTCTTTTCCGGTGCTAATGCTTCTCCTCTTATGCACTACTGAAATGATAGGTGGACTCTCTACAATTCTGGTTGCAACAGGTCCGAATCTCTCAGAACTGAAATCGACCTTTATTGGGGCGACTAGTAAATGATTGCTTGGAGATGGATCAGGCGCAACCAAGGGATATCGGATCACAACTGCCTTTCCTGGTTGCAGCCCTAGTGGTGCCGAGGTGCCAATAGTCATTCTGAGGCTATGTCCTTCGCCGTCTGGAGAAATGTGCTTATCTTCCAACTGGATGCCGTTTACTACATCAATTCGATATTGTTCTTGTTTGAGTTCTGATCCTTCAATCTCGATTGAAATATCGTCGACGGAAGGTGTTTCGAAAATCCCTGGGATGTCGTCGAGAACTCTTAGAACATTGATCTCAGAGGTCCCATTGTTCTCAAGCGTGATGACTGTATCAACGTTAGAAGAGATGTATGACTTAATCCTAGACTTATCGAATCTCTTCTGAAGAATTGCATCCAAAACTGTTAGTTGCTGTTCCTTCAATTCCACGGTTCCAGAAGACTGTACTGAGACTCTTGGCAGTATTGAGAATCTTATCTCTTGAGTGAAACTTGGCTGATCATCAGACTCTACTCGCTTAACCATTGAATCCCATTTTCCCTCTGGTGGGACATCTTGTCTGATGTCTGAGACATCTAGAATCGGCTCTTCTCTTCCAACCAGTCTAACTGTGGCCCCCGAGAGAGAAACTACGAAGGAAGATTTGTTTTCAAAAACGCAGGTGCAGTGCCAAACCCCAGGCCTATCATCTTCCTCTGCATTAACGTAAGAGAATTGTCTACCAGAGCTGCTAACCCTATCGAATCTGACTCTTGAAACCGTTGCTTCAGAAGAGTAGGTCGCTGAGGTCACTCCTGCGTCAATCTTGTCAATTGAATCAGTATTTATCATGGCAGAAATTGACAGTGCCCTCGTCTCGCCGACATTCATCCTACCAATATCCCAGACAACCAAATCTTGCTCCACACTGTACACCCTATCGTCTGGAAGAATGAATGATTTTGGTATGGTTCTCTTGACCTCAACATCGTACAAGGGTGCTGGTGACACATTCTCTAACTCGATGTTTATCTCGACTTCCTGAGGGGAATTTGAGTAAACCAACGATAGGCTTGGTTCCTCGTTCCGTGTACTCTCTGTGTCTATTGACTCTTGTAAAACCAACATCCTTGTTCCTGAAGCCGTATATGGGATTGCTGTCTCTTCAGTAGGATCAAGTTCCTTAACCGAAGAAACCTTGTCTCCGAAATCTGTCGAGTCTATCGAGTCGAGATGAACCTCAATATCCCAAGCTCTGTGCTTCTTACTTGAGTTTCGAAGGATCAGCTCACCCTCGATTAACTGCTTCCTGATAGTCCCATCAGGATTCAAAACTGAGGATTCTGATTCACTCAAGATGGCATGAAGTTTATCTCCAGGGATAGAATCTACTTCGGAGGATGTTCTGAGGAATGGTGATGGTCGAGTTGGTTTTGGAGAATCAGTTCGCTCGAATTCTGATTCTTTCACTAGTCCGAAAGCGTCTATGGCTTGGGCAAGTTCTGAGGTGCCTTTCGACTCTTGGATGCCTTCAGTTGGCCACTGATCGGGTTCCGAAGAAATTAGCGCATCGAAAGATTGCGTTATATCTGGGACTTCATTGATTTCTTCTGGCATCAATTCATCGTCCAATAGAGATAGGGAATCAGCCAATGAGTCAATAGAAGAAATATCATCAATATCTGAAAGAGGGGATTTAGGAGGGAACGGTGGCGCGTCGAAGCCAACCGGCGGAGGAGGTAGGTCGTCATCCCCCTCCTCTTCTTGCTCTTCTTCGAACCCGGGCGGTGGCGGTGGCNNCCCCCTCCTCTTCTTGCTCTTCTTCGAACCCGGGCGGTGGCGGTGGCGGTGGCGCGTCGAAGTCAACCGGCGGAGGAGGTAGGTCGTCATCCCCTGCAACCTCATCTCCAGGTTCAACGATATCTGCCTGTGATTGAACGTCATCAGAATCAGGAGTCTGTTGCACTTCTGCGCCTTCATTCTCTTGGGAATCTTCGTCATCCAAACCTAGAAGCATTCTCCTTGCGGCTTCGTGATCAATAGATGAGGGAGCTTCTGGGACCTCATTTTCCTCCATATCTGGAAACTCTGGTGGTGAGATACCAATAGGAGTAGAGGGAGGAGGGAGGAAATCACCGGGAGGCGGGGGTGGAGGCAACCCAAAACCAGGTGGCGCGGGAGATGGTCTAGGGTTATTTTCCTGTTTTTCTTCCCCTTCGTCTTCGTCATACGAATTGGAGTCTTCAACCATGAAATGGCCCTCTGGGTACATACTCACGAGTGACGGGTTCGTTTAACGGTTACCTGATAAGAAAAGTGATTGTTTGCCTGAGAACGTTGAAGTCGGAAACGTCCTCGGCGGCCGTATGAGCTCCAATGATGGAACCACCCCTCCCGTATTGTTCGTGGTTGGAACCGCGGGTGCAGGAAAAAGCTCGCTAGTTACTTCCTTTCAGAGATGGGCGCGATTCTTGGACATAGATGTGTTAGCTGTCAATCTGGATCCTGGTGCGGAAAGGGTGCATTATGACCCGGAGTTCGATGTGAGAGATCTAATCTCACTTTCTGAAGTTATGGACGAATATGATCTAGGACCTAATGGTGCTCAGATTCTTGCAGCCGACCTAGTTGCTTCCCAAGCAGAGGAGGTTTTCGAAGAAATTGAAGGTCTTTCTGGCGATATCATGATAGTAGATACTCCGGGGCAAGTGGAGCTTTTTGCATTTAGAGAGGCTTCCAGTCATCTGGTACATGTTCTTGGACAAGGTAGAGCGTGCCTAATTTTCCTGTTTGATCCATTGTTATCCAACACCCCAAGTGGGTTCGTTTCTCAGATGCTCCTATCCTCCATCGTTCACTTCAGACTAGGTCTACCGACTGCAAATTTCTTGTCGAAATCGGACTTACTGGAGCCAGATAATCTGGAAAAAATTCTAGAATGGGGAGATAACTTGGATGTCTTGGAAGCTGCTTTGTTCGAAGAATCTTCGATGCAGAGCAACTTTGATGGTGGTGGGCAGAGGGCAGAGTTTGCAATTGGGCAACTCAGGATGATGCAACATGCTGCAATTCAACCGGGTCTGATTCCGATATCAAGCGAGATGGAGGAGGGACAGGCGGACGTGCTAAGTTTCGCCCAGAATATCTTTGGAGGAATGTCGGATGCCAAGGATGGATTTGCAGGAGACATTGAGCATGAAAGACAATGAAGTGAAATCGGACCTACTGGCAATTGATGATCTTTCTGAAAGGTTGTCTGAAATTATTGATTGGGCAATTAGAATAAAGAATGACGAAGAAGCACTGTTCGACTTCAAGCCCTTAGATGGGATGTCAGTTGGTTCGATTTATGAAAAACCATCAACTAGAACCAGAGTGTCTTTTGAAGTAGGAGTGAATAGGCTTGGTGGGCAACCAATCACACTACTTGCGGGAGATATGCAACTAGGCAAGAGTGAGACGATCGCGGATACCGCTGCTGTTCTTTCCCGATATATGGACTGCATAACCTATCGATGCTTCGGGCATGATGATGTAATGGAGCTGGCGAAGCATTCAACAGTCCCAGTAATCAATGCCCTTTCTGATCTTCACCACCCTTGTCAAGCTGCTGCAGATATGATGACGATAGTGGAGAACTTGGATAGAGTGAATGGCCATGTAGCATGGGTTGGAGATGGAAACAATGTCCTGCACGATCTAGTCCTAGGGTGCTCAATACTAGGATTAGACATCAAGTACGCTACGCCAGAGGGCTTTGAACCAGATGAGGAGGTCATCGCAAGAGCGCTGAAAATTGCAGAAGAGTCCGGTTCCAAGATCTTCGGGTGCAATAGTCCCGAAGAGGCGGTTACTGATGCTGGGGTGATATATGCCGATGTTTTCGTATCTATGGGAGAAGAAAGCATGGATAGGAAAATGGGTTCCTTCGATGGTTTTCAGATCAATGAGAATCTAGTTTCTAACGCTGACGAAGACTATCTCTTCATGCATTGCCTTCCCGCACATAGGGGGGAAGAGGTGACCGATGAAGTGATTGATTCACGGAACAGTGTTGTTTTCGATCAGGCGGAAAACAGGATGTGGGCGCAAATGTCAGTACTTACCCTCCTATGTAACGAAGCGGCTTGGCAGGCTTACTGGGACCTACGTTAACTCGGAATTAGTGAGATTACCAAGAATGCAAACAGACAAAGTTGCATTGATATCTTGATGAGTGTCTGAGCGGCACGAACCTCTGATGCGAATAATCTAGGCTTTACCATCATCAAGGAAATTAGGGCAGGAATTATAAAAATCACATGCCAATCTGTAAAAATATGGAGAAATGGCAAGAATGGGGCAAGCATTGCGGCTAGAGCCAGTACAAGTAACCCTGCAGCTACTGTACGTGCCCCATCAACGCCAATCCTCATTGCAAATGTATTCCTCCCCTCATCGCCATCAATATCTTCAATGTCTTTCACGATCTCCCTAGAAAGATTGTACAAGAATCCTATCAGGAAAACTACCCATACTCTATCGTCAAATGGCTTAGACACACTCGCAGCACCGAAGATTATCACCAAACCTACAGATAGGCTGATTGCGAAGTTTCCTGGTAGTCCTTTCTCCTTCATCTTGTAGCTGAATCTAGAACCGGATTCATAGTTGAACAATAGAAAAAGGGCCAAGACCCAGGTAGCCAATGCAGGAATCCAATTTTCCACCCCCATCTCACCGATGGAAGAAACATATCCAGCAACCATCAAAGACAATACTGACAGCAGCCCCGTGGCTTGAATTCCTCTTTTTGCAGAGTCCAATGTTATCGCTCCGGATGGCAGAGGCCTATCTGGCCTGTTAATTCGATCAATGTCGACATCCATGTAGTCATTAAGGGCGTTCCATGAGAACATGAATGTCATTACTGAAACTGAGTGAAGTGCTGTGATAAGAGCGTATTCACCGCTGGGGAGGCCTCTAGATGCCAATATTGACCCCAACAATACGCCAAATATTCCAGTCACAGAATTTCCAGCTCGAAATAGGGAAGACCATGTGCGGACTGATGTAGGTGCTTTCACGCTTCACTGAAGAAGCATGGATGCCTTCATCCCTTCCCTACTAAGATAAAGCAAGGGGAGTTTCCTGCTGAGAAAGCCCCCAGACACATACAGTGTAGACGCTGCCTCGAAATGGACCTCGGACGTGCCCTACTTTTGAGAATCTGGGGTCCTTTGCCATGATGTTACCCACTTGGTTCATGGTTGCCCCCCATCTAAATCTGTCATTCAAGTGATCGAATATCTCAACTGTGTTTGCCGTTCCTTTCTCTCCTAGAAAGATCAAAACCTCTCCCCTAAGTCGCCTTGTTCGAGACATCATGACACCTCCACTTTGATCGGCATGGATGACCTCATCCTACGATGTAGACCGGCCCAGCCCCTAGGGTTTACTTCAACGATAGTTGGACCTCTTCTCATTGGAAACCATGATTGGTTGTCGTCGAGTATTCCTGAGTGAGTGACGATAGAGTCGCCATTACGGCGTCTTGGTGCTGTATTGGTCATCTTCAGACTCGATAGAGAGACAACTTGGTGAGGATTCGGTCTCTTTCTGTATCTAATTCCAGTGTATCGCTTTTGTCTTCTAATCATGACTCTATGTATGGTGATTAGCATATTAACCGGGCCAATAGAGTCGAGGGTGAAAGTGAAAGTGAAATTCTTCAAAGTTCCCTAGGGCACCGCTCGTGTGGTGTAGTTCGGTCCATCATGTCGGACTCTCGATCCGTCGACCCGGGTTCAAATCCCGGCACGAGCACCAAATTGTAGAAATGACGATTACAGTCATAAGTCATCCTTCATTGGAGTAGTAAGGTCATATGCGAATAGAGCATGATCTGAAACTTACTTTCGATGATGTTCTTATTCGTCCAAAAAGGAGCACACTAGTCTCAAGATCCGATGTAGATCTAGTCAGGGAGTTCAAGTTCAGACATACAAAGGAGACATGGTCTGGAATCCCAATAGTTGCTGCGAACATGGACACTACAGGACTATTTTCGATTGCCAAGGTGCTTCAAGGCCACAAGATGATAACTTGTACGCAGAAATTCTACTCTACTAGAGAATTCTCGGAGGCATGGAGGGTTGGAGTCGATCCCGGTTGCATAGCGGTGACCTGTGGTTCAACGGAGGAGAGTTTTGACCTACTAAAGAGGAAGATGGCGACTGACAAGGGGCTGAAGATGATTTGTATTGACGTTGCAAATGGGTATCGAGAAGTCTTCCTTCAGTTCGTCATGAAGGTCCGGAAAGAATTCGTTGACAAAATCATCATTGCTGGCAATGTTGCGACGAGGGAGATGACTGAAGCCCTAATTCTAGCTGGAGCTGACATAGTGAAGGTCGGTATCGGACCTGGTTCGGTATGCACGACTAGAAAGGTTGCTGGTGTTGGCTACCCACAGCTATCGGCAATTTCCGAGTGCGCCGATGCTGCACACGGCCTCAACGGGCATGTGATGTCGGATGGGGGGTGCTCTTCCCCTGGAGACGTATCCAAGGCATTCGCCGCTGGGGCTGACTTTGTGATGCTTGGAGGGATGCTAGCAGGCCACAACGAATCTGGCGGGGAAATATTTGATGGAGAAGGCGGTAAGCAATACAAGTCATTCTACGGAATGTCATCAGCAAAGGCGATGGAAGCTCACTATGGGGAAATTGCTGACCACAGGGCTCCAGAAGGAAAAGAAGTTAGGGTTCCTTATAGAGGGCCCCTTGAAGTCACCGTCCAGTCAATTCTGGGAGGACTTAGATCTGCTTGCTCGTACGTTGGGGCTAGGAGGGTCAAGGATCTCCCCAAATGCACTACTTTCATCCGTGTCAGTATGACGACAAATGAAGTGTTCCAGCGGTTCGACGTCGATTAATCGTAGTTATTGCAGAGCTCACCTTGCCCAGGGAAGCTAGTGGGGTCCTTGGGGTTGGTGTTCCATTTGCTCTCACACTTATTCACAAAGCCATCGCCATCAGAGTCAATCAGTGAATCAGACGAATCGAACGGGTCGTATCCAAAGTAGTACTCCCATCCAGACCACATATCATCGTTATCCTGGTCTTGATGGAAAACCTCCGAACCATCGTTCCACTTATCCCCGTCAGTGTCGTTATTGATGGGGTTAGTCCCATTTTGGTACTCTTCGAAGTTTGTGTAATTCTCTAGATCATCATAGAAACGGGAGCCGATACTGGAAGAGGGGTCTATGTGGCACTCGAAATCTTGGGGGTCATCCCATCCAGGGCAGTATCGATACATCAGATTGGTCCTGTTGAGGCCATCATTATCCAAATCCTCGCTGCCATCATTAATCCCGTCAAGATCTGAGTCGGGCATCCTCGGGTCCATTGGCCCCCTAGAACCGAGTGCGTTCAGTGTGTTGTTATCGACAAGACCGAGTTCGATGGCCTCTTCAGAATAACTGACCTCCCAACCATCAGGTAGCCTGTCCCCGTCGGTGTCATCGTCTACGGGATTGGTGTCCCACCTATCTGGAGCCTCCAGAGAGTTCTGCAGAGTGTCATTGTCTATGTCGAATATTGAATCTACTGGAGAGCCGAATGAGGGGTCTAGTGCCCATCTGCCCTCATCAGGGATTGAGAACCCGGACAGGTTCATCTCATACAAGAAGTATTCCGGATCTAAAATCCCGTCATCGTTCCTATCGCCAGAAGAGTCGAAACCTGAGACGTAGTTTATCCAAATCCACCCCCCAGGTCCCTTTCCGCATTCCATCATTGATTCGCAGCCAGGAGGGAGCCAATTGGTAGCGGAGACCCAAAGGCTGTGACTGTTGGTATTTTCTTGAACCGAGAATACCTGCATCTCCCAACCATCGGGTTGCCCATCATCATCCGTGTCATTGAGAAGCGGATTTGTTGCGCTCTGCCATGGCCGAGGAACAAATAGGACTTCACTGCCGTCGTTCAGCCCGTCACCGTCAGTATCGGCATTATTGCCATGAGTGATGTACAGATCGAGCCCGTCGACGACCTCCTCTCCGTCCTCGAGGCCATCGTTGTCAGTGTCAAACGCAGAGGCGTTGGTGAAGTAGTAGACCAAAGTTCCATTGTCGTACCAAGGGTGCCCGTCGACGGCCTCTCTGTAGTCTTCCAGACCATCATTATCAGTATCCTTGTCTGTGGCGTTTGTGAATGTCTCGTAGTACTCAACAGCGTCGGACAGTCCATCTCCATCGGTATCAAAGACGCCGGGATCGGACCTGACAATGACTTCTCTCACTCCAAAGTCAACAATGCGAATCTTCCATCCTATCACCTCTATTCCATCAATGAGTCCGTCTGCATCAGTGTCTGGGACTAGTGGATCAGTCGACCTCCCATCGATGACTCCATCACCATCCCGATCCCTTGCATTATACTCATCCAGATTTGTGAACCTCTCGTGCTGCTCGACCACAGTAACCAGTGATTGGAGTCGACTTTTTACCTCTTCATCCACCTCGACATTGATGTGGTAGACCCAACCGGAGGTATCCGTCTTCACGGGGATATTGATGTAGTTGCTATCCACAACTGTTCGGACCCAGAGAACTGTCCGATTTGCCTGAACATATTCTCCCAGAACGACATCGATCCTCTCAATTGTAGTTGCGCCAATCATATCCTTGTATGTTACTGAGCCATCGTTGTCAGCATCATATCCATCGAAATCGGGATCTTCATCAGCATTGCTACCATCGTTCGGATGGATTCCGCTGTGGAACTCCCAACCATCGGGCATGCCGTCGTGATCAGTATCTGGGTCTAGTGGGTCAGTGAAGTTCGAAGGTCCCCAGTCGTAAGAAACTGAAAACTCCTCCACGTTATTCAGCCCGTCGCCGTCAGTATCGCCATAAGCGTCTGTAGAGTTTGCTGGATTTAGGAACCAGTTGTAATCGGAATCGAAAGAATAGCAGAATTCGAAACCATCTGGCATCCCATCACCATCGGTATCCCAATCCCCAGGCCCGTTCAGCCTACCATCACCATCCATATCCTCATTGAACCAGTTGGGATTATCCAACGGGTTCTTCTTCTGAAGGGTGGTTTGAATCCCTCCGTTTGGGAGGCTCTGAGCCGTGAACTGTATTTCAGATGCAAAGGCACGGAGGTGAGGAGCCGGTAGGGTAAGAGTTCCAAAGGTGGGACGACCACAGAAAGATTTCAAATCCACAAGATGAGTCGAAATCTCCACTAGATCATCAATCAAATCTCCATCGCTATCGGAATCTCTAGGGTTTGTGTCATATTTCTCCTCCACGAAGTTTCTCAGTGTGTCCGGCTCTGGTAGCTCCAAATCCAAAATGGCATCACAAGAGTGTCCAAACTGAGATCCCATCTCCTCCCACAAATCGTCGCCAATGTCTAGTTTTATCTCGGCCTTCATTGATGGAGTGAGGAGCGGGCAATTCCAGTTTCCATCAAGTGGGTCTAGCAGCGTAATTATTCCCGATGGAGTGGTAATTTCGTGCATATGTTTAGACTCCCAGCGATCGTTCAGGCCATCCCCATCAGTATCCTTTAGGCGAGGATTTGTGCCCAACTCTGCTTCATCCAGATTTGTCAGACCATCCCTGTCGGGATCGCCTAGTGGTCCGTTGTCCGGATTGGGGAATGTCTCATTCTGCTCCCCAGTTTCCCTCTCCGTATCCACCGAGGCTACTGGGATGTCCTCACATTCGACCTCGGAGAGGCCCTCACCGATTGTGATACAAGGCTGTCCCGTGTCCAGAGGATCAAGGCCATTCTCGATTTCCCATCCATCGTCTAGGCCATCGCCATCGGTGTCTGCTTCCTGCCAATTTGTTCCGTAGAGGGTGCTTTCCATACGATCTGCAATTCCATCACCGTCCCAGTCACATCCTATTGTGGGGATATCCGGTGGGCACTCTCTCTGGTTGCCCGGATTCAGTTCTAAATCCTCTACAGCTGATTCGAAACCTCCTCGGTCTGTGCTAGAAAGTCCGGCCCCGACTACCGTGTATAGTCCTGCCAAACACAGTGTTGCGGTTATGGCGGCGACAGCATATTGATTGTGAGTCAATGCCATTCAAACACCCCTTCCTCGTAGAAGGCGTTTCATGCAACTTGGGTTCGGCTATAATGATTCACGGAGATTGACTGGTGGTATTTTGAAGATATAACGTCCAGCAGAGTTATTATTTGTCATTCACCCTTCAGAAAAGCCTCGATTCTGTCGAATGCCTCGGATAGCAATTCCACTTCCGGCAAGCATACCATTCTGAAGTGCCCTTTGCCCATTTCAGGAGAGAAACCAGAGCCGTGAACGAGTAAAACGTGCTTCTTGTGGAGGAGGTCCAAGACGAACTTCTTGTCATCCAATGAGAGAGATGGATCAGTAATTCGTACGAACAGGTAGAATGCGCCCCCGGGGGGTTGGCATTCTATGCCATCAATCGAATCGATACGGCTCAATGAGTAATCCAGTCTTTTTCTAATCAGTTCCCGATGCCCAGACAACCAACCTTGATCTCCGATTAGACCTGCTAGGAAACCGTGCTGAGCAGGAGTTGAGGCGCACAGACGACTTCGGAGCAGCCTTTCGACCCCATCTCTGACTTTAGTTAGCACTCCCTTGGGATCGTGCCATGCCATGTACCCTATCCTCCATCCAGGGGCGAAATAGACCTTCGAGACCCCGTTTAGTGTGATTACCGGAACATTGTTGGATCTCGATGCGAGTGATACGAAATTTCCTGAGAAGTCTAGTCCGTCGTAAATCTCGTCAGAGATAATTGTGCAATTCGGAAAACCGCTAGCGATTTCAATTAACGAATCTATTTCAGAAGATAGGGGGACGTTCCCCGTCGGATTGTTTGGGTTGATTAGAACCAAGAGCTTGACTGACTCATCCATCTTTGAGCGAATATCGTCGAAATCGATACGCCAGCAGTCATCCGAGTCTAGCTTATACTCGATTGTCTTCGCCCCGTACATCTGCGGGTATGCCATGTATGGCGGATAATGAGGTCCCGGTGCGAGAACCGTGTCTCCTGACTCTAGGAATGCTGCGAATATTATCTGCAGAGCCTCAGTCACTCCATGGGTAACGTAAACATCTTCCTCGATGCATGCCCACCCCTTTCGTGACTCTGTGGTTGCTATTGCCCGACGTAGGGAAGGAATCCCATAGGAAGGGCCATACCCGTTTTCTTGGGAATCGAGTGCTTTCTTGTAAGCAGAAATCATGTGTTCTGGAGTCTGGAGTCCTTTGTAGGCTAGGGGGTCGCCGATATTCAGGCGAATTATTTCATGGCCCTGTTTCTCTAGTTCTATTGCAGGGACGACAACGTCTCTAATCGCGTACTCGATTGAAGAAGCGCGCTTGGAGACGTCGACTGAACCTTTCACTTCTTCACAACCCTAACAATTGACGGGCAGATTCGAGAGCATCAGGAATTCCATCAGAATTGGAACCTCCGCCCTGGGCCATTGTTGGGCTCCCTCCTCCCCCTCCACCGATATGGACAGAAATTGAATTGAGTATCTCGGCCGCATTGTGGATTTCCGCTGCATGTGTTCCTTCGGTGCTGGCTACGATAATCTGTCCACCGCCGTCCCTGGTGCCGAGGACTGCAAGAGTTGGTTTGGAATGGTCTCTAGTTAGTTCACCGAGCATAGTCATCATGGCCTTCATGTCTCCCTCGACCTCCATAACCGCATAACGAATTCCATCTCTCTCAACTGCCCTATCGTTGCCTCCACTGGTTCTTAGTCTGACGATTTCTGCCTCTAGTGAATCAATCTTCTTCTGTTGTGTTTTCCACTCATCGAAGAAACGCAAAACAGCGGCTGGGAGGTCTTCGGAAGAAACACCAAGGACCTCGCTCGATTCTTTCAATAGTCGCTCCTGCATTCTTGCGTGCTCCCGCGCCGTCTCGCCTGCCACAATTTGCAGACGCTCCACCCCGTCTTGGACTTGACTGGAGCGAATGATGCGCAACTCGCCAATATTGCCCACGTTGTCGTGATGCGTGCCTCCACAGGCTTGGACGTCGTGATCACCGATTCTAATTACTCGGATCTCACTATTTTTTGGAGGACCACCCTGATACAACTCGAAACCGTATGCTTCGTCTGCTTCAGCTCGTGACATTACGAGTTTTTCTATTGCAGTATTTGCTGCAAGAACCTCATTTGAGTGGTCTTCGATGCGGTTCAGATCATCTCTAGAGAGTCTGGAGTGGTGCGTGAGGTCAATTCTAGCGTAGTGAGCACCCTTGTTTGATCCTGCCTGCCAAATATGGGGTCCTAGGAGTGCCCTGGCACTCCCTCCAACGACATGTACAGCTGTGTGATGGTCCATTAGTTGCCTTCGTCTTTCCCAACTAACGACGGCGGAAATTTCACCCATAGGTAGCGAACCATCTGTTAGATGGTAGATAATCCCGTTTTCTACCCTAGTGTCAACGACAATTGCATCTCCCAGAGAACCCTGATCCCCTAATTGCCCTCCGCCCTCGGGGTAGAATAGTGTTCGATCAAGAACCACGTAGTGAGATGGTGTATTACTGACCTCGTTAGACAACTTCAGTGAAATTAATTGTGATTCAGAAAGTCTATCGCAACCGAGAACCGTTGCTTCGAAAGAGGTTCGGCTGGTATCTGAATAATAGTCCATGGATGTATCGGGGAAGGCTTCGGAAGGGAAAATACGGGCCGGGTTTCTTTCTTTGGCGGTGGCTTTGGTTCTTTCTGCGTTTCTTGAGGCCATATCTGCAGCGAAGCCGACTCTGATTCCTAAGTCTGTCCAGCCAGATAGATTGGCTATTGAGATGACCATGTCTGGGTTCAAACCGCGTTCCTCGGACAGACGGAAGAGCGTCTCATCAGGAACTTCGGTAGAGTCGTTTGGTAAATCCCTTAAGGCAGTCTTGACGGCTGCTTCACCCTTTCGAAGCATTTCGTAGTATCTCCTTTCCTCGAGATCCAAAATATACAGTACACCTTCATGAGATTGAGTGAAATTGGTGAAATCGAGATGTACCTCCATATGGTGAGAACCAAGTTCGGAAAGTGAAACTTCTAGCCCCAATTCATCCTTCATTCGACAGACTCTTCTTGCGAGCATTCGGACCAAATAGCCGGCCTTGGAGTTGCTTGGGACTAATCCATCCCCCAACATGTTGCATATTGCATGCATATGATCTGGGATGGCATAGATGCTTGATAGTGGTTCAGTGAGACGCTTGAGCTCCTCGATTGAAACTTCCAGACCTGATTCTTGGAGCCTCTCGGACAACTTCAGGAATAGAGACTCTACGTCAGATCCAACATCGATGTTTAGAATCCCTGCTAATCGTGATAGTTCTCCGAGAAGCAAGTCGGTGTCCACCGAGAGTCCGAGACCAGCCACCACTTCCTCAAATCCAACCAGATCTTTCAGCAAATCAACCGACTCCGGATATATTGCATCATAGATTGTCGGAGTGCCAGCAGCAGCCCAACAGAATCTCTCTAGCCCATAACCGGTATCAATAATCTGCAAGTCCATCTCCCGATATCTGAGTCCCTTGATCTCGGTGTCACCTTCTTCATGTTCCTCGAGGTTCATGAAAACTAGTGTGGCCAGTTCCAAACCCCCAACTATCACTTCCAACGCCGGTCCTGCATTCCCCCCGCCAGACCAAGGATTTTCAACATAAGTCAGTTCCATCGGACTAATCCCAAATGTCCCTACGAGCATATCGTCACAATACCTGACGCATTGATCAATCCAATATATCACATCATCATCCTTGGGCTTGTTGAAGGCATGATGAGCCATCATCTCGAAAGTAGATAGGTGTCTCCCAGATCTTCCCACGGCGGCCACATCGGTTAGCCTAATGCAAGGTTGGCTAATTACCAGAGGATTAGCTGGAGGGGGGACAAGTCCGGTGGTCACGTGAGGCTGGAAGTCGGCAATACTTGCTATTGTTAGGTGGATATCGTCCCTCCACCTCGCTACTATCGGGTATGGAGGGATTCTAGTGTGACCTCTCTGTTCGAAGAAATCTTGGAACTTCTCACGCATTGCATCCTTCAGTTCCTTACCCCTCATCGAGTAACCAGAGATTATCGGATTTCCTATGAATGTGTAAGAGTCCTCGGTACTGTCGCCACAGGTCTCCCTTCTTTCGTCCCTTGTCCAGAATCTTGCTCCGGTCACAGAACATTTCTTGCAAACGTGGCCTGACTCAGACCAGAAGGGAATTTTCACCTCTCCAAAGTTCACTACAGTCTCCTCGGTCGCCCCATTGGGCAACGGGTCTTGAAGTCAATGCGCGAAATGACCCCGGTGTGTTGAAAGGAGAACGTTTACCGGAAGGGTTGATGGAAGACTGGAGTCAGTTTCTGGAAGGGGATGGAGATTCCCTGATGAGGATAAAGAAGCGAGGGGAGATGCTTGTCGATGCGGTAATTGTTTCAGATAGCGCTCATGCTGGCAAGAGCAATGATAGATCACTCGAGCAACTGACCAACACAGCATCACTACCAGGAATAGTTGGGGAAGCATGGGGGATGGCAGACTTCCATCAAGGCTATGGTTTTCCGATAGGCGGAGTAGTTGCCACAGACATAGAAAATGGTGGTGTCATCTCTCCCGGAGGGGTTGGATTCGATATCAATTGTGGAGTCAGGCTTTGTTCAATAGATCTCGGAATTGAAGACTTGAGGCACTTGACTAGGAAAAAATCAGGAAGTGGCAATAAAGAATTTGGAAACCGGCTGAAGGCGAGAATACCGGCTGGAGAGTCTGGCAAGAGTGGTTACAATCTTAGTTCGAACGAGCTCAACGATATCCTCGCGGAGGGTGCAAAGGCTGCTGCCGATATTGGTCTAGGTCATGACGAAGACCTTTCTAAAATTGAGATGAATGGTAGATTGGAAGGAGATTCAGGAAGTATTTCTGAGGCAGCAAAGAGAAGAGGTTTGTCGGCCCTCGGATCAATAGGTAGAGGGAATCACTTTCTTGAGATCCAAGTCGTTGACAAGATATTGGATGAGAGGGCTGCGAGAAGCTTTGGATTGGAGGAGGGAAGACTGGCTGCAATGATTCACACAGGTTCCAGAGGATTGGGTTACCAAGTGTGCTCAGAGCACGTCAAGAGCCTAGAAGGCAGATTCCACAAGTCGGATGGCAGATGGAGATCCGAGGAGTGGGGGATTTCGATTGCTGACCCTCAACTGGCCTCCGCTCCTTTCTTCTCCAAGGAAGGTGAGTCGTACTTCGATGCGATGAAGGCCGCAGGGAATTATGCCTTCGCGAATAGGAGTAGCGTGACTCATCATCTGAGAAGTGCGCTCCAAGCCCATATGGGCACTGAAGTAGATGTTGAGGTCGTGTACGACGTATGCCACAACATTGCACGTGTTGAGGATCACGAAGTTCACGGTTCTTCCTGCACGTGCTGCGTACACAGGAAGGGTGCAACCAGAGCATTTGGAGGAGATAGCAAGGAGCTTTCTGGAAATTTCGCCGGAATCGGGCAACCGGTACTGGTCCCTGGAGACATGGGTACCGCATCATACGTCATGGCAGGGCCACCTAGAGGCAACAATCGGGCTTTCGGCTCATCATGCCATGGTGCTGGAAGGGCCATGTCAAGAACTGAGGCAAGAAAGAAGATTGATGGAGCTGCTGTGAAAAGAGAACTAGCTGAGAAAGGGGTTGCAATATACGAAACCCATGAGAAGTACCTCTCAGAAGAAGCACCTGATGCATACAAAGACGTGGATGAGGTGATTAGGCTCACTGAGAAAGCTGGCCTCGCTAGACCAGTTGCGCGTCTAAGGCCGCTTATTGTGATCAAAAGCTAGTGAGGGCTACTTCGAAGTTAATATCAACTCGATATCATCGTGGTCTAACATGATGTACCTCTCGAATTTCTCATTGGACTCACCGTTTACGTTCATGCTTATGTCGTACTCCTCCCAATCTGAAACCCCATTTCTATCGATGTCGAACTTCCGATTTTCATCTAGAGATGGGCCACCATCTCTTTCCCAAATCTCGAAGAAAACGCCGAGTGGGACGTTCATCTTGTCCGGGGTCTCGATGTGCAACGTTGTGAAGCCAGTATCCGAAGCATCGTGCACATGGACCCACCTCATCCCCTCTCGGCAGCCAACCTGATCTATCCCGGTATTCGGATCAATGGGGATTTGCTGTCCGTCCACGATAACTTTCAGGTTTGGATGATAGTGGAAAGAAATACCTACATCTTGGTGCTCTAAACCCCCTAGGCAGCCATCGGAAACCTCCCAATCTGGTTCCGGATCAAATATTTCTGGTTGAATTAGAGCCACGGCGAGGAAAGAAATAGTGGCCGCTACGGCGGCCGTAAGGAGCCATTGCTCGGACGTCATGGAAATCATGCCCATGTGTGCCCGAGGTGAACATTTCTCTTGAACTATGGGGAATATTGGTTACATCGAGTAGCCTACTCTGGGCAGAGTAGTAATTGGTTGTGCGGAGCCAGACTGAACTCCATCGGCCTCCTCCATTATTATCGTCAGCAGTGTGTTAACTAGTGCTCGGAGCTCGTCCAGCTCCTGCTTCATATCATCTAACTTGGTTACCTCTGTCATTGTCGCATCCCATCTGAAGGATCTCTCCCTCAAACCGTTAGACCTTACTTTGGCCTATAAATAAGACAGTAGAATTTTTTAGTCATGTGGGCTTTTTTCGGCCTCGCTAGAATGCCATATTCCACTAGTATTCCTCGTCGTATTCCTCGTCGTATTCCTCGTCGTAGTAGCTACCACCACCGGTTTTCCGAATAATGTAGAACGCGGTACCTATCAGAGAGATCAGTAACACTAGCAAGCCGGCGATCCAGAACATTCCACTGTTAGGCCCGGACCCAACGGACAATTTGCTGACCTCTATATCGCTAATCTCCACGTTCATGTAGTTGTCATTACCGTAGTCGCCATCCACTACGAGCACAAGAAGAGGTTGTCCGGCCTGCCCGGGACTGTACTCGAATTCCGCCTTCACACTAGTGCTTCCGGGGGGCAGGTACAACTCGATTGGGCCATTCATCAATGTGGAAATAGATGGTTGGAATGTGCCATCTATCTTCTGCTCGTACAGACCCACAATAATGGTCCCCTCACTCTTACCTGGGTTCTCCCAGTAGGTCACTATGGTGACCTTGTCCCCAACAAGTGGATTCTTTGTGGGGGTGATCTGGGAACGGATATATTGCCCCTCAAACTCCACTACCCTGATAGTCGGTGTTCTGGGGTTGTCTGGGCCGCCCAGACCAGTGACCTCGTTCCCGGCCTTGTCTGTTGATGTGATCCAGAATGATACCTTGTCGCCATCCTCGATGTTGAACACAAGAGATGGAGAGAAGTCAATCTCCCCTTGGTATACGGCCGTACCCTCTGTGCCGGAGAACCAAAGAATTTCGCCATTTTCTTCAGTTCCAGAGATTATTTGACCATTTCTCTGGAACGCCCAAGACACTTGCAGGGGTCCGTAGTTCATACCTATCTCTTCGTTGATTGTAATCGTGACCAAGACCGCGTCCATGGAATTTGTTTCGATGACAGTGAGGGAAGAGTCCGGATATTTCTCCACGTTGAACAAAGCGGTTGGGGGCTTTGTGTCGACAGTTGCTGAAGCATCAGTATTTGCCACAGAGTGTGAAGAACCAGGAGTACCAATCAGAGTAGTAGTTAGCATCATAATTGGTTCAACTGGCTGGAAGTTGGGGAGTACCATCTCGACGGTAAAGTTTCCGAACGAGTCGACTGCTCCGAACGCCTCGTAATTTCCGCTTCCATATACCATTGATAGCATGACTGTCAAGTCAGGGGTGACTTCGGAAATCAAGACTCCTGTTCCTTCGTGGTACACCGACCCGCTTACTGAGAACGCATCTCCCTTACCGAGGTAAAGAGATGTTCCGAAAGCTGGGATTATTGGAGTTGTTAGATCCTCAGCGTAGCTTGGAATCGCTATAATCTTGTTATCCAAGCGCCATGAAAGTGAGCTGAGGACCGCAGACTCTATCTGATCCAGGCCATCCTCAACAAGAACTCTTGGCTTACAGTCGAAATCTTGCTCCTCGAATGGCATGTCCCATGACATCTTGAACCTAACACTCAACTCGGTTACGGAAGAAGTGATGTACTCAGTGCTTGCACTAATTGTTTGAAGCATGCTATTGCTTGGGCTGGATAGGGTAGAAGTAAATGGTTCATATGAGAAAACACCGAAATCACTGGAATATCCACATAGGAATACGGTGATATTGTCGATGGTTTGGAAACCGTTTGGCTCATCCAAGCGGACCTTGAACGTGTGTTCCTTTCCTGGGATTAGGAAGTAGTCGATGCTGTCCTGCGTGAGTCTGTCCAAAGAGAATGTGGACCCTCCGCCAGAACCGGTTCCGAGTTCTACACCTGCGAATTCCACCAACACGTCCTCGGCCACAACTACGGAAGCCCATGAGTTCTCGGCACCATGCCCACCACCTGTCCCACCATCTTGGTAGCTCAATCCAGCCCAGTCAGTTCCCTCAATGTACAGGTGTATCATTTCATTGTCCAAAGAAGAGACATCGATGCCCATGAATTGAACTTGCTGCTCCCCAGTTAGGCCCACGCTCAGATCGCTGTTCTGATACTGGTACTCGCCTTCGTCGGCCGCCCCATCCCCATTCTGATCATCGATTCCTTCCCTCCAGTACCAAAGAGTCAGAGTTTCCCCTCTGGCTTCTTCCTCACTAATTGTGATGTATGGGGAGAAGGTGGTCGGAGGTACGACCATCCCATCTACAAACTGAAGGCCAATTGGGGTCTGAACTTGCATTGCGCCGGCTACTGGAGGATTTGTGTCCACCACGATATCAACGATCGGTGGGACTCCCGTAGTATCTTCTGCCCCATTTGTAGAGCTTGATGGCCCGACTCTAAGCATCAGAGGTGAGAGGGACATTGAGCTTGCGCTAGGTGGTGAGATCAAACCATAGAATGCCCCCTCTTCATCAGTCTGCAGGGGATAAATCGCTCCTGAGAGATTTAGTGCTACTGAGAAATCATTGGAAGATGGCCTCTTTCCTGCTTCATCCTGGAAGCGAACCGTTCCAGAAATATTGAGGATACCTCCCTCTTGAATGGGGAATGGGTAAAACAGCGTATCGTATGTATTCGATATCACTCTGTCAAACTCATCCCTAATCTCAAAGGAGTCGATCTGCAAGTCGTTCTCGACAGCGTTCTCACCTGATTGGCCACTCTGAGAGGTAGATGGCCAAATCGTGTCGCCGTTAACATCATTTGCGCGAGCCACCCACACAATTTTGTCCACGTCATCCCAATTCCAGTCGATACTGAATTGCCAATGAACTTCGATGTCAACGTACCCATCACTGTGAGTGGACTCGGTGACATAGGCAGCACTGGCATCCAGTGGTGCCAATGAGGTCCCAGAGGTCTGAGAGAACTGAGCCAGTGATGAACCCGACCCCCATAATCCGTCTGCTCCATTCTGGACCATGAAACCGATTGAGTTTCCATCGGAAGATGTCCCGACGAGGGTGATATCGGAGATTTGTGAATTATCTGTCAGGTGATGATGACTCGTGATTATCTCCACAAGATTTCCATCGGGGTAGAGGGTATTTGGGACGGTGAAATCCCTATTTACGAACAAGAAGTCGTAAATAACCGACCCATCGACTGAAATTGCCCCGTAGTCAGAAGTGATGCTCAGGGGGATGTCGGTGTCCTCTTCGAAATCGATATCAGCGATTCCGTCCAGATAGTTTCCTATGGATGGCCCCAGATCCGTGACATTCTCGAAGAACAGGTATCCGAAACCGATTGAAGAGACGGATACGATTTGTGCAGAAGTTGAAGTCACAGATAACGGAACTTCGATCCAATCTCTCCCGGTGGATGATTGTGTATGCGTCGCGCTAAGAAGCCCGATGCCGGACATTTGTGCCAGACTGAGGACACTAGTGAATGGGGAGTTCCCACTCCCACCTGAAACTGACGAGCCGGCAATGGATACCGTAACAGGTGCCTCGAAACCATCAGCGTCTGGAGCAATGCTAACGAGACCAGAGTTTACGGTTGCTGATTCTGGAATCAACACAGTTAGACTCTGAGAATTTGAGCCGTCCAGGGAGATGGAGGTGCTTCTGGAGACGGAGTCTCCGAGAGTCATCCAGGACTGCCATCCGAGATTTCCATAGGCGTAATCATCGTTATCGAACATCGGGAAGGTCCACTCGTCGGTTCCGTCATTCAAAACATCCAAACGAGAGTTTGAAGGTGGGTCAGAGAAGGTTGAGGAAATTCTTAGGACATCGATCCAGCCATTGGTAGGCAAAGTGACAGATGCAGAGAAACCTACCTGCTGGTGTGAGAATTGTATTGTTCCCCCCTTATTTGCAGAGCCCAGAGAATTGCCCAACTTGTCGTAAACAGTTACGGACACATAGCTCGAAATGTTGCCTTGAATTGTTACGCTCTTGATGGGGCGAGATGAGAAGATGAAGTCGGAAGTAATCGTTCCAGTGACTGCAGTTGCATTGAGAAGGTCATTCACGACCTCCACTCCGGAACTGAGGTCCCAGCCATTTTGTCCCGAGTCTGCGTTCAGAACTCTCTTCCCACCGATGAGGACTCTTTTCAATTTGGGAGACTGCTCCGGATCATCAGTGCCCATGTGAATCTTCAGTCGGACCTGTGGGTATTGGTTTGAATCGACCCCTGCGAGGCTGAAGGGGAAGGAGATATTTGAAAATCCGGGAACTTGGGCGCCTGTAATCGCATCTAGGAGAGATCCACTAATCCATCCACCTTCGTTTGCCTTGCCCTCAATATCGACGAATCCCAGATTGAATTGCTTTGCATTATCCAAAGTGAGAGAGGGGCTGAGCCAACTACCAGGGATGCCATAGTTGGAAACCTGAACCCCGGCGTTATCGATGAACCAGCAAATGCGAACTTGAACTTCACAGAGTCGCCCTTGTAAGCATCCAGATTCGCTCTTAGATTTGTCATCTCGCTAGTTGAAGACCAAGCGCCGGACCAAGCTGTTCCAGTGCAATGATCCATGGTAAAGATACCCATTCCCTGGAGATTGTGTCCTGCGAAGGAAGATGCTGTTCCGGTATACCATCCCGGATCGAAGTACTGCCATGATCCACCATTTACCTTGATGAATACGGCACCGCCATCCCAACCAGCCTCACTACATGACCAGTGGTCAAATGTGAGATAGGAGGTTCCGTTCATTGGGATATCATAGAGAGGCGAAATTAGTCTGGCTTCGTCAATTCCGTTCGCATAATTCCCAGAGAAACCGACCCCGTATGCATACGGGAAAGAACCAGTCTTTGGGGGTCCCGAGGTAGTAGAGACCTTGTTTAGGGTGAATTTACAAATGTCATTACTGCACGTCCCAGAGGTCGATCTAGACCATCCTGGGGCTTCGGAAACTGTAGGAGAGTTGGCTGTTGAATCTTCGAATCCAAGCATTATGGAATTCTCCCCCATGTGGATCGTTCGATAAATCCAGTCATCGGGAGAAGGGTTGCCTTGAGAATCTGGCATCCCATAGTGCGACATCGTAGAGGATGAGTTGAATTCATCTATGAACAGAGTACTCCCGTAATAGTCTACAATTCTGAATTCGGAAATAGTTCCCATAATTGAAAGAAGTGCTTGTGTCAACAACGATCCTGATGTCCACGCTGGATTGGTTCTGGAATCCCGTGGGTATGTCGAATGAAACTAGTCTGAAGTCACCACTCTGATCCCCGTATGTTTGTCCGTCATCGGCAATGTATCCGTTTCCAGGAATTGATCCCGATCTTACAGAGCAATCCGACGAGGTGCTGCTAGTGCTAGAGGAGATGTCGGCCCATGTGTTTCCATTCAGAGAAAGTTCGACGCATGCGTTGTCACTGGAACCTCCCTCAAGATCCCACTCCATGTTGAACTCGATCTTGGAGGTGGAGTTGGTCCCCGTAAGGTCGATGTTCTGCTCCAGGACTCCGTATGCATTGGAATTGTAGGTGCAAGAAGTAGAAGTTGTAGTATAGCAACCGTGATGCCAGACATCCAGATCTACTCCCTGATTGATGATTTGTACATTGTCGATGAACCAGCCGGGTCTTTCGTTGGTGGCATCGGGATGGGTCCAGATTAGGAATCTGAATTGAATCTTGTCGGAGTCATCTATTCCCGTCAATGATGAAATCGAGAAATTGCTAGTAACCCATCCGCTGTGAGATGGCGAGGCAAAGACTGGGACGGGTGATGTCGCCCCA
>PSPW01000030.1 GCA_004195615.1 Methanobacteriota archaeon | reverse complement strand
GGGGGTTGGGCCAATACCAACTTGCATCTTACTCTGAAGGATGGGTCCTCTTTCGTACTAAAGGCATGGTCTGCAAACACGGTTGAAAAAGTTAGCAGCGTCATTGACTGTCACATTCATCTGCACGAAAATGGAATCCCGACCACCGTTCCAATTATGCTCAATGATGGAAAACGGATGGTCATCAAGGATGGAGTCGCCTGGACGCTGCTTCCATTTGTTAGTGGAGGGATCCTAGGACTAGACGAGGAGTCTCTGAGAAGTCTGGGTGAGGTTCAGGCAAGGATGCATCTCATTCCTGTTGCAGATTGCTTTCCTGAGGATTACAGAATGGGCTTCGATCTCTTTGAAGAAGTGATTTCGCTGTCTTCTGAGATAGGGAGAGTCGAGCCCTTTGTCGAAATGTTGTCTTCTCAGATTGCGGAATTGAGGGGTGGTTTCCCTTTGAGTCTCCCTCGCGGAGTCCTCCATGGTGATTTGTTTCCCGACAACGTAATTGGGAGTGGTGGTGGGATATCTGCAATACTCGATTTGGAAGAGGCTTGGATTGGGCCGATGGCTTTCGATCTGGCAATGTCATGCGTTGGATTCGGGTGGGAGGGGACAGAACCAGTATGGGAGCGATGGAGAGCTCTGTTCGAGGGTTACCAGAGTGTCAGAAAGATAACCGATGAGGAGTTCGCCTCCCTTCCCTTCCTTCACAGGTTTGCTACTCTCTCTATAGCCGCCTGGAGGTTCTGGAAGCACAATCTGAGTGAGCAGGACGAATCACTCTCAAAGAGATATGTGGAAATGGTTGATAGGTTGAATGTGGAGATTGATTTTTCTGAGGTCTTAGGATGAATGGTTTGGTTCACTCGATTAACATCAGTTCCGGTGGTGTGCCTAAGAGTTCCGTGGAGGAGGTCAAAGTCAGCAAGAACGGTGTCGAAGGCGATTTCAACGTGTTCCGAGAAAGTCGAGGGGGAGATCCCGATAGGGCAATCTGTATCTTCTCCCTTGAGAGGATTGAGGAGCTGAAGGGAGAGGGTCATCCAATAGAAGTGGGGTCGACGGGGGAGAACCTCACACTCCGGGGCATCAAGTGGAACTCTCTGGAAGACGGTATGAGATTGGAGATAGGTGATGCAGTTCTGGAGCTTAGCGAGCCCTGTGCTCCCTGCTCAAAGATTGGGGAGTCGTTCATAGAAAGGAAATTCAGCAGGGTCGACCACGAGCAGGAAAAGGGGTGGGCGAGATGGTTGGCGCGAGTAGTGCAAGAGGGGATTGTATCGATTGGCGATTCCGTGAAAATCATTATCACTTCGGAGAAATGAGGTGTTGAGAGATTGGCAACCAGCGGGTCACCGGGAGCAGGAATAATCGAAGAACTGGTCGTAGTAGTTGCGGACAGCATCCCCAAGGGAGATGAGGATAGCTTGTGGAGAGCTTTTCGAAGGGCCTTTGGAATCTGCTTACCCATGCTTCCCATAGGATATCTGATCATGTGGAAGTTAGGATACCTCTGAAATAGACGGGAGTAAGCCCGCTAACTCACAAGCAGAGGTACCCGAGCGGTCAAAGGGGCTGGGATGAGGTCCCAGTGCGTAGTGCTTCGCAGGTTCGAATCCTGCCCTCTGCACCATTAATGAAGGCCAATCCAAACGGCCACTGCGAACAGTGATGCGCCCATTGCCCTATTGAGTGCGATAGCAGAACTCGGAGTGGTGAAGGCCCTTCGCAACACGGTTCCAAAGGCCGCCCATGACATCACAGCGGGAAGCCCAAAGATCACATTGAAGAGCACCAACATTGCCTTTCCAACGAATCCAGCTCCGAAGAGCGATCCGAAGGTGGTCATTAGGACGAGGAAGTGAACCCATGCCTTGCCGTTCACGAACTGTAAGGCTACCCCAGTAGAGAAGCCAAGTCGCTCTTTCTCCTGTGACCCCTCGTCCAATGGATCAGATGTTGCGATTTTGTACGAAAGGTAGGCGATGTATCCAGCACCGATGTAGGTCAGGATTTCGAAGAACTCCTGGTTGTCCTCGATGAAGACGGTCGCTCCGCCCACAAACAGCCCCAGGACGGACCAGCCGACGGCCATGCCCGAGATTAGCGTCAGCGTCCCCTTGAATCCGTGCTGGGACCCATGAGCTGCGCATAGAACGTTATTGGGTCCGGGGCTGATGCACATCGGGACGATGAACACAAGGGTGGCAATCAGAAGTGCCGTGTCCATGCCAAACACCCATTCACAATTGGCTTGCTCTCAGAGCCTGGTCGATGTCGGACCACAGGTCTTCGACGTCCTCTATCCCGACGCTCATCCTGACGAACCCGGGGACGATTCCAGCCGCGAGCCTGACTTCCTCTGGGACAAAGGAGTGGCTGGTGTTGAAGGGGCATTCCACTAGGCTCTCGATTCCTCCGAGGCTTGTTGCCTCGAAAACAATCTCAAGGGCTCGGATGAAGCGCAAGGCATTCTGATCGCCCCCCTTCACGGCGAAAGACAGCATCCCAGTTCCCTTGGGTGCTATTCTCTTAGCGACCTCGTAATCGGCGAAGCTCGGCAGAGAGGGGTGGTTTACACTTGTGATGGCTGGATGCTCTTCTAATCTACGGGCTATCTCAGAAGAGTTAGAGGTATGAATTGGCATCCTAGCGTGCAGTGTTTTCATCCCTCTCTCCAAAAGGTAGCACATATGTGGGTCAGCGGCACCTCCGAATCTGGCTTTGGCTTCGAAAACCCCCCTGATTAGATCCGCCTTGCCGACCACGATGCCGGCTGTGAGATCGGTGTGTCCATTCAGGAATTTTGTACCCGAGTGAATTACGAGATCGAAGCCCATTGGAATTGGACGACACGCCCAAGGGGTCGCGAAGGTGTTGTCAACGATTGAGACCAGTCCATGCTTCTTGGCTATAGAGGCCATCTCTTCCAAGTCACAGACCTTGAGGACGGGGTTTGTGATAGTCTCGACATAGAGCACCTTTGTATTCTCATTAATCGCAGCCTCGAAGGAAGCTGGGTCTCTGATGTCGGCCATCGTGACCTCAATGCCGTATCTCGGCAAATCGGAGGTCATAAGACCGTATGTTCCCCCATAGATATCAGCGGAAGTCACCACGTGGTCCCCCTTGGACAAAAGAGAAAGCAATGTGGATGAGATTGCTGCCATTCCACTGCCGAATGCCTCACCATCCTCTGCACCCTCAAGAGCTGCGACCTTGGCGGCGACTGCCTCTGAGTTGACGCTGGAATATCGGCTGTAGAGAAGTGTGTGCTGACCGCCCGTCTCCATCCACTTCCGATATCTCTCATCGGTAAGCTTGTATGTAGAGGTAGTGAATATTGGAGTGACTGCCGAACCTTCTATGTTATTGGTGCCCGACCAAACAACCTTGGTGGAAAACTCGCGTTCAGAGAACTTGTCATCCATGGCACGCGATTGACCGGTTAGCAATAACGATGTTCATTCCATTCCAATGGCATCAAGCACGGATTCGATATTTGGTTCGACTACTACGGATATTGCCTTGGCATTCTCTATCGCTATGTCCGGGTCCTTCAGACCGTGCCCGGTAACTGTGACCACCACAGTAGAGTCGGGGGGAATGCGCCCTCCTGCATGGACCTTGACGATGCCAGCAATACCAACGGCTGAGGCTGGTTCGACAAAGATACCCTCGGTCCTGGCAAGCATCCTGTGAGCATCGAGAATCTCGTCATCGGAGACGCAGTCTATTGCCCCCGATGACTCTTCTGAGGCTCTTACCGCTTGGTCCCAGTTTACTGGATTACCTATTCTGATTGCTGTTGCTACGGTCTCGGGGGAGGTGACTATGTGCCCCTTGACGATTGGTGCTGAACCCTCTGCCTGCCAACCCATCATCATAGGCAATGAAGTGGATTTGCCCGCGTCTCTGTACTCGTTATATCCCATCCAGTAGGAAGTGATGTTTCCCGCGTTTCCCACCGGCAAGAAGTGCATGTCGGGGGCATCTCCGAGTTCGTCACAAATCTCGAACGCAGCCGTCTTCTGACCCTGAATCCTGAATGGATTGATACTGTTTACAATCTCGATATCATCCCTCATGCCCAACTCCCTGACCAATTCCAATGCATCATCGAAATTACCTCTAACTTCGATCGTCTTGGCGCCGTGAATCAGGGCTTGGGACATCTTCCCATAGGATATCTTTCCCTCTGGAATCAGAACTACACAGGTCAATCCAGCACGAGACGCGTAGGCTGCTGCGGAAGCGCTGGTATTGCCAGTACTAGCACAGATAATTGTCCGAACCCCGTTCTCCACAGCTTTTGTCACTGCCATGGCCATGCCTCTATCCTTGAACGAGGCTGTGGGATTGAGGCCCTCGTATTTGACGAACAACCTGAAGCCCCCACCTAGGGCCTGAACTAGGTTATGCGATTGGATGAGAGGGGTGTTGCCCTCGTTTAGTGAAATGATGCAGGTATCTTCTGAAACGGGCAGGAACTCTCGATATCGCTGAATGACTCCGTGCCCTCCCATGGTAGTGGCTACCCGTAATTACTCCATGAACCTCCCTATAGAGGCTCCAGAAATTGCCCAAATAGGCACTAAGTGGAGCCTATTCTACCGGCCACGGCCAAACAGGATGCAACTACGGAACCTATTGCGAATGCAAAGAGGACCGTGCCAAATCCAAAGGTTCCACCAAGTCCGACTCCGACAAGCAGGACAGAGACCTCTATCGTGACCCTGACTCGCCCGATTGGAACGCCGGTCACCCTCTGCAATCCGGTCATCCAACCGTCTCTTGGTCCCGGCCCCAGGTTTGTCGTTAGGTACATCGCACTACCAATTCCAATCAGCAAAATCCCTAGCAATACTTGGAGCAAGGCTACCAAGTCACTTCCAGGAGGAGGAATGAGTGGGACCATGACCTCTATCGTAGCCGCTATGATGATTGCATTGAGTACGGTACCGATTCCTGGGGTCTCCTTAATCGGTATCCAGAGAAACAGAACTGCGACGCTAACGATGAAAGTTGCCTGACCGATGGACCCACCGAACACATTGGCAAGCCCCTCTGCGAGGACCGTCCAAGGTGTGTTCCCCTCCTCTGCTGCAATCAGAATCGCGTCTCCCAAGCCAAACAGGAATTCTCCGATAACAAGGATTGTGAGCGTTGAGAGTCGTGGTCGCATGTTCATTGGATCCTTCGAGCTCCACCATGTGGAGGGGACCTTCTTTGCTGGGCGCAGGAAATCCACTAGACCCATGGTCACGAAGAGGGTTCACCCTTCAATCCAACTGGCATAGTCCGATGTTGTTTCGGCATTCCAAGAGATGATCTGGGGTGTATCATATGGGTGAGAAGAGAGGATTGCCTCGACCAGTCTTTCCTTATTGTGTGTGGAAGTCTTTAGTTGAACTCTCCACTCCTCTGTACTCTCCAAGGATTCTTCCCACCTGTAGACAGAAGTAATTCTGGACCTCTGGACACATGCTGCAATTCCATCTTGAACTAGGGAAGTGGACCACTCGCCGACGATGGATTCGGTCCATTCTCCGGGCAAGGTCGTCTGAATGATGCAAATAGTATCTGCCATGTTTGTCGGAGGGACAATTGACGGATGAACCCGATGGCATACTTTGAATGATGGTGCCTCTCCCATCCTAACTAGAATGGAGACTTGGGAAGGGCCGATAGACACAGGAGATGTTCCCGAGGACGGGAGCTTCTTCGATGTCATCGTAGTTGGTGGTGGCCCGAGTGGTTCCGCCGCGGCTTCTTACAACGCATTGAATGGCTGCAAGGTGCTTCTGATTGAGAAGGAGATGTGGCCTAGGGACAAGATATGCGGGGATGCCGTTGGAGGCAAATCACTGGCTCACGTCAAAGAGCTCGGTGTGAAGGAGATGATTGAGGCCACCCCCCACTTCATGGTCGACTCAATCGTGTTCGGTTCGGCGAACGGCAGCACCGTCAAGGTGATGCTGCCCCAAGACGAGTTCGAGAAGAAGATGGCGGGTTACTCACTGCCTAGGATGCAATTCGACTACATGATGTTCAAGAGGGCTACGGAGATAGTCACCAATGCTGGTGGTTCGGTAATACAAGGCTTCAACGTGAAGGGGGTGCTTGAGGAAGGGGGGCAAATTACTGGAATCTCTGGTAGTTTCGGTGGTAGATCGGCTAAGAATCCAACTTTGAGTTTCTCTGCAGCGCTGACGATTGGCGCTGGTGGATACAGGTGCCCCGTAGCCACGAAGTTGGTGGAAGGAATACATGGAGAGCCTATGAGGGACGACGATCATTACTGTGGAGGTTACAGAGAGTACTGGGAGGGAGTGAGTGGCTTCGATGGAAGCCATGGCCCCATTGAGATTCACTTCATTGAAGGCGTCATTCCCGGATACTTCTGGCTATTCCCAGTACGAGAGGGAGTGGTTAACGTCGGAATAGGGATGGTCATTTCTGAGCAGAGGAAACAGACTGGGGCCAGCAAGTCCCTGAAGAAGATGCAGCGTTGGGTGATAGAGGAACATCCTGTTTTCAAAGAGCGCTTCAAGGATGCCAAAATAGTACAGGGTTCCCAGAAGGGTTGGCAGCTTCCCTTCGGATCTCCGAGGAAGAACCCTCCCTCCTACCAACCGAGAAGGACTGCGGGAGCGGGAGTGATGTGCGTCGGGGATGCAGCCAGCTTGGTCGACCCATTCAGTGGAGAGGGGATAGGCAACGGCCTTGTCTCTGCGAAGATGACTTCGAAGTACTTCGACAAGGATTCTCATGCTAGTGGTTTTCCCGAGGAACAGGCGATTGAGTACATGAATGATCTATGGGGGACCCTAGGCAAGGAATTAACCAACTCCCACAGGTTGCAGAAAGTAGTCAAGTGGAAGAGGTTGATGAATTGGTTCGTCGGCAAGTCGTCTAGGAAGAAGGAAATGGGCGACATGCTGACAGGCATGATTGCGAACAAAGAGGCTCAGAAGGCTCTCTGGAGTCCTTGGTTCCTATTCAAGACTATATTGTTGCCATGATGTGATTGGAACGTGAAAAGTGAGTTAGATGAGTCTCTCGATGGGGTCGCTGCCATCTTCTTGGATCTGGATGGCACCATATACCTAGGAGACAACCTAATCGAAGGGGCCTCGGAGTTCCTGAACAGGCTAGAGCAGAGAGGCATCAGGAGGTTTTTCCTCTCTAATAACTCTAGCAAATCAGTTGGGCAATACCTGGAAAAGCTCAGGGGTCTGGGTATTGACGCTCATGAAGGGGAAGTATTACTTTCGACTCATGATCTAATTGCATGGCTATCCGACAATGGAATCGTCGACACGTTCCTAGTGGGAACCGAGGGGATGAGGGAGATGCTCGAGGAAAGTGGGGTTTCGACGACCTCAAGCGAGCCTGAATTCGTGGTTCTGGGATATGACACGGAGATTAATTACGAGAAATTGACCACCGCTTCCGTGCACCTCCACAGTGGTGTTCCAATGGTGGCGAGCCACCCCGACATGGTATGCCCGTCGCCCAATGGCGGGCTACCTGACACCGGTGCCTACATGGCACTATTCGAAGCCACCACCGGAGTAAGGCCGAGCCATATTTGCGGTAAGCCAAACAAGGGGATGATTCTTCACAAAATCGAGGAGCTGGGGCTGGATCCGTCCAATTGCGCAATGGTGGGTGACCGCTTGTATACCGATATGGAGATGGCGGATAGAGCGGGGGTTCAAGGCATACTGGTACTCTCTGGAGAGGCAACGAGAGAGGATTTGGAGGAAAGTGGGCTGAATCCTTCACTAATTGTGGATTCGGTGTCCTCCCTGGCTTGACGCTGGTGAATGAGGACTAGTCTAGTCTTCTTCCACG
>PSPW01000029.1 GCA_004195615.1 Methanobacteriota archaeon | reverse complement strand
GGTCCGACTTCTTGACCGATTGTCGACAGAGTTAGCTTTCCGACTCCGACCCACCTCCTAACTCCTAGGGGGATAGAGCCATCATTGGGTGCTCGCGTCCATCCGCCCCTGTACCAGTCATTGCCGCCATTCTGGTCGCGATCGTCCATGTTCCAAGAAGCGGCGCTTCCAGAATCTGACGAGAATGCGTACAAGAGGCAGCCATTCTGGTTCCTGAAGTGTGGTTTCCCGTTGATTTGCTTGTCCTGCTGTGAGTAGACTCCGTTGAACCGATCATCTGGATGTCCATCTACCCTAATTGACTGACCGTCAGAGAAACTGCGTGTAGTACCAGGATCGACTATGGATAGCAGTTCGTCCAGTTCCAGTGAACCAGATGAGTCGCCATCAAGAGCGCCGAAGATTGCGTTGACGATAGATTGAGGCGCAATTTGTCCTGTGATAGACCGGAGTGCGTTCTCGAACTCGGATACGGAGAGTGTCCCGTCCCCGTCCGAGTCGAACTTCGAAAAGAGGGTCACGGCGGTATATCCTCTCTCCTTCAGAATTTCTTGTAGATTCTTAATTGCCATGGCCTCAATGTTTGTCTTCACGCACTCACTTCCAGTGACCCTCTGAGGAGGTTCCGGAAATGAGTGTTGTCGCTGCCATTGACTCCAAAAGTTCCCGATGAAGTAGAAATATTTGTTGTTAAGAGGGGATCAAACGAAAGGAGGTCTTTTCACCTCAGCTCTGATTCTTTTCCTTCTACTTGACTGAATCCATACTTCTTCCCCCTCCTCGCAACTGCTCAGATAGCCCATAGCAATTCCAGACATCTCCAAACTAGGGGATGGACCTCCGCTGGTCACGAATCCTATTACTCGGGAAGCTTCCTCTTTTCCATCCAATACTGCGTGCCCTGGGCGAGGTGAGGGACCTCTATCGGGGCAATAAATTCCCCAAAGCTTGGAATCCCCCCCTATGGATTCCATTAGGGGCTCTCGACCGATAAAATCGTGAGAAAGATCCAATCCATAAGGGACAGAAGTTTCGAAGGTTGTTCTTGATAGGAAATCCTCTGGAAGCCCGACGGTGGCCTCTCCCTTTCCAGGCCATAGGAAATCCTGACCTGAAAGCAAGTACCCTTTCTCTAATCTTAGGGTATCCCTAGCTCCCAAGCCAACTGGGACTACTTTGTTATGTGTAATCAAGGCGTCCCAGAAAAGTGGTGCTTCTGAATTGGGAATGAAAACTTCGACACCGGATTCGCCAGTGTATCCAGTACCTTGGATCCATCCCGAAATGCCTAATGGGTTCTCTTGTATCTCTTGACATCTAAAACGACCGATAACATTGGAGGAACCGATAATATCTTCCAGAATAAGTGCTGATTTAGGGCCCTGTATGGCGATTATGCTGGTTTCCGCGGAAATATCGTCAATTGCAATTGTGCCGTCTCCTGGGAGATGTTGGGAAAGCCATGCCATTACAGTCTCAATCATAGTGGAGTTAGGGACTCCGAAAACTTCGGTCTCGCTAGACACTGCGAAGATCATGTCATCGATTATGTGCCCGTTATGATCCAAGAAGTGAGAGTAGCCGCACCTCCCAGGTTGGAACTTCATATACTCCTGAGTAGATACTGAACTCAACCATGAGCGGACATCTTCACCTCGGAAACGGAATAGCCCCATATGTGAAACGTCGAAGATTCCTGCCGAGCTTCGTGTTTCTAGATGTTCTTCCTGGATTGAAGAATACCAAATTGGCAATTCGAATCCATGGAAATCCACCATCTTTGCGCCAGCAGAGATGTGTGAGTCATAGAGCGAGGTTCTCTTTAGGGGGCTGGCCATGCATCTTACCGAGTCCAGACGGTGGAAAAACAACTCGGATAGAGGGGCTACTGTATTGTGTACATAATTTCCAAGAGTTTAAATATGACTTTGCATACTATACAACTACAGGTTGATATGATGAAAAGGGACACTGCTGCTAAATCCGAAGACAAGGTGCGTACATCTGTGGTTTCTCGTAGAGAAAGCAGACTCAACACTGGTGTCAGACCATCCAGAAGCAGGAGCACGGAGTCGATGACAGGTTCATGCGAAGTTTGTGGAGGTAGGACGTGGGATGCTGACCATATCAGAGGTGAGACGATTTGTTCGGATTGTGGCTTTGTGGCTGCGGAGAATATGATTGATCCTGGTGCTGAGTGGGTCAACCACTCAAATAGTGATGACAGGAGCAGGGTCGGGTCTCCTTCGACCCTCACACTATCTGACAGGGGCCTTTCAACCGAGATTAGAAGGTCCGACCTAACTTCTGGGGGTGCTAGGAAGCATGGACTCTCAGGAAAATCATTGAGAGACTGGAGGAGAAGACAGAGGATAGATCAGCGGAGCAAGACAAGAGACAGCAGGAGTCGCAACCTTTCTGTCGCTATGCAATTCATTCGGGACCGCGGAGATTTGACTCCTCAAATCGAGCAAGAGGCAGCCTCCCTATACAGGCATTCCGTCGAAAGGGGGTTGGTCACTGGCAGGAGCATCAGGGGTGTCACAGCGGCATGTGTCTACATAGCTGCGAGAGAGGCAAAGGTCCCTAGGAAGATTGAAGATATTGCAGATTCCTTCGACATGATTTCGGAAGTCGAGATTAAGGAACTCAAGAGAACAATCAGGCTGGTAGCAAGGAACCTCGGTACACACCACATTACCGGGCCCGAGGAATACTTCGAGAAGTTCCACTCCGACTTGGAGCTCCCCCCAACGATCCTGGGGGATGCTAGGAGCCTCTGGGACGAGGTGAAAGATGATCTCTCGTGGCAGGGCAAGAAACCTTCTGGGGTAGCCGGGGTTGTACTATATTACGCGTCACAGAACAGCACTTCCACAAGAACTCAGAGCGAGGTGTGCAAAGTTTCAGGCATCAGCGAAGTTACTCTGAGAGGGCTACTCAAGATTCTAAAGCAAATGATTGCACATTGAGTCACGTCTCGACAAAACCATATCCCCTCATGGCGGCGCGCAAACAGTAATCGCATGCGCATAGGAATAATCGGCCTCGGAACAGTTGGAAAGGCCCTTAGAGATGGCTTCAAGTCTTCTCACGAAATTTTCGTCCATGACAAAGGGTTGGGGACTGACATCTCAGATGTCACGGATAATGCCAACTTAGCATACATCTCAGTGCCAACTCCGGGCAAAGATAGTTCTGGGACTTGTGATACGGGGATTGTTGAAAGCGTACTTGACGAGTTGCCTGAGGGATTCAATGTCGTCATCAAGAGTACAGTCATACCCGGAACAACTCAAAGACTGCATGACTCATACCCTCATCTGAAAATCGCATGCTCACCAGAATTCCTCAGATCAGCGACATCGAGTGATGACTTCAATAATCAGGACATCCTAGTAGTTGGAAGTCATCACGAAGACTTGGCTGAGATTGTTCTCAGAAACCATCAAGAGGCAGGCGTACTGGCTGGAAATTCATTCTTTCTAGTTTCCCCAACACAAGCAGAGTTAGCCAAGTATGCCAAGAACTCATTCTATTCAATGAAAGTAATTTTTGGCAATCAATTCCAGGATTATAGCGAGAGTCTGGGTGAAGATTGGGGCGTAGTCAAGGAAATTATCACTGCCCCCCAAGAACAACAAATCGGACCTTCGCACTTGGATCTAATTAGGGGAGGGGCGAAAGGGTTCGGGGGAGACTGCCTACCAAAGGACACCCTTGCCTTAGTGGCCGAACTTGAGCGGAGAGGTTTGGACTATGACTTGCTAAAAGCTGTTCTAAGTGATAACCTACGTCTGAATGAGGGTAATTAGTAGCGATACTCTTCATTCTTAAATGGGCCTTCAACTGGGACATTAATATAATCAGCCTGATTTTGGGTCATCTTGGTTAGTTTGGCCCCAATCTTGGAAAGATGGAGCCGTGCGACCTCCTCGTCAAGATGCTTTGGGAGTGTGAATACCTTGTTCTCATAGGAATCCTTGTTTCTCCACAAATCAATCTGTGCCAAAGTCTGATTCGCAAAACTATTCGACATTACGAAGCTTGGATGACCTGTTGCACAGCCGAGATTGACAAGCCGGCCGGATGCCAGCAAATAGATGCTGTTTCCTAACGAGAAAGTGTATCTATCAACCTGGGGTTTGATATTTATGTGATCTGCATCGCTAGATTCAAGCAAATCTACTTGGATCTCGTTATCGAAATGGCCGATATTGCAAACGATAGCTTGATCCTTCATCTTCCCCATATGCTCCAGAGTAATTACATCCTTATTTCCAGTCGCTGTAACGTATATGTCGGCAATCCCGAGTGTCGCTTCCACGGTATCCACAGAGAAACCCTCCATTGCTGCTTGAAGTGCGCAAATTGGATCAATCTCGGTCACTATAACCTTGGCACCTTGTGATTTTAAGGCCTGGGCACATCCTTTTCCAACGTCTCCATACCCGCAAACTACGGCTGTTTTTCCTGCAATCATGACATCGGTAGCTCTTTTGATCCCATCAACCAGAGACTCTCTGCAACCGTATAGATTATCAAACTTTGATTTCGTTACAGAGTCATTAACATTGATTGCAGGGAAAAGTAGAGTTCCATCTGCCACCATCTGCTTTAGGCGGTGCACGCCTGTAGTTGTCTCCTCTGATACTCCAAAGCATCCTTCTACGACTCCAGACCAGAAATTTGGATTACTGGAATGGACCTTCTTCAGTAGATCCTTTATGCATTGCTCTTCGTGATTGGAAGAAGTCGACTCTACCCAATCACTACCATTCTCCAACTCGTATCCCTTGTGAATTAGTAGAGTTGCGTCTCCACCATCATCTACAATCAATTGGGGGCCGAGCCCATTTGGATGACTCAAAGCACGGAAAGTGCAGTCCCAATACTCATCTAGTGTCATTCCTTTCCAAGCAAATACTGGCACCCCTGATTCTGCTATTGCAGCGGCTGCATGGTCTTGAGTCGAGAAGATATTGCAACTAGCCCAACGAACTGCCGCACCTAGATCAACGAGAGTTTCGATTAATACTGCTGTCTGAATTGTCATGTGAAGGGAGCCGGTAATTCTAACTCCTTCAAGTGGCTTTTCCGATGAGTGCTTCTCACGTATTGCCATCAACCCTGGCATCTCGTGCTCTGCAATTCCGATCTCCTTCCGTCCAAAGTCGGACAACCCTATGTCCGAAACGATATACTGCTCGTCTTTACTTGCTGCATTCATTGTGGCAACCATGACATCGCGCAAAACTAGGTATACTTTACCTTATGTTTGTACTGACTTTGTACAGATTTCCTAGTAAGGATGAAATGCAATATCTATTGCGAGGGCTATGCGTCTCAGGGACAAAATTACCAAAGCGAAACGTCCTGTTGTCGTTTACGAAATTCTCCCACCAAGAATAGTTGATGGAACTATTGAAAGTTATGCCGAGCAAATTAGCACCCTTCTCTCAAAGACCCACATTGATGCCATTAATATCCCCGAGGTTCATGCAGAGGAGTCTAGAGGTGAACGACCAATCGAAGATAGGGAACGGGCTTCCCCTCGAGACTTTGGCAGACTTATCCAGGATTCTGTGGGAGTGGAAGCAATAGTGAACAGAGTCACAGTTCGTGAAACACCCAACGATCAACGGGAATGGTTTAGGGTAACTAGTGACGAATTCGGAATAGATAATATCATCCTCGTTGGAGGGGAGTCGAGTCAGATAGAGTATCCGGGACCGGGAGTTGCTGAGTCTGCAATTATGGTAAGTGAAATTAATCACGAAATAGAGGGAGAGATCTTCTGTGGTGGAATAGTACTGCCATCTAGAAAGGTTGAGTCGAAAAGGATGGAAAGGAAAGCAGACAATGGGGTCCAATTCTTTACGACACAAGTTCTCTATGACAGTAATGACATTTGTAAACTGCTTTGGCATTACAACAAATCTAATCAAGAAAGGGACACAGAACCTAAGAGGGTTCTACTCAGTTTTGCGCCGATATCAACTAAGAAGAATCTCAATTTTCTCAAGTGGTTGGGAGTAGAAATACCCGAGGATACTGAAAAATTCCTCATTCAGGATGAAGAATTGATTAAGGAACGATCAATTCAGATTTGCATGGATTTACTGGAGGAAATACTTGCTTTCGTTACAGAAAATAAGATTAGAGTCCCAATTGGAGTAAATGTTGAGCACATCATGACTTACAATTTCGAACACTCTGTTGAATTGCTACAAAGGATATCGAAAAAATACAGAAGTTTCTGCATGGAAACCGATTTATACGACACTTGACCGGATAGTTGAAATCGAAATTAAAGGACGGTGACTCATGACATACCTGTTTACTTCCGAGTCGGTTTCTGAAGGTCATCCCGACAAGCTTTGTGACAAAATCTCAGATTCAATACTTGATGCGTGCCTACGGATAGACAGCAAGGCAAGAGTCGCGGTCGAAACGATGGTAAAGGGGATGGACGAAGAAAGCCACATCATTGTGGGTGGAGAGGTAACAGTGTCTACAGATGAGTCAATTGACTACGAAGCGATTGCCAGAAGTGCGGCTTCGGAAATAGGTTATACTGATCATTCAGTAGGAATGGACGCAACTAGTACGGAAATCTGCAATGTTACGGTTCTGATTAGTCAGCAGTCTGGAGATATCGCCTTAGGAGTCGACGAAGGGAAGGGACTTCATCTTGAACAAGGTGCTGGAGATCAAGGGCTAATGTTTGGCTATGCATCTAACGAATCTGAGAACTTCGCTGACCTTGTCGGGTCATTTATGCCCCTGCCGGCTGCGCTCTCCCAGAGACTAACCCTAAAATTAAGCGAATCCATGAAAGATGGTTCTCTGCCATGGGCAAGACCGGACTCCAAGAGCCAAGTAACTGTGGAGTACCACGATGACGGCAACCCGATTCGGCTGGATACAGTAGTGATTGCCATACAACATGATGACCTAGCAAACGAAATGTTCGATGGTGATGAGGAGCGGGAGCATGAGTTCATCGTCAACGAGATAAAAGAGAAGATTATCAAAAAGGTGATTCCGGACGAGTTGCTTAATGAGAGTACAAACCTAATTATCAATGGGACCGGTCGTTTCGTTCTTGGTGGACCTCACGCTGATGCAGGACTAACAGGTAGGAAGATAATTGTGGATACCTACGGCGGCATGGGCAGGCACGGAGGGGGTGCTTTCAGTGGGAAGGACCCGAGTAAAGTTGACCGGTCGGCTGCCTATGCGGCTCGATGGGCTGCGAAGCACGTTGTTGCAAGCGGTTTATCCGAAAAATGTGAGATTCAACTCGCATATGCAATAGGTGTCTCGGAACCGGTTAGCATCAGCGTGAATGTAAACACCCAGGGAACAGGGACAATCTCGGACTCAGCCCTAACTGAGAAGGTCGGAAAGTGCTTCGACTTCAGACCCCAAGCCATTATCGAATCGCTGGGGCTTAGATCTCCGATTTTCTCCAAGACTGCTTCTGGGGGGCACTTTGGGAGACCCCCCGACGAAGATGGTGGATTCTCTTGGGAACGACTGGATGATGAGAAAATTGCCTTTCTTAAATCATAATCCAGAGAAATCCCCGAAAAGAACGAGTATGTGTGCCCCCTCCTGAGAGACACGATGGGGGACTAGAGATGCTTGAGAATTTACTCCGGGAGAGGATTCTAGTCATTGATGGAGCCATGGGGACCATGGTCCAGACATACGATCTGAAAGAAGAGGATTTCAGAGGAATGAGTTTTCAAGATAGTGCAATTGACCTACTGGGTAACAACGAGGCCCTGAACATTTCCAGAGAAGACATCATCCTTGACATCCACAGAGAATACTTAGAAGCGGGGAGCGATATAATAGAGACGAACACTT
>PSPW01000028.1 GCA_004195615.1 Methanobacteriota archaeon | reverse complement strand
CAATTCTCGGCGCATCTCTCGCTGAAGCTTGCCGACGCGCTCGTATCACTCTCGCTGGCGGTGAAACTGCGACGCTACCTGGAATCGTAACTGAACTCGACATGTCAGGTACTGCCTTGGGATGGTTCCCGAAAGGTGAAGCCATCACAGGCGAAAACCTCGAAGCAGGAGATCTTCTGATTGGTTTACCGAGCAGTGGGATCCATTCTAACGGTTACACATTAGTCAGAGCAATTCTCGAAAGAACAGAATCTTCTCTAACTGAAGCGGCTCCATTTAATCCTACACATGTATCTCGTGAAATTGAGCGGTTTGAAGGAAATAACAGCACCTCTCGAGTAAGTTTAGGTGAAATTTTACTGAATCCTACAAGAATTTATGTCGATCCATTAATCGATTTAATCAAACAGTGTCGAGATGGTAATGGACCTTGTGAAATCAGTGAAATAAAAGCGATGGCGCATATCACCGGAGGAGGACTTTCAAACCTTCTTCGCCTGCACAATAGTTTGGGATGGCACATCGAAAACCCACTTCCAATTCCACCGGAATTTACTTGGTTAGCTGAGCAAGGATCTGTCGATATTCGCGAGATGCATCGTACCTTCAATATGGGTCTTGGAATGGTTCTCGCGGTTTCGAAAAGTGCCGCTCAATCTGTCGAATCGTGGATATCAGAGCGGCTGCCTGGTAGTCAGATAATCGGTATCGTCAACGATGAAGGAAATCGTGTGACTCACGTTAATTCAGAAGTGGTTTTCGAGCATTATTAGTCGGGCTTAGGTAGTCAATACCTTGTGTGATGGGTGAGTCGGACTTTTGTGACTGAGTCTAAACCCGTCGGATGGCCGGGTGTTGTACATAGAGAAGGAAGAACCCTGACCCGTGTGACTTCGCTGCCGGATTCAGAAAGTAAAGGCCCGGCTGCTAAGTCGAAGGATTCTGTTTTCCACAATCCTGCAATGGCCGGTTCACGAACGCGAAGTGTAATGCTGATGGATTACGCGATTGAATCTGGCATGCTAGGTAACTCTGAGGTAAGAGCTCTCGATGGATTGAGCGCCTCCGGTTTGAGAGCCCGTCGCTGGCTGAATGAATTACCATCTGAAACAGCCTCGCGTCTGATTGCGACTGTTGGCGATATGAATCAGAATGCACTTGATTGGGCAATGAAAACAGAGGCAGACTTTCCTTCAAATAATGGTGAATTGAATTCACTACTTGGAGATCTTCGAGCTAGTGTAATTTCACAAGGATGGCATTGGGTCGACATCGACCCATTCGGCTCACCCGTGCCATTCCTAGATACCGCTATTCAATCTCTTGCAAGACGTGGTGTGCTTGAAGTAAGTGCGACCGATACTGCAGCATTGACTGGCTCGTCGAAGAATCCTTTGATGAGAAGATATGGTGCGCGTGTACGACTTGACAAACTCAAACATGATTCGGGGTTGAGAGTACTGATGGCAACCGTTGCACGTGCTACTGCAAGGCACGACAGAAGTATCATTCCTCTTTTGTCGATTTGGGATTCACATCATCTGAGAGTTTCTGTTCGAGTTCTGCGGTTGATGGAAGGTGCGAACAATCTGGAATCATCATTGGGATGGAGGGTGTACAACCCGACTGAAGAAGAAGTTGAGGCATCAACCAATTCAGGCCTTCTACCCAAGGATTCGAGTACAGATTTGCCAATACGGTGCTTTCTACCTCTTTCTCATCCTGTTGCGCGTGAAGATAAACGCATTTCAGGGCCTATGTGGATTGGCCCCATGGGAGATAAAGACGTCATGGCATCGATGACAGTTGATCGCTCTTTGGAATTATGTGGTGCAATATATTCTGAAAAGGATCCAGCAAATTGGAGTCAAAAAAATGTTGAACTTGAAAACAGAAAAGTTGCTAGAGCCGTACGAAATATCGCAGAAGAATCTGAAGCAATTTATTCTCACCACCTTATCGCCGTAGATGAGTTGGCCAGTTGGCACGAAAAGGGATCTCCCCCGAGCCCTGCAAAGATGGTTGCTTACCTCAAAGAAAAGGGACACAGTGCATCGGTTTCGCATTATGCTGAACCTTCATTTAGAACTGATGCGCCTTGGTCAGTGGTAGTTGCAGCGATGGATGCGATAGGTTCGGCCGCTAATGATAGGTGAAAGCATGGATGAAGTTCGAGAGAAGTTGCTCCAGATGTCAGAGATAGCTCTAGAAAGACCGTGAGAATTCCATTCTGTGCTCATGTTTTCTTCCAAACAGAGAATGGTATTCCTTGTGAATCCCAAAGCCACCTTAGAGTTTCTCGGCGAGCCTCACTGAAGGCCATTCTGTGTTCATGGCTTCTGATTTTTCTAGGATATCCACCGTTGGCGTCCTCATCGGGCCATAGAGCCTCCAATGACCTAAACATTGGAGTATGCCCACCAAAACCAAGAGCGTGAAGATACTCATGAAACAAAGTTGAGATTGCTACTCTAATCCATTCCGGAGTCAACATGGTTCTACACAGATCGATTCTACGGACGTCTTTTGGCTCTATTCTAGGTTCCTCTGGCCAGTATTTTCTCTCCCTAAAGGACTCTCTGTGGAACCTGCACTTACCCAGGCATCGGAGATTGTCTCTACGAAGCAGTCCGAGGGGGACGTCGTACAAATCTGAGACTGGTAGGTCAGATAGTTCTTCCATATCCTCCATCACTGGGATTACCATGTCCCTCACTGTCTCAAGAGTTACTGATCCTTCTACATCTGAGAATATTATCTGAACATGGCTGGGAATCTTCACACCTTCCTTCATTAGATTAACAAATTCTTCCTTAGTCAAGGAAATTGCGGTTTGGTCACCATCTACTTCCTTTAGGTGAGCTATGCCTTCTTCTTTGTTAGTCATAAATTTCTCCTCTTTTTTGTATGTTGAATTGGATGGACAGAGCGCTAGAAAGTTCTTTCTGGACTAGAAAATTGTTAGTGATCTAACTGAGCGTCAAAGGCTACTTTCGGATACTGATAAATGTTAGCAATTTAACTGGGCGCCAGAAAGAACTTTCTGGCCTTCCAGAACCTCATGCCACAATGGACATGCCACACTCTGGGCATCCGCTACCGAAGGTTTGGCGACTTCGAAGTGGCTCATACCCTAGAGCTATCATGCCGTCGAGAGCTCCTTTGCATACCGAGAGTGTGAATTCGGTAGACTCGATTTCCTGGTTGATGGATCCAATCATCATCCTGTTGAAGTAAGGGTCCTTATTCGTACCGACTGTCTTCATGAATCGCGCCCAACTCCTGAAGTTTTCAACCATCTCTTCGTAATTTTCCACCTCATCAAGCAGATCCGTCTCATCAAAGTGCCAGCCTCGCTGAATTTGTGCTTCTACTAGGTCTAACTTCATCATTCGAATCCTATGAAAGTGTTCTGGCATCATTGGAGCCAAGATACCGTGCTGATGAATATAAGCCAACAAAATACGCTTCTTATCCTCTACAGCTCTATCCCAAAAAGCATCTTTGATGTCGCGAAGAGCGCAGATTGAGCACCTTGGCATTGTTTCGTCTTCTGTGAATGACATCTGGTTCTTCTCCTAATAAGAATTGAATGTTAAGTTGAATTGGGGTATATGCACTTCCTAATGCACCTGCCCGGGCTTGTGCCCGGGCAGGGCTAGTTGTGTCCACGTCGCATTGTGTGTTGTTGAGGTAGCGCGTGGCTGCTCCATTCAGAATACAACATCCTCTCTATCTGATGGCAATAATATGTTATTTTTGCATGGTGCCGAGGAATAACAACGGCTAGCCTTTGTAACTTGAGGTTCAAGCTACGATCAGGAGTCTTCCTGCTGCCAAACAACCCGATGTCAGGTTGATTACCAAGAATACTATTAGGCATAATTTCATTTTCCAATACATGTGTATCCCTTTCCAAATTTTTTATTCTGGGTTGGTGCTGGTTGCCCCAGAGCGGTTCCTACCGCCTTCTTTCCATCTCTGCTGAGATGCAGACAAGCTATGTCTGAGTGCATTGTCCCGCGGGTTGCGCCGAAGCGCCCCCACACCACTTCCACCTTCCGGTATAGGAAGCGACGCACTAACGGCGGGAGCGGGGGTTCATAAACCTTTGACCTACTAGGATAGGTCAATGCAATGGATTTCGGTCACTTTCAAGATGCCAAAAGAAGAATTACAAGAATTGAGAGAATTTATCTCAGAATGGTCTGAGAAGATTCCTGGTTTATCGCGATCTCGGATGATTAGGAGGGCGCTTGAATATGAGATGCACAGGATTGAGGAAGATACGATGGAATATCGGGAATCTTATGAAGCAACGAAGCTATACGAGAACGTAATACACTTGCTTAGAGAAGAAGGATGGGAGAGGAGAGAGGTGCCAAAGATTCCAGATTCTGCCCCAGCGGCTGCGGCATGATATGGGAATTGAAGCATATTGGGAAGACGGGTTCAACCACCGATGTAGGACATCTCGATTCGCGGAAGCGCTGAAGTCTCCTCGGAACGCAATTCAGAGTAGCGATCAGCGCGACGTGTCCAGATTGCAGCGATAGCCGCAGTCAGATTTTCTCCGTTTGCGCCGTTGTGAATCAAAGCTCGAAGATCATGGCCGCCAGATGCGAATAAGCAAGTGAATAGCCTTCCATCAGCAGAAATCCTCGCGCGCACGCAATCGCCACAGAAAGGCGCGCTTACAGAAGAAATCAGACCTATCTCACCAGATCCATCCGAATGACCCCAGCGCACAGCAACATCAGAGGTACGAACTTCCTCTAAAGGAATCAAATCAAACTCTGTTTGAAGATGTGAAAGCAGATCTTTACTCTGAATGACTTCACCCCTACTCCACCCATTTGTCCTACCTACATCCATGAACTCAATAAATCTAACAATCACTCCGGTTCCACGAAAATGATTGACAAGTTTCGCTGCTTGGCCCTCATTCACACCTCTTCTGATGACGCAATTAATTTTCACTGGAGTTAGCCCCGCCTCTAATGCAGCATCTATTCCATCTAGTATGTCTGGGACTGGGACTTTTGAGTCGGTCATTATTCGATGAATTTCATCATCCAAGGCATCGAGGCTAACTGTGACTCTAGAAAGCCCTGCGTCAGCTAATGCCTGTGCGTTACGTCGAAGAAGAGAACCATTGGTAGTTAGAGCGAGGTCAATTTTATGCTTGGATAATTGAGAAACTAGATTAGGCAAATCTGGCCTGAGGAGAGGTTCTCCACCAGTAAGTCTGACTTTCTCGAGCCCGAGTTCAATACAAGCAAGTACGACTTTTTCAATTTCCTCAAAAGAAAGGAAGGCTCGACGTGGCAGAAAAGTATGAGATTCGTTGAATTTATCTCTAGGCATACAATATGGACATCGGAAATTACATCTATCTGTAACTGAAATACGTAAATCTTTCAGTGGACGGTCAAATACATCGAGCACGGTCTGCGACACAGCCTTGCCAATCGAATCAAGGCAATGAGTGTTCCTCGCAAAAAGACAGGTTGAAGAACGGCAGACTTCAGGCGAAGATGAGAATCATGTTGAATATCACTGAGAAAGCTCGCGAGATGCTCGATCAATTCATTTCTCAAGCAGATGGTGGAGAAGAACTCGTTATTCGAATTGAAATTATCGGCCGAGGTCCCAAAGGCTTCCAATACGATTTACAATTAATTGAAAAGAGTGATTCAAAAGATGGCGATTTACACACAAACTCTAGCGGTTTTGATGTGCTAATCGCGCAAAGAAGCGTTCAATACATCGAAGGAACGACTCTAGATTTCAAGGAGACACTTATGGGTGGTGGTTTCTCTTTCGAAAATCCCAACCCACTCTGGGTTGACGAATTATCCCTATCGGTAGCAGAAATTATCGAAGAGAAAGTGAATCCCGCTGTGGCTTCACATGGTGGACATGTCGATTTTATTGGCATCAATGATGGAAAGGCAATGATTGCCTTCGGTGGCGGATGTCAAGGGTGTGGTATGTCCGATGTGACACTGAAACAAGGAGTTGAAGTAATGATAATCGAGAATGTACCTGGGATTACCGCAGTTATCGATACGACCGACCACGCAGCTGGAACAAATCCATTCTACTAATCAGTAGACCATGTGGACTTCATCGTCATCATCGTCGTTGCGTGGGGCTGGAAGAGCGGTTGATTGCGAGCGCTCGAAAGCTTCTCGTACGCGTGCTTCGATATTTCTTGCATCATCGAGTAATCCTTGAACGGGAATTTCCTTATCTAGAAGTTCAGATATCCCTTCGATGGCAATTAATGCAGCACGCGCATCGGGATACATAGGATTGCATTCAGCGAGCAGAGCCGTCACATCGAGACCTCTACGCTCGCCTTCAGCGATAAGGTATCCCGAAATCCCTGATACAATGCCGTGTTGAATTCGTTGAATCCCGGCATCGTCAAGTTGATTTCTACCAATTTGTGAAGAAGAAACTCCCCATAGTTCGCTATCTTCTTTAATTCCAAGATCATTGCTAACAACACCATCGATGACAATTAATCGGTCGAAACCTCCCTTGGTGAACCATTCTAGGACGGTTTCGCCGAAATAGATATCATTTTCAGACGGAAATTGTATTTCCGAAGTAAAAACTCCTATATCTTCGCCTTGGTAAACACGAACTGGGTGCTTTGGAACTGAATCATGGATTAAAGCAATGGCCGGAAATTTAGGGTGTAATACTGTCCCCATCACACCTAATTTCAATGAACTGATAAGATGTGATGTGGCAATAACACCAACTGAGCCAACGGTAGAAAATCCACAAATTGCTGTTCCACCGAGACGATTTGGATCTGCTTCAGCATGCAGAACCAAAGGATAGGCACTGTTGTGGTCTGCTCCCATATCAACCGCCTCTATGTGTAGATTTCTTGAATGCGACGGTTGAAAGTAATCGGACTAATTTGTTAAAGAACGAAGCGATAAATTAACAAAAGCAGACAATTCGGCATTAATTCATGAGTGAAGGCGGTCAATCAGGCGTGGGAAGAATCTACATTAGAGTAGGAAGTCAAGAAATAGATCTTTCTGGTTCAGCGAAAGAAGTGGATGATGCTTGGCTGAAAATCAAAGAGAAGGGATCATGGACAGCAAATTTATCTGTAATTCGGAAAGCCAGAGAAGAGGCTGTCGAAGCTGCTGCACAGCGAGCTATTCAAAGCGGAATTCCAGAGCGTGGCTCTGCATTTCGTCGACTTTTGGATTCGTGTAATGTCGAAAAAACAGGTGATGTTATTTTGGCGGCAATTCACTATTTACGGTTTGTAGAAAAAGAAACTAATACGCCCCCTCGTGAATTGAAAAATTTGATAGCTTTAGCAGGAAAATGGACTGCGGAGGAAGTAGAAAAATGGAATTTTTCACTCTATATTAATCGTATGTTAGAAGGCGGCCCTAGAGGAAATAAGCAAGAACCATTACTCCAATATCCAACAGGGATGCCAAAGAAAAACCGCTATGTTGTACTTACTGACGCCGGCCGGAATCATATGGAAAGGGTCTCTTCTTGAGTAAAGAAAACAAGCAGGTAGAGCCTGAACGGAAAGATTGGTCGTTTACGTCTCACATCGGCGAAAATTTGCGAGATGTGAATCTCGCCGGTGCAGATTTGCGTAGAGCTGTTTTCGATGAAGCAGATTTAGAAGGTGCTGATCTATCTGGCGCAGATTTGAGAAAAGCCTCATTTTTACGAGCGAATTTGATGAAATGTGCATTTGATGGGGCTGATATGCGAGGAGCTAGATTCCTGAAGGCGAGAATGAATATGTCTAATTTTCAAAATACTAAACTAGAAAATGCAGATTTACGAGGCATTCGAGGCCGATATGCAATATGGCGCGAAGCAAATTGGTGGGATGCAAAAATGGATGATGATCTCGCAAAAGTATTAGCAAAAAAATGGCCAAGGCCCTAGTTGGATTGCATCTTTGCCAATCCTTCACGCATCCATCCCGGAACGGGTATTTTCTTGTTCACTTGTCTCATATCGGTACATACAGTTACTTGATTTGCAGTCCAGCATAGAATCTTGT